>JANYGO010000032.1 GCA_025362325.1 Cyanobacteriota bacterium | reverse complement strand
ACGCAGATCCAAGGACGCATACCTAAGCGGTAGGACAGTTCCCATTCACGACCCATGTAGCAGAAAATGCCGATCAGGAAGTGAAAAATTACCAATTGGTAAGGGCCGCCGTTGTACAACCACTCATCCAAGGAAGCTGCTTCCCAGATTGGGTAGAAGTGAAGACCGATCGCGTTTGACGAAGGAACAACTGCACCTGTGATGATGTTGTTACCGAACATCAAGGAACCTGCAACTGGTTCGCGGATGCCGTCGATGTCCACTGGAGGGGCAGCGATGAAGGCGATGACGTAACAGATGGTGGCAGTGAGCAAGGTAGGAATCATCAAGACGCCGAACCAGCCTACATAAAGGCGGTTGTCGGTTGATGTTACCCAGTTGCAGAATTGCGACCACAGGTTGGCGCTTTCGCGCTGTTGTAAGGTAGCTGTCATGTGTTTATGATTGCTGTATTTGGTTTTCAATGTTCTGATGATGTTTCTATTATTACGGGTATCGTTAAGGTTTGTAAAGGGGTGTAGCGACAGTAGAACTGATGAGAGTTATCAGGAAAGCTGATGAGCGTGACGGAGGGCTGGAAAAGAGCCGTAGCACGGGCGAGGGTTCTTTTGCCATCGCCAGCGTGAATTGATTTTTGATAAAATGGACTTAGATATTGCACCATCGCAAAAGTCCCGCACGCGAGGCCGTTGCTGACATTGGTGCTCTCCGGCGACATTAAATATATAGTCAGTTCGCGATCGCACAAAGCCCACAAAGAAACCGGTTTTTTACCTTGGGTGCGATGCTTCAACGAAGTATTGTGGTAAAAAACACGGTTTCTGGGCCCCCATGCGTAAGTCCTAGAGCGTGTTTTGTAGGGCAATCTTCCCCGTAGTAGTTGTGCTCTCACCCGATGCGACACAAGTCTGAGCTTTGAAAACAGCTTGTCACGGTGCGTAACATATCATAAAAATGCTGCAACAGTTGGGCGCGTCATGCCAAAGCAATAGGGTTAGCGTTCGATCGACAATTGGGCTAGTGCGATCGCAACCCTAGCACACAGAGGGTTAGTTGGTAGTTATGAAACCATCAAAGCAAATTCTGTCTAAATTTTATTGAATAGACGATGAAATTGAGTTTATAATTATAAAATAAACAACTATCAATACTTAATAAACCAACAAAAAAAAACTCAAACCTATGTCAGAAAATCACGTATTATTAGATCCCGAAGATTACGACTCCCTCAAAAGCGAGCTACAAACCCTCAAAGCACGCGTTGCCGAACTAGAGTCGGCCGCTAAACCAGAACCCGCTAGAGTTGCCAAACAAAAGGCGCTGTTTGCTGTAGTGACCAAAATTCGCGAGTCGCTAGACTTAGATATTATTTTTAAATCAACCGCTACAGAAGTGCGCCAACTGCTGAATGCCGATCGAGTGGGAATGTTTCGATTTTACGCCGAGTCAGGGTTTGACGACGGCGAATTTGTATCTGAAGACGTGCTGCCTGAGTTTGACTCAGCAAAAGCTGTCAAGGTACACGACCACTGCTTTGGAGAACAACACGCAGTACACTATCAGAAAGGAAGAATTCAGGCAGTTTCTGATATTTATAATGCTGGATTGAGCGATTGTCACATTGCTATTCTTGCCCAGTTTCAGGTGAAAGCCAACTTAATTGTACCTTTAATTAAAGGAAATCAACTTTGGGGATTGCTCTGCATTCACCAATGTGGTAGCCCACGCCAGTGGCAGGAAGATGAAATTGAGTTTGTTACTCAAATTGCGGTGCATTTGGGAGTAGCAATACAGCAGGCAGAACTGTTACAAAGAGCCCAGAAGCGGTCAACCGCACTTCAGACTACTCTGGAGGCTCAATTGAGAAAACGTACTGAAGAGTTGGTGAAGGAAGCACACCGAGAACGAGCAATAACTCGGATGATTGACAAGATCCGCCAAACTTTAGATATGGAAACAATTTTCCAGACAGCAGCGACGGAAGTCCGCAAACTGTTGAATGTCGATCGCATTGCTATTTATCAATTCCGCGAAGACTATTTCGGCGACTTTATTTTTGAATCTGAATCCGGCGAGTGGCCGAAATTGGTAGGCGGCGGTTGGGAAGACCCCTACTTAAACGAACACCAAGGAGGCCGATTCCGGTGCGCGGAAAGTTTTATAGCTGACGATATCTACAATGCCGGCCAGAGCGATTGTCACATCGAAGCTTTAGAATATTTTGGTGTCAAATCCTGTGCGGTAGTTTCTATTTTTAAAGGAGAAAAACTTTGGGGATTGCTCAGTGCATTTCAACACAGCGGTGCGCGACACTGGGAAGAGACGGAAGTCAAGTTGCTGAATCAAATTGGTACTCATTTAGGAGTGGCTTTGCAGCAGTCAGAGTACCTAGAAAAAATACAGTTTCAAGCTAAACAGCAGGCGAAAGCAGCCGAACAGGAGCGCACATTAACTAGAGTAATTGAACGGATTCGCCAGACGCTAAACATTGACAAAATATTTAGCGCTACGACTCAAGAAGTGCGGCAAATCCTCAACTGCGATCGTGTAGGAGTTTACCGCTTTTTTCCAGATTGGAGCGGGGAATTTGTGTCGGAATCGGTAGAAGAAGGTTGGATACCTTTAGTAACTGACAAAATTAAAACAGTCTGGCAAGATGATTATTTGCAAAAAACTGAGGGCGGCAGGTATCGCCATCAAGAAACTTTTGTAGTTAATGACATCTACAAAATTGGTCACTCTCCATGTCACGTGGAAATTCTTGAACAAATTCAAGCCAAAGCATATTGTGTAGCGCCTGTTTTTGTGGGGGAAAATCTCTGGGGTTTGCTAGCAGCTTACCAGAACTCGGGCCCCCGTGAGTGGGAAGCGGGAGAAGTGAGGTTGCTGGCTCAGCTTGGCAGTCAATTGGGAGTAGCTATGCACCAAGCAGAATTGCTCGATCGCACTAAAAAGCAGTCCTGGGAATTGCGGACGACTTTGGCAGACTTAAATGCGATCGTTGACAATTTGGCTGACGGGTTATTAGTTACTGACATTGAAGGTAAAATCACCAGGTTTAACCCGGCCCTGCTGGCTATGTTTGAATTGAAAGATATTGACCTGAAGGGAAAAAAAGTATCCGAAATCTTTCCTAAAAAATTAGCACAATTAGTCGAGGTGACTGAGCATCGAGAGGGAGAAATTGTGACGTTGGAAGTGGAACTTGGCAATTCTAAGATCGGTCAAGCTTTAGCGACAACTATTCTGAAAGATGCGGTAAAAGAGGAAGTAGATCGCTCTCTCGGTTCGGTAATTTTAATTAGAGATGTGACGGTAGAACGAGAAGTTGACCGCATAAAAACGGATTTTCTGGCTACCGTTTCTCACGAACTGCGGACGCCTTTAACTTCGGTTTTGGGCTTTGCTTCGCTGATTCAAGAAAAACTAGAAAAAGTGATTGTTCCCGCCGTCCCCGCCGCCGATAAAAAAATCAAAAAAGCATTGAATCAAGTGGGAAACAATATCAACATTATTGTGTCAGAAGCTGAACGGCTGACATCTTTAATTAATGATGTTTTGGATATTGCTAAGATGGAATCGGGGCGCGTTGAATGGCAGTTACAACAGATAAATCCAGCGCACATCTTAACACAGGCGATCGCTGCTATGTCATCTTTGTTAGAAAAGAATAATTTGAAATTGATTAAAGATTTTAGCCCCGGACTGCCACAGGTATTAGTAGACCGCGATCGCATGATTCAAGTCGCGATAAATTTAATTTCGAATGCAGTTAAGTTCACAGAATCAGGTTCTGTCACCTGTCGCGCCCGAGTAGAGAATGACGAGCTAGTTATTAGCATTATCGATACTGGCATAGGCATTGCAACAGAAGACCACAGCAAAGTTTTTGAAAGATTTAAACAAGTAGGAGATATCCTGACAGAAAAGCCAAAAGGCACTGGTTTGGGGCTGCCAATTTCTAAACAAATTGTTGAAAACCACGGCGGTAGAATTTGGCTAGAAAGCGAGTTGGGCCGGGGCAGCACTTTTTCCTTTAGTATACCGCTAATAAAAGATATTGAGCGGGTAGAAAAATGCAACAATATCAATGATTTAATCTGGCAAATCAAACAGCAAGTTGTCAACAGAACTCCGATCTGCATTAAAAAAAGCCAGCAGATTTTAGTTGCTGATGATGAGCCTAACATCCGGGAAATGCTGAGGCAGTCACTGGAAGAAGAAGGGTATAAAGTCACGGAGGCAATTAATGGCATAGATGCTATTTCTAAGGCTAAAGCAGTTCAACCAGATTTGATTATTTTAGATATAATGATGCCTCAAATCGACGGTTTTGATGTGGCGGTAGTTCTCAAAAATGACCCTGACACTAGGGGTATTCCAATTATCATTGTTTCCCTAATTCAAGACCGAGAAAGGGGCTACCGTTTGGGGGTCGATCGCTATTTTACCAAACCTATAAATGTAGCGGTACTACTAAAGGAGATCGGCTTACTGTTGCGGCAAGGGGTGTCACATAAGACGGTGTTGGTAGTTGCTAGCAATGCTTCTACTCTCAAAACTTTGTCGGATGGGTTGGTTTTTCAGGGATATAATGCGATCGAGGCGTCAGATGCTGAATCATGCCTCGATCGAGTTATAGCGATCGCTCCAGATTTGATTATTATTGAGGAAGCATTATCTCGAAGGCAAGAATTGGTCAAAAAATTGCGGCTTACTAAGGGCTTGGAAAATGTCTCGATAATTATTTTTGGAGATATCGCAGAAGATAACGTGAACAACAAATAAGTTAAAGAGAAATTGCTGTGAAAAAAGTTTTAATTGTGGATGACGAGCCGAATATTCTGATTTTGATGGAGCAGGCTCTGGAAAATTTGGAAGATGAGGATGATGTAGAGTTGCTGACGGCGAGAAATGGACTGGAGGCATTAAACATAATTAAGGAAGAAAAGCCAGATTTGGTTTTTCTGGATGTGATGATGCCGAAAATGAGCGGGTTAGAGCTATGCAATACGGTTAAAAATCAACTAGGCATGAAGGATGTTTACATTATTATGTTGACAGCTAAGGGACAAGAGTATGATAAACAAAGCGGTATGGCTGTGGGGGCAAATCTTTATATGACTAAACCTTTTCGCCCGAAAGAATTGCTGGTAAAAGCTAGGGAAATTCTGGGTTTGACTGCACCAATGTAGGGATAGGTACACAATTAATTGACAAGAATAGTCTTTGGTTTTTGGTCGTTGGTGACTGGTTAAAAACTAATGACTAACGATATATCACTCATGACTAATAGCAAAATAAATGGTTCGCATCAATCTCAAAAAATTGATTTCTAAGAAAGATTTGCGGGCGGTTATTGAGGGCGCGCGCGGTGTTTTGGATGCTCCGATCGCGATTCGGAATATTCAAGGAACTATCTTATTTGGCGAAGACTGTCCGACATCCTTAAATACCTATCCTATCATCCTAGCCGATGAAGTTATCGGTTATGTAACAGGCAGTCAAAAAGCAGCATTTATTGCCGATATGCTGAGCTATGCTGCGAGCGCTGATTTGGATATAAGAACTTTGGCTGTGGATACTTTAGATAAGTATGAAGAAGTTAATTTTTTGTACGATTTTTCTAGCAAAATAGCTACTTGTTTGGGAGTTTTTGAAGTCAGTCAATTGGTGGTAACGGAAGCTAAAAAATTGATAGAGTCTACCAATATTTCGGTCATGCTGATTAATGAAAAAGTCGGCAAACTTGAAATTATTTCAGCGCGAGGAAAAGAGTATAATCGTAAAACAAGAATTGGTCGAAATATAGGAATAGCTGGTCATATTCTTGTTTCTGGCCAAGCTGAAATAGTTAATGATGTGTTGTCCGATCCCAGGTATGTTCCGGGAGACAATGAGATGCGTTCTCTAATTTGTGCGCCTCTAACAACGCAGAATGGTACGATCGGTGTGATCAATATTAGTCATAATGAACCTGTGAACTATACAGCACAGGATTTAAAATTATTTACGGCTTTGGCTTCGCAAGCGGCGGCGGCGATCGAGAATGCACTTTTACATGAAAGTAAATTGAAGGAAGAACGGATTAAAAATAATTTGGAGAGGTACCTTTCTCCCCAGGTAGTGCAAGCTGTTATCGAAGCTAAAGGAGAAATTTCTATGAATCCGACTAAGCGCAATCTAACGGTTCTTTTTTCGGATATTAGAGATTTTACTACTAAGTGTGAGGAGCTTCCGGCCGAAAAAATAGTGATGTATTTAAACGAGTATTTCACGGAGATGGTAGAGGTAATTTTTAGTCATGAAGGTACTGTGAATAAGTTTGTCGGAGATATGATTGTGGCTATGTTTGGGGCGCCTTCGGAAGTGGCCGATCGCGAAAGGAAGGCGATCGAAACTGCGATCGATATGCAGCGCCGGATTAGAAGAATGTCGATTTCTTGGATTGCGGATAATTTTCTGACTGGTATTGGCATTAGTTCGGGGGAGGTAGTTGTTGGTAATATTGGTTCGCCGCAGCACATGGACTATACTGCAATAGGGGATGAGGTGAATATTGCCTCTAGGTTGCAGTCAATGGCCCAGGGAGGACAAATTTTGGTCAGCGATAGTGTTTACAGCGCTACTAAAGATATGTTTGAATTTAGGAAAATTGGCTCTGTGATAGTTAAAGGTAAGAAGAAAGCTGTGGAAACTTTTGAGGTGATCTATCATAAATGAAGTTCGGCAACGGATTGTGTAACGGATGTAACGGATGTAAGAAGCAAGTTCGGCAACGGATTGTGTAACGGATTTAACGGATTAAGGAAGGAAGAAGGAAGGAAGCAAGGATGCAAGGAAGCAAGGCATAAGAAAGCAATTTATACAAGGATTGATAAGAAGGGAAGAATATCGAGTTTTGCAGTCTTGCCTGTTTATTTGTTAAACTAGAGGTTGCGCTCTGTCAATAAACCTTAGATTTATGCACAGGTTATTAACTGGAAAACTGCGGGTAGAATGTTTAACAATACCGATCGCCAATCTTCCAGCAAATCTATCCGGTACTAAAATTGTACAGCTTACTGATTTTCACTATGACGGGGTGCGGCTGTCGGAATGGTTGCTATTCGAGGCGATTGCGGCGGCTAATGAAGCGGAACCAGACCTGATTTTTTTAACCGGGGATTTTATTACCTACGATCCGGCACCTATTTATGACTTAGTGCAGCGCTTGAAAAACTTGCAAAGTCGGGTGGGAATTTACGCTGTTTTAGGCAATCACGATCACTATTACCCAGGGGCAAAAATTAAGGTTGCTAATGCTTTGAATAATGCAGGTATTCGGGTTTTGTACAATGAAGCTATTTATCCTTTGGGGTCTGAATTGGCTTTAGTTGGGTTTGCAGATTTTTGGTCTGGCGATTTTGAGCCTGAACCTGTAATGACATCAATAAATCCGGGGATTTCTCGGATTGTATTGTCTCACAATCCTGATACTGCTGAAAAGCTGCAAAAGTGGCGGATTGATTTGCAGTTTTCTGGGCACACTCACGGCGGTCAAATTGTGATTCCTGGTATCGGGCCTTTGTATGCTTGGGTGAGAAAAATTGGCTATTTGATTCCTCAACCAATCCGAAAGTTCATTCCTTTTATGTCGGCTTGCGATCGAGTAGTTACTCACTGGGAATGGGCTAGCGGTTTGCATCGGGTTGGGAGTAATTTGCTGTACGTGAATCGCGGTTTGGGAACTTATGCGCCGGGGAGGCTATTTTGTCCGCCGGAGGTGACAGTCATTACTTTGGTTTGTCAAGAAGACTCGGCGGTTGAAACCGCGTCTACACAGACAAAACCCGGATGGTGCGCGGGTTGAAGATCGGAGGTACGATTGAAACCGCCGTCAGATCTACGAGATTTTTTGGGCAATTCCTATTATTAACTGGCTTCTGCAAAGCGATAGCCTCTGCCGTAGACTGTGTGAATTAGGACGGATTCGCCTGGGGCTTCTATTTTGCGCCGCAGTAGGCGAATTTGAGCTGCTAATACGTTGCTGCTGGGTTTTTCTGCTTCACTCCACAAATATTGGTGGATTTGTTCGTGTGTTAGTAATTGACCGGGATGGCGCATTAAGTATTCTAGTAACTGACATTCTTTTTCGGATAAGTCAATTGTACGATCGCCCCGATAAGCTATTTGATTGTCGTAGTCTAGCTGTAAATCTGCCACTTGCAGCCGCCCGACAGCGACTTCGGCATCAAAAGTTGGGGGGCGGCGCAGCAAGGCGCGGACTCTGGCTAGGAGCTCTCGCAGTTCAAAAGGCTTGACTAGATAGTCGTCTGCGCCTGCGTCGAGTCCCTGTACGCGATCGTCTAGGGTGTCTTTGGCGGTGAGAAATAGCACTGGCGTATTCCGTCCTTGCGATCGCAAATTCTGACAAATTGCCAGTCCGGTTTGTCTCGGCAGCATCCAATCCAAAATTAGCAAATCGTAATTTCCCTGGATTGCTAAATTGTTGCCAGTTGCTCCGTCAAATGCCACATCAACTGTATAACCTTCGCGGCTTAAAACTCGACTCAAAGGGTCAGTTAACTCAACTTCATCATCAACTAAAAGAATCCGCATCCTGATTTCAAATTTGAGATTTTAGATTGGAGATTTTAGGTTAAGTAAACTAATTTTTGCTACACCTTAAAATGTGCAAAAGTTTCCGATTCGCTGCAAGCTGCTGCTACCCATTCCTGGATTGCCGGCAGTGCCAAAATTACATCAGCATAAGCTTTTGCTTGTGAATCTAATTTGACTTCGTAGGTAATAAAACGCATGACAACGGGGGCAAACATAGCGTCTACAATTGTGAATTTTCCGAACAGCATATCGCCGCCTGTGCCGAATTTTTGGCGGCATTCGCGCCAAATGGCAAAGATGCGATCGATCTCTGCTTCGACACCGGGAGTCATTCCTTCACCTGGATAGCGGTTGCGGCAGTCCATCGGCATATTTTCGCGCAGATTTTGGAATCCTGCGTGCATCTCGGCGCAGATGGAACGGGCGATCGCCCTTTGGGCGATATCCGCCGGCCACAAATCATCCGCAAAGCGATCGGCAACGTATTCACAAATTGCTAAAGATTCCCACACTTTCAGGTCGCCGTCAATTAAAACTGGCACTTTTCCCGAAGGAGAATAGCGTCGGATTTCCTCGTGGGTTGTCGGGCTATCTAGGGGAATTCTGACTTCGGCAAATTCTAGTCCAGCTTGTTTCATAGCCAGCCAAGCACGCAGCGACCAAGAGGAATAATTTTTGTTGCCAATAACAAGTGTCAATTCGGTCATAGTTTAGCTGTCAGCTATTGGCGATCGCCCGTTAAATTTTAAGTTTTAGAGTTGAATACACTGTTAGATGCGTGACACACAATGGCGCTCCTCTTCGAGGAGCGCCATTGTGTGCACCAACCTCTGCAAGCATTTTACATTAACAGCCTCCCAGCGTTCCGCGTTTTTCTACAAACGGCGATCGGGGGGCTGTATCGACGATCACACCTGATTTGGCATTGAATTTTTTTCCGTGGAGTTTGGCATCGTTAGCGGTAGGTACGACCACTGTATAGTGCATTTCCTCTGCCTCTACACCGCCGCCTGAGAGGATTTCATCTACTGTAATTTTCAGGGAATCCGGGTCTACACTGTGAAATTCTCCGTCAAATTCTTGACTGTCAAACTCTTGATTGTTTTCCATACTGACCGCCCTTTAAAAAACTGACTAAATATAATATATACCCAAACAAAGGATCGAGCAATACCCGAAATTTATTTTTCGCTGTGAACTCTATGTGTTATTCTGGGTTTGGTAAAAGCTGTTTTTGCTTGTGCCACGATCGCCCCCTTCCCAAATTGAGCAATTTACACTCTTAAAATTGACATGATTACTGTTGCACTTCCCAAAGGCGGACTGTTAGGAGATAGCATTCGGTTGTTTAAATCGGTTGGATTAGACTTTAGTGCTTTTCTCGATTCCTCTAACCGACAACTTCAAATTTATGACCCCACCGGAACGGCAAAAGCTTTGCTAGTCAGGACACACGACGTACCTGTTTATGTGGAATACGGTCAAGCTGATTTGGGGATTGCGGGTTATGATGTTTTGCGGGAAAAAAAGCCGAAAGTTGCTAATTTAATTGATTTAAAATTTGGCAAGTGCCGGCTGTCGGTGGCGGTGAAGGAATCTAGTTCCTATCGGCGAAGTGTGGATTTGCCACCTCACGGTAGAGTTGCTTCTAAGTTCGTCAACTGTGCGAGGGAATATTTTCACAATTTGAATTTACCGGTGGAAATTGTGCCGCTTTACGGTTCTGTGGAGTTGGGGCCGATTACGGGTATGTCGGAGGCTATTGTGGATTTGGTTTCGACTGGCAAAACTTTGCGTGAAAATGGTTTGGTGGAAATTGATGTTTTGTTTCAAAGTTCGGCTTATTTGATCGGTCATCCTTTGAGTTACCGTTTGAATGCGGGGGGGGTTAATCAGTTGATTGGGAAGTTGAGACAGCAGATTTTGACGGCGGTTTGATGTGCGAGCAAATTAGAATGTTCTCATAGGTTGGCAGTAAGAGTCGGCGGTTGAAACCGCCACTATACTAAGTCCGCCTGTGCGGACTGGAGAATGAATTTGGTATACAACAAACAGGTTTTATTTAGCTCATTTCTGAGCTGCTATTTGCAGGTATAAGGCCGAGTTTTTCCTGGCAGCGGTTGATATAAAAACTGACGACTGTATCAGCAGGGTTTTGGGCGATTAGTTGCTGAAAATATCCCAAGGCGGCGACAAATTTTTCGGATTGCCATCCTTGAATTCCTTTGTCAAATAAAGCCTGGGTAAGCTGCTTTGCCTCGGAGTCGGAACTGGAGGCGGGCCAGATTTCGTAGATTTCAATGGCTTGCTGCTTGCCGCGCGGGGTTACTCGATCGATCCAGCGATAATAATAATTGTTGCTGGGCGAATGGCTGTCGGCTGCTGTCGCGCGAGAAGTAGAAATCATACTCTCCGGTGTTTCCACTTCCAAGTCGCACTTTAATAATAGACTTTCTTTTGAGTTTGAGTTCGGACTTATGCGATTGAGAAATTCTCTCGCATGAACGATCGTATTTTCGCTAACAATAATTTGGCAGCCGTATATTTTAGTTAAGTTTTCTAACCGAGAAGCAGTATTCACTACATCGCCGATGACTGTAGAGTCCATCCGGCGATCGGAACCCAAAGTCCCGATCATGCCGATACCTGTGTTAATTCCTGTACCGATATTGACAGGAGATTCTAAATTGTATTTGTGGCGGCTGGCATTAAATTCCTGCAAACTTTCTTGCATTGCTACTGCTGCTTCGATCGCATTTATAGCGTGAGAATTCGGCTGGTCAAATACTGCCATGATGGCATCGCCTAGGTATTTGTCAATAAACCCGCCGTGGGACGTGATACATTCGTTCATTTTAGTAAAAAAAGCGTTCAGCCATTCAAAAGTCTCACGGGCTTCTTGCGATTCGGCGATCGCAGTAAACCCGCGAATGTCGCAAAATAAAATAGTCAGCTCTTCTTCTGTGACATTTCCCAACTGAATCGATTCTATTCCTTGGGGCGCAATTCGTTCGAGAAGCTGCTCCGGCACAAATAGGTGAAATTTTTCGGAAAGGTATTCGTTGGCCTCCCAAGCTGCGGCAATTTGGCGTTTGCTTTGCTCTTTAACCTGCTGGTTGAATTGGGAAGATACAACTTGCGATCGCATTTTGCTCAACAGTAAAATATTTTCTACTTTCGCCAGCAACAAGCGACTGTTAAAAGGCTTGGTCAAATAATCATCAGCCATTGTTTCTAACCCTCGGATGCGAGAGGTATCGTCATCGAGGGCCGTCAAAAAAATCACCGGTACAGTTTGCAATGCCGTATCCTTCCGCAGGCGATCGCACACATCAAAACCGTCCATCTCCGGCATCATAATATCCAGTAAAATTAAATCGGGTCGAGATGCGCGGGCGAGGGAAAGGGCTTCATCGCCAGATAGCGCTGATACTGTGGTGTATCCTTCGAGTTGCAATAACTCTTGGAGTAAAGTCAGATTATCTGGCTCGTCATCAACCAACATGATGCAGTGCGACTTGTTTGACATGGAATATGATAGGTAAAGTTGGTCACCGATCGGCAAGGACGAAGGATTGAGGGATTTAGCTACGATTGACGCACGATCGCCTAGAAATCGGATTTTTGCCGAAAATACTGCATCCAGACTTTTAATCAAAGTAAAAAACCCGGTTTCTTTTGTCTAATAGCGTCCAGAACAGATTGTGTTGTATTCTTGACCATTTCCCCTCGTTCCTGAAAAGAGATGCCCCCGCTCGATCGCCGAAATATTTGAGTTCGGTTAATATAAGTTGATTTTACATTCAATTTAAAATTTCTCTACTATTAAGTTTAGCGTTTCGCATGATGAAATGTAATAAATTACACCTCTGTGGTAGTGAATCCAGGATTAGTGGCAGTGGGAAAAGTTGGACAGCAGTAGCAAATACCATAGTGCGATCGAAGACAGCCTCACGCGAGGGCTGTTTTCTTTTTCCCTAATAGTCCTGGACGCACGGGTGGCCAGAAACCGGGTTTGATGGACAAAAATCCTCTGCTGTAGACCGCAGATTAGGTCAAAAACCGGCTGGTTGAGCTTTAAATCGTGGCGAACGACTACGCGGTAGCTGAGCTTCGACTGCGCGGTCGAAGCTCAGTTACCGCGCTTTTTTATATGATAATCTTGCGAAAAATTAAAATATCCATTTCCCTTTCCTAGTGCCAATAGCTTTAGATCAGACCCTCTTGAAAGTTCTACTTTTTCTATACATGGGGGAAAACTGCCATGTTGAGTAACTTTAAAATTGAGAGAATCAGAAATACAGTTCCATTCCAACCAGTCTAGATTTGCCATATTCTCCTGCGGATTAAACGATCTGTTAGTCAATTTTTTTGCCCACCCTCGCCAAATCAATCTACTTGGAAGCGATCGCCCTCCGGGAAATTACAGAGTGCGATCGCTCAATTGAACAGAAACAACCCCGGATCGACGTGAAAAAACCTCCCCAAAGCCTCAGCTTGTTTCTTAGTGATTTCTAGCCGATCGTTAATTACCTCAACTACCCCCTCACTCGAACCCATAATTTCTACTAAATCCTCTGCTTCTAGACTCCGAGCATCCATCAAATGCAGCAGCCTTGACTTGGGCGTTGATGTATTAAGTTGATAGTGCTGATCTTCAAAATCCTCAATCAGTTTTACCAGCAGTTCCAACAGCGCATCTTCTTCGGGAGTCAGATTTTGACGAGAGAGTAATTCTTCAACAATCTCCAAAAATATCTCGTTTTTCTCTTCACTTTTGATAATTCGAGGCTGATATTGAGAGAGTAAGTTACTGTAAATTTTGGCGTCAAAAGTAATAGTCATTTTTCCAGGTTTCCTTGTCATACTCGGCGTGAGTGAAAACGTATTTTATATAAATAATTTGCTTTTCATAGTTAATACTCGCGATTAAGCGATATTTATTTCCTTTGATATTAAAAACTGTAAAATTTCCAACTGCTTCAGCTTTGAGATAAACAGCTTGAACTTCAACAAGATTAGCCCAGGCTGCTTTACTGGCAATTTTATACCAGTCATCGAGGGCTTCGCAGGAATCAGCGTGACTTTGGCAGTAGTCTCTTAATTTTTTCCGACTGATAACGTGCATTTAGCTATCATTCTGATATTTTCTAGATGTCTGAATCCATGTCATCATCTATTATATAGTAGATAGCGCGTCTAAATCATTTCAAGCAAATTTTTATTGGCACTTTGATGGACAAGCTTTTCTCATCCCTCGCCAGCTAACAGTTACTTTTACAACCTCTGTATAAATGCTGTTTAAGAGAGAAAAGAACGGATAGTGGCGATCGCCAAATTCAGATCCAGCGGCTTGCTCAAATAACCAGAAGCGCCAGCTTCAAAACATCGCTCGCGATCGCCAGGCATCGCCATCGCCGTCACCGCAATCATCGGTACCGACTCCCAGACAGGATCTGCTTTCACTCGGCGCATCAACTCAAAGCCGTCAACATCCGGCAACTGAATATCCATCAAAATCAAATCTGGCAGCAACTCCGGCGCAGCAGAGGCGGCAAAAATGCGATCGAGCATCGACGAACCATCGGCGAGAATCTCTACCCCGAACCCCTCCAATTCCATCACCTCCGAAATTAACATTTGGTTAAAAGGCTGGTCTTCCACCACTAAAATCCGCTTGCTACCAATTGGTAAAGCGATCGCAGAAGCAGGAAGCAACTTGGCATCCAAAGCACAAGCAGCATAGCTTCCCAACTCTTGACGCATCTCCGTCAAAGGCAGCCAAACGCGGAACAGACTACCGCGATCGCAAACAGATTGAAAAGAAACAGTTCCCCCGTGCAATTCCGCCAGACGCTTAGTCAAAGCCAAACCCAAACCTGTACCTTCGTGGCGCCTTGTCAGGGAAGAATCCACCTGTTGAAAAGGTCGAAATAGCAAGTGCCAGCGGTCTTGAGGAATGCCGATACCCGAGTCTTTGACCTCAAGACAAAAATAAGGAGTGCTGGCATTTACAGGAGAACAATCAGGGCGATAGTCGCCATCCATTTCGCTACCGTAGGCGAGACGCCCGCTGAGTTTAACTTGTCCCCGTTCTGGGGTAAATTTGATGGCGTTGGAAAGTAAATTAATCACAATTTGTCGCACTCGCCGTTCGTCTAGCAAAACTTTAGTAATGCGGTAATCGAGTTCTAAAGACAAAGCGATCCGCTTTTTGTCCGCCCGCGGCTGAATCATTTTCAGACAGTCTGTGGCGAGTTCGTGAACGCGCACCGGCTGTAAATTGAGTTCTACTTTCCCCGCTTCAATTTTAGAAAGGTCGAGAATATCGTTGATCAGTTGCAACAAGTGCTGACCGCTTTTTTCGATCAGTTCTACATAGTTAATTTGGCGATCGCTCAACTGTCCGGCCGTTTGGCGCAGCAGCAAGTCAGAAAATCCGAGAATGCTGTTGAGAGGCGTCCGCAATTCGTGGGACATCGAGGCTAAAAACTCGGATTTTAACTGAGAAGAATACTCTAATTGTTCGTTAACTTGGCGCAGGTTTTCTTGTGTCTGAGCCCGCTCGATCGCCGCCCCCAGTGTCCGACAAGCAGCCGAGAGCACTTCTTGGTGGAGGGAGGCTTGCAATTTTTTGACGTTGCGCGACTCCAGCGTCAGCACTCCGATGATTGTGCCGTCAGTAGATGCGATCGGAAAAATGCCCAATTGTCCGATTGCCGGATGCCGAAATTGCGGCACGGCATTGGGATGTTGGGCATAATCATCGACAAACAAAGGTTTACCGGTTTTGACGACTTCCCACAGCAAACCGACGCCGTAGGGAATGCCTTTGTCGAGCAATTCTTGCATTTCTGCGGCGACTGGTTCCCCGTAACTAGCCAGAAATTGAGTAGAAACTTGGTTGTAAACCGTCGCCGCTTGCCGGTCATTTCCCTTGCCGCTAATGACTTTTACGTCTCCGAAAGCAGCATTCGTCGCTTCCACCAGATAGCTGAGGGCAAACTGACCTATTTCTTGCAAACTGTGAGAGTTTTGCAGGCGTTCGGTTAAACCTAGAAGAAATGTCAGACGCCTGACTTCTGCGTTCAAGCTAGCTTGTGATTTTTGGTATACGGTAACGTCTCGAAAGGTAAACAGCCGCCCGCCGCTGTTGGTAATTGTGGCGCACACCTCCAAACAAACGGCGTTGGATTGCTCGAAATAAAATGATAAACTTTGATCCTGAGATGTTTGCAGTGCTTGCTGAAACTGTTGCCACTGCTGAAGGGATAAATAACCGCGATCGACAATTTCCGCAAACAGCAAGTCGCACTGGGGCTGTGTGGCGAGCCATTCTGGGGTCAGTCCCCAGGTTTCGGCCAATTTTTTGTTAAACAAAACTAAGCTGTCAGAGGAGTCGAACAGAGCGATCGCATTGTCTACTTGATTGAGAATCAGTTCTTGGTCTGCCCTCAACTGCTGCAAGTCTATCTCCATTTTGTCTGTGTCTGTAGCTCTTAGTTTTGTTGTCATAACTTTCTACGGATATGGCAAGAGTATTTTATAACTCCTTAGTTAATTTGACATATTTTTGGGTTTTTTGACAGTGAGGGCGATCGACCTGCTTTGTGATCTGAGACACTTGCTGGTTGCGGAGGGCTATACGAGAGGCTTTTCGACTTGTATCGGCTACACTGCTGGATAATGAGGCAATCAGGAGGGAAAGCATCATGACAGAAAGAGAATCTTTTAATAAGAATACTGTCGAAGTTGATGGCATCCGATTTGAAATATTTGTGTCAAAGAGGGTAGTGGTTGTGCCCATGCCATCAAAACCCAAATCAAATCATGATACATCGGTCAAGTTATATGTTCGCATTACCAACAATAGGTCAAATTCGTATTGTTTTAGCTTCCATCATAACTTTGTTCCCGAAATTATAGCAGCAGATGGTCAAAATATTAATGCTGGATATCAAGCGGACGGCATTGGATATCCTCACGTATTTGATTTTCACTTAATTAAGCCGGGGAAGTCTGTAATGGTCTTTCCGAGTGCCCGTATTGGTTGGGATCTAAAACATCACAATCAAAAAAAACGCGAGCAAAATTTACTTTTGTCTCTGCCTTTTACGGGTCGTGAATCTTTGGGATTTCCGCTAAGAGATGTAGGAGATTATTCGATTCGATTGAAGTATGAAGTCACGAATGAATCAGTACAATACTATCATTATTTAATAAATGAGGAATGGTCAAGGTTATACAACGACGATCGACCAAACTATTGCAGCGATGAAGAAATCCTATACTATCATTATTTGATGGAGGAGGAATGGTTTAATGCGATGTGGACGGGGCAAGTATTCACGCCTTATGTAGAGTTTTGCGTAGTGGACACACAAAGTTAAATTACATTCGACCAAGTGTTTGCGGTTGATAATCCCCGTGTTTCGACTGCATCATGCTAAAAAGCGTGAAGCGCAGCTATCCCTCTTCGTGAATCGATTTTTCGAGTAAATTGTGTAAAAGCGCGTGAAGCGCAGCTATCCCTCTTCGTGAATCGACCTTTCGACTTGCATTGTGCAACGCCCCCGCGATCGGTCTTTCACCTTGCACCACACATTTAAGTAAAATCACTTATCAGAAAACACTTAGGCTCACTTGAGCCAGCTTCGCGATGAAATTGTATTTTGTGGCACTGTCGAAAATCATTTTTTTTAGTAGCTAATTAACTGTAGGGTGCGTCAGGGTAAATTTTCTTGAGTAGGCGGTGAAAACATTCAGTCCTGACGCAGCCTGCAATAACTATTTAGAAATCTCCCGGACGACTGGTTTGCCGTCTTGAATCTCGCCAACCAAAACCAAATCTGTACAGTTTACAAACAAGCCATTTTCTAACACGCCTGGAATGTTATTCAAAGTTTTTTCTAATTCCCCAGGGTTGTCAAGGTTATCAAATTTAACATCAATTACCATATTACCTTGGTCGGTAATTACCGGGCCTGCTTTTCTCACACCCATGCGGAGTTCTGGTTTACCGCCCAATTTTTCGATGGCGCGGGTAACGGGGGTAATTGCCATTGGTATAACTTCGATGGGTACGCGAAAAGTCGAACCCAATTTATCTACCATTTTGGAACTGTCAACTACTACAATAAATTGAGTTGCCAGATAATCGACTACTTTTTCGCGCGTGTGGGCGGCGCCGCCACCTTTAATTAAGTTGAGGTGGGGATCTACTTCATCAGCGCCGTCGATAGCCACATCAATTCTGTCAATTTCGTCGAGAGTTGTCAGCGGCACTCCGTACTGTTTGGCTAACACTTCTGATTGAAAGGATGTCGGGACTCCTTTGATATCTTTGAGTTCGCCTGATTTTATGCGATCGCCCAACGCTTGAATAGTATAAGCTGTAGTTGACCCCGTGCCGAGTCCGACAATCATACCAGATTTTACGCGATCGGCGGCAGCAAAGCCAACTTGCTGTTTCATCAATTTTACGGGGTCTTGTTCTGTGGTCATGTTCGATAGTCCTCAATAGTTTTAAGATTATACCATTGAGACAGCAGGTAGA
This sequence comes from Cyanobacteriota bacterium, assembly GCA_025362325.1. GTDB lineage: Bacteria > Cyanobacteriota > Cyanobacteriia > Cyanobacteriales > Microcoleaceae > Microcoleus. Next base: position 29,945 of record JANYGO010000032.1, on the reverse strand, counting down.
ATATATCAATGGAGGGTGTACTTAGTCAGTACGATCCAGATCCTGGGTAGAATGGCTGAATAGTATTAGTATTAGAACTGTAATAGTGGCAGAACAAATGATAATGGAGTCGTTGGTAGATTTCAAGGCAGTGAAAACTTATTTGCAACAGGGAAATCGCTTGAAAGATACAGGCAATTTCGATCTCGCAATCGAAAATTATCAGCAAGCTTTAAAGTGCAATCCACAAGATGCGGAAGTTCATAAGAAATTGGCGGAAGTTTATGTTTTGCAAGGAGAATTTGAGCGGGCGATCGCCTGTTGCAATCTCGCGATTAAATTCCAACCGAATTTTGCTCCCGCTTACTTGACAATGGGCAATGCCTTGCACGCTCAAGACAAGCTTGAAATGGCTGTTCAAGCTTATTTGCAAGCTTTAGAAATTCAGCCGCAATTTGCCGAAGCCAGCGCGAATCTCGGCAGTATGTATTACAAGTTAGGGGAATTGGCACAGGCGGCAAATTTTTACCAAAAATCTCTTGCTATTAATCCCGGTTTGTGTTCGGTGAATTTGATGCTGGGTAGCGTTTTGCAGCAGCAAGGAAAGTTAGATGCAGCAATTGCTTGCTGTAACAAAGTGCTGCAATTGCAACCGAAAGATGCCAGCGCTGCTGAGAAACTATCAAGTTTAATCGCACAAAAACAGCGGGAAACTGCAGACAGCAAATTTATCGAATTAGAACCAGAATCAGGCGCACAGCTACCAGTATCTGTCAACAAAGATGAAGGTTACGGCTTGCAGCCTTCGAGCATCAATTTGCCGCCAGCGCCAACTACTGAAAATTTAAATACTCCGTTTACAAACCCCGCCGAAGTTTCCGAACAAGTTACCTCACTAAGTGTTCCCGATAGTACACAAGTTGCCAATTTTCAAGCAGTAGAACCGTACCAAAAACTGGCAGAAAACTTTTTAGTTAAGGGTAAAATTAAAGAGGCGATCGCCGCGTGCCACCAAGCACTAAAAATTAGACCTGATTTCACCCACGCTTACGTCACTTTAGGCAATGCTTTGCAAGCGGAAGGCAAAATTGAAGCTGCTATTCGATCGTATTCTCAAGCCCTAGAATTGCAGCCAAATTTTGCGGAAGTGCGCGCCAATATCGGCAGTATGTATTTCAAAATGGGGCGCTTAGAAGAGGCGATCGCACATTACCAGCAAGCCATCGCCCTGAGTCCAGAGTTAGCAGGCGCTCACTGGAATTTAGGCAAAGTATATCACAAACATGGCAACGTCGAAGCAGCGATCGCCTGTTTTCAGAGAACATCCGAACTCAACCCGCAACTTGTCGGCGCCGACTTCCACTTTAACCTCGGAAATCGGCTTTTTGGTCAAGGCAAGCGCGACGAAGCCGTCGAAAGCTACGAAAAAGCGATCGCCATTAAACCGGATTGGGCTGAAGCTTACGGTAACATCGGCAGCGCGCGATCGCAACAAGGCAATCTCGATGCTGCCATCGCTTACTATCAGAAAGCTGTAGCTTTAAAGCCGGAATTAGAAGTGCTGCACTTCAATTTAGGCAATTCTTTTTTACAGCAATCCAAGTACGAAGAAGCGATTACTAATTACCAAAATACTCTGAAAATCAAGCCAGATTGGCCGGAAGTTCATGCTAACCTCGGCAGTTGTTTTTCAATGCAGGGGCGGCTGGAAGAAGCTTTAACCAGCTATCAGCAGGCTTTGGCACTAAAACCGGATTGGGCAGAGGTTTACTGCCGGATGGGACACATTCAGAAACAAGATAAGCCGTTGGAGGCGATCGCACATTTTGAAAAGGCGATCGAATGCAACCCCCAATACAGCGAAGCCCACCAACAACTGTGCGACTTGCTAAGCCACTCCAGCAACCTCGCCGGAGCCCGCAACGTAGCCGACAAATACTGCGAATTCTGCGGCGACAAGGCCCCAGTCATGTCAGCCACAGCCTACGTTTTTTCCTACCTACAATCAGGTGTCAGCCAACAGGCAATTCAGAAACTCGAAGAAATCGAAAAACTGTGCTACGAACAAGTCGAAAGATTTAGCGTAATCGAACTAAAACTGCTCTACGAAATATTTTTATTTGCAGTTTCCCACCTGCGAGACAACCGCGAAAAAAATGCCAATTTCTACCGATTAATTGCCAAACAATACTACAAAAAAGCCGTTCCGCAGCGCCCGACAAACAGAATCAAACCCGCAAATTATCCGGGACAAAAGCCTTTAAGAATCGGCTTTCTTTCCAAACACTTCCGCCGCCACTCAGTAGGTTGGTGCAGCGAAGCTTTAATTCGCGAATTAAGCCACATTACCCCCCACGTTCACCTTTACGTCACCGGAAAACTCAACCGAGATGAAGTTACGCAGCGGTTTGAAGACATGGCGGGCAAGTTTTACTGGCCCAAAAAATATCCCAACGGCTTTGCTGACGGCGGCGAAATCCTCGCCGAAGTAGTGCAAGACGATTTGGATGTTTTAATTGACTTAGATTCCATGACAGTACCGACAAATGTCGAAGTGCTGTATCAATATCCGGCGGGGATTTGCGTTTCTTGGTTGGGATTCGATGCGCCATATATTTCCGACAATCACTACTTTCTCTGCGACGAACATACTCACCCCCCCGGTGTCGAAAAAAATTATTTAGAACAGTTAGTGAGATTGCCTAGTTGTTCGGTAGCAATTGGCGAACTGCAAAGCATTCCTGTGAATCGAGAGGCGATTAGAAATGCTCTGGGAATTGGCTTGGATCAAATGACTTATTTGTGCGTTGCGCCGGGGAGAAAAACTAATCCCGAAATGGTACAAGCTCAAGTTAGAATACTTAAGCAAGTACCAGATAGTTTGTTGATTCGTAAAGGTCAAGGCGACCCCGATGTAATTCACAGCACTTACCGCGAAGAATGCGCCATTCAGGGAGTAGATTTTGAGCGGATCAAGTTTATCGGACAAACTAGAAGCGAAGAAGAACACCGCGCTATTTATTACGTAGCTGACGTGCTTTTAGATTCCTATCCTTACAATGGCGGGACTCACAATTTAGAGGCTTTGTGGGCGAATTTGCCAGTGGTAACTCGCTCCGGCGACCAATATCTTTCGCGGATGGGTTACGCTTTTCTGAAAAGTGCAAATCTCGATGTGGGCGCGGCTTGGAGTTGGGAGGAATACACGCAGTGGGGAGTTAAGTTTGGTCGCGATGCTGGTTTCAGAAATGCGGTGAAACAGCATTTGGTAAAGTCGAAGCAACCAGAACATCTCGCACCTTTGTGGAATCCTAAAAAGCTGGCTGAGGATATGTATCAGGTGTTTCAAAAACTGTTAGCAAAATAGACTGGAAATTGGGAATTTGGTTTGTAGTGAGGACTTTAGTCCTTCTAAAATCTGAGGACTAAAGTCCTCACTACAAACACCTTGATAGCAGGTAGAGAAAAGCGATTTCTGGATATTTTTACCCAACGCCCAGTAAAGTTTTGTAACAAAACCCGTAAAAATGCGTAAAAAATCCGCGCCGAGTCTGATAGATAAATGCTGATTCATAGTAGCGCGATCGCCCTAACTTTATTTATGCCAGTTAGGGCGATCGTTTTTTTAGTAATTCGTCAGATGACTGATGACTGTTGGCTTTTGACAACTGACTACTGACTCACCACAACCCGATCGCGCCCACCAGACTTAGCCCGATAAAGCGCCTTATCAGCAGCTTCAATCAGCATTTTCGGCGAATTTTGATTTTCCGAAATCGTCGCCACCCCCATGCTGAGAGTCACGCAATCGGTGACAACAGACTTGACGTGGGGAATTGCCAAAGCTTTGACACGCTGGCGGATTCCCTCAGCAATCGCCTGTGCAGTCGCGATATCGGTATTTGGCAAAATCACCGCAAATTCCTCCCCACCGTACCTAGCAGCCAAATAAAGGCGTTCTGCGGGTGCGTTCGTGCAAGCATCCCCGATCGCCCGCGCCACTTGTTGCAAACAAGCATCCCCGGCTTGGTGGCCGTAATTGTCGTTATAAAGTTTAAAACAGTCAATGTCGCACATAATCAAAGATAGAGGTTGCGAACTGCTCGACTGCTCCCATTCGCGGTTAATCACCTCGTCAAACCGGCGGCGGTTAGCTAGCTGAGTCAGACTGTCCAAATTCGCCAACCCGTCCAACCGCTGGTTAGCAGCAGCTAGCTGTTGGTAAAGTAAAGATTGTTCGATCGCGATCGCCACTTGAGTAGCCAACTGACTCAGCAAATCCATGTCAAACTGCTGCCACTCGCGGGGTGCCGAACAGTGGTGGGCAATCAGCAAACCCCACAACTTCGGCACTTGACAAGAAGGATTGCCGTCACGGTGTTCGATTCCCTGCTGCACGATAGGCACGACTAAATTCGCTTTCACCTGACACCCAGCCAAAAAATTGACGTGGCACTCAGCAAAATTAGAAGCGTGAATGTCCTCCACGGATCGAATTCTGCCCTTCAAATACTGTCCGATGTAAGTATTAGCAAAACAGCAATCTTCGATCTCCATACCCATCAGCGGCATCCATTCTTCCCCAACCGACTCCACCACCACATCTCCGTTCCAATCTGGCCGGAAGCGGAAAATAATCACGCGATCGGTTGCCAAAAACTCCCGCACTTCAGCTACTGTAGTGTTGAGAATATCTGTAATATCTAGAGAAGAACGGATGCGCGATTGAATCTGGGCAATCAAACGTTCCCGCTCAACTTGCTGCCGCAGGGCGACTTGCGCCTGCTTGCTTTCCGTAATATCTCGACCTTCCGGCAGCAGCAAGACAATTTTGCCAGTTTCATCCGCCACCGGTTTGAGCGAAAAATCAATAGTTGCCGTGCGGTTTGCACCTTGAAATTCCACTTCATAGCGGACAAATTCACCTTTTGCCGATCGAGAAATCGCCTCTTGCAACTGTTCCCGAACTTCCTGAGAATCTCCCCACCAAGGCCCCTGCCAAAACTGTCTATTTGCCACATCCCGCAGCTTAATTCCCGCAAAATCCAGAGAAGTTTGATTAGCTTCCAGCAGAGTGCCGTCCGGTTTCAGCAAGCTCACAAATTGGAACGAAGAATCAAAAATTGCCCGAAAGCGCCGTTGAGAATCTCCCAACATTGCCGTCACCTTTTCGCGAGAAGTTATATCGCGGAAGCGCCACACCCTGCCAATAATATTTTGTCCGACTCGAATCGGCTGAGTATAGCGCTCAAAAGTCCGGCCATCTTTAAATTCTAGAAGATCGCAGCCTTCCGACTCCGCATCGCTATAAATTTCTTTGATTCTCTGCAAAAAAGCCCTCGGATCTTTAACTTGCTTGGTTAGAAATGTCAGCCGCACCGTTCTATCCATTGAGTTTCTAACTTCTTCATAAATTCCCCACATTTGAACTAACTTTTCGTTAAAACTAATCAGTTCTCCGGCGGTAGTAACGGCGAGAATGCCGTCTGCGGTTGCTTCCATGGTAGCGTGCAACAGAGAGCGCGAGCGTTCTAATTCTGCTGCTATCAATCGGCGTTCCGTGAGGTCTCGCACTGCTTTCACCTGCACCAAACGACCTTCACAAAGTGCGAATTTGCTGCGCACGTCAGCAGGAAAAGCAGTCCCGTCCCGCCTGAGAAAAATCGCTTCGCAGACTGTATTACTGGCTGCGGAAATCATTTGCGGTGCGACTTTGTAAGATTGCGGCGATAGCAGTTCTAGCAAGCTCATTCCCGCCATTTCTGCTGGTTCGTAACCGAACAGCTTAGCAAAATTGCTGCTGACGCTCAAAATTGTGTCGCGGTCAGCGACGGCAACTGCTTCAAAATAAGCTTCGCATTCGAGCAAGTGTGCTGCTGCTGTGCTGTTGCCATTTTCTCCCGAATAGCTGTTGGTAATTAGCTGTTGCATTTGCGTATTTGCCGAGTACAAAGCTGCCATTGCCTGCCGATACATAGCAGTGCGTTTTTCGACTTTTTCGGTGAGGCGCTCGCGATATTCTCGCAGTTCTCTTTCGACTCTAATCAAGTCTGTAATATCTACTGCAAACATGATCACGCCAACGACTTGACCTGTTTCGTCACGGTAAGGTATTTTATCTGTCCGCACCCAGCATTTTTGACCGGAGCCAGTTGGCAGCAGTTCGACTTTTCCCAGTTTGGGAACGCCGGAATTGATTACTTCCAAATCTTCTAAATAATATTGCTCTGCTTCATCTGGATAGATTTCATAAAAAGATTTTCCTTCTAATTGATTTGCGGGCAAACCTCTGGATGCAGCGGCGACTTGATTAATTCGCAGCAGGCGGCTTTCCGTATCTTTGTACCAAATCATCGCCGGCACGGAATCAAAAATAATTTTTTGTTCTTGATGCTGGCGGCGCATTTCTGCTTCAGCTTGTCTTCTTTTGATTATTTCTTGTTGCAGTTTTTTGTTGGCTTTTTTGAGTTCGGCAGTGCGTCTTTCTACTCTTTCTTCTAGTTGGTCGTAGTATTGGCTCAGTAAGTTTTGCTGCTGTTCGCACCGCATTGCTTCTAATTTTGACATTTCGCTAGCTGACAAACTTGACGATACAAAGTCTGCTAATATTTGGGTTAATTCGTGTTCCTCTTCCGTCCATGCGCTGCCGGAACCCAGGCGTTCGGCGCTGACTATTCCCAACCTTTGACCTGCTAGCAAAATCGGTACATTTAACAGAGAAGTCGTCCCCCGCTCGGCAAAATAAAGACTGGCAAGTTCTCGGGTTCTTGGGTCATTTTCTGCTGCCAGCGTTGCGATCGCACTTGCAGATTTTAAGGCTTGAAAATACGCCGGACAGTCGGCGGCGGTGACGATTATTTGTACGGAATGGAGTTTCGTATTTTTTTCGTAAAGGTCGATGCAGTGAAGCTGCGTTTTGTCTTCGCCGTACAGCCAAATGCTGGCTCGATCGCAGTTGACAATACTGACAGCGGTTTCTGTGACTTCGCGGATGAATTCTTCTATATTGTGGCGTTCTTTAATTTGACTTTTGGCTAATTTTGCGATCGCCAAAGTTGGACTGCGCCAATTTTCTTTCTGCTTGGGCGGCGCTGCTACCAAGGAATCGGCCTTAATTTCTTCGCAAACTAAAAGTACAGCCGGCTGTTGGAAATTGGCAATTGACCCATCGCTATTTTCCTCTATTTTCCAGTCTACCATAGCCCAGGCGCGCGCGGTTGCTTTTACCCAGATCGCCCTGCCGCCTTTGCAAGTCAAGTGACCTTCCCAACAAGCAAATTGTGCAGTTGGCGTACCATTTTTGGGGTGTGTCAATTCGGCAAATTCTGCCTGCATTTTCCCTTGATCTTGGCAGTAAAATATGTTAAAAATTGAATGACAGATTAATTCCTGCGACCTGTAAGCGAGGCGGGACTCGCCGAATTGATTGAGCGAAAAAACTCTTCCCAAAGCGTCTACAACGAAGTAAATGCCCGGAAAATTGTCATAGAGAGTTCGATACCAATCCTGTTCGACTTGTGGGCTGCACGAAAGTTTTGAGGCCGCGAGTTCGCCGCCCGTGCCGGTCAAGTGAGAGTTCTTGGTTTCTGGGTTGCTGGAATGGCTTTTTTTAGCAAACACTTTTATCTTAACTCGACTGTAATTAATGTTACTTTCTGGGATTTAAGTTTCTTGTGAAACTAAATTTAACCTGTTATTTGCAAGAAGTTACAATTTGTAACAGACTTGCCAGGTGTCCAGCGCACTGGACACCTGGCAAAGGCAACCCCTGTGTTTGTTTGTAGTTAGTAGATTGCGTGCAGACCCATTTCTCACTCGTGGCGGTGCCGACAGGTTTAGCTGCAATTACCGCGTCTGTACTTTGAGGATTCTCGACAATGGAAAAATAGGCAATCCAGGGTTTTAATAATCTATGATAACACTTCAATATCTCGTGTTGGGATTGACTTACTTGGGTTTCGGTTTGGGATATTTGCCAGGGCTGCGGATGAACCGGGCGGCGATAGCTATTGTTGGGTCAGATGAGTGCGGTGGCTTTGGGGAGTAGGAGACTTGAAAAGTGCTTGGCAGGCGATCGACCCTGGTACGATCGTTTTTTGACTAGGAATGATGGTGGTTAATTCGGCGTTGATAGCATCCGGTTTTTTTCAACTCGCTTCACTGGCAAAAAGTTTATTTGTGACAGCAGGACTTTTAGTAGCTTTTTTAGCCGGAGCACCTTTAGCAGAATCTGCCTAGATAACTGCCAGTATATTGTTAATTACTAGGCGCGTCAAGTCCGATCGCATTTTGCAAGGACTTGACTATAATTTGCCAGTCATGTTTGCGGGATTGTTTTGTGGTGACTAAGGCAACTCAACAACTGGGTTTGTTGGATAATTTAACTAAAAGGCGATCGACATTACGGTAAGTTTTGAGATGATCCCTTCTGCCCTTCTCCCTCTTCCTTCGCGTCCTTAGCGCCTTCTTGCTTTCGTTAAAACAGCAAAACTCGCGATTTTCCAAGGTTTTATCTTAAAACCTCGCCCTTGAGGCAACTTTTCAGACAAATTTGCAGGTCGTTCTAACAAATCGGTCGATCGCACAATCTCCAATTTCAAATCACCATCCAATTTTAGCACAGCTTCGTTCCCCTCAGATTCACAACACCGCAAAATCCACAGATTCGCATCATCTTCCGACTGCTTGAAAGCCATCAACACTAAATTTTGGGCGGACAAATCCAAAAACTTGCCAACTGCGGGTAAAGTCTGATTTGAGTTTTCCTGCAACTGTGGCAAGACTTTTACCAGCAGTGGCAAATTCAACTCGTATCCGCGCCGAACTGTATCAGCCTCTTGCCAATTTCCAGCGTGGGGATAGACTGCACAAGTAAATTCCGAAACTCCTTTATCTGCTGCTTCATCCGGCCAAGTCGAACCCCGGAGCAAAGTCAGCCGGATTTGATTTAGTTGAATGTCGCAACCGTATTTGCAATCATTCAGCAAACTCACTCCAAAACCGTCGCTGCTGATATCTACCCAGCGCAAAATCGGTACTTCCCATTTGGCTTTTTCGGCGGCTGTTTGCGGCTTGGTTGTGCGTGCGATCGCACCGCCGGGAATTTCGCAGGTAGCAAAATCTGCTGCGACATTTAACCCGAAGGCTGTTTTTACTAAAACGTGCTGTTCTTGCCAATCTACGACTGTCTTAATTTTCAGCAGTGGCGAACCTACTTCTACTATATAATCTTGGCAAAACTCCGATTTACCAATTTGCATAACTACGCGCAAACTCTGCCGCACTTCTCCCCGCTCAACCCAATAAATTTCTTTGAGTATCGGCGCGGGTAAAGGATGTTTTTGATAATTCGGATCGATGTTCCAAGCATCCCAATATTCACCGCTGTCTTGAAATGCTTGCAGTTGATTGCCTCCGGCTGCATTCAGGACTTCTCTGTTGTTTGCTTTATCCCAGATGCTCGATAAATTGCCAGTTTCGGCGTCTACTTTTGCCAGAATAAATTCATTTTCCAAGACCATTTCTGGGGCTGCAAAATGCGTTTCTTGACCAGGCGTGTTTTTTTGTGTTATACCGTATGTAAGTTTTGGTAATTCTGTCTTTTTTTCGGTGGTTGGGCTTGCTGGCGGGCGATAGACAGTTTGAGCTTCTTGGCGACAGAGCCAAAACAGGCGGTAGCCGATCGCAGGCAGATCATTCGCGCAAAATAATAGTGTAGACTGCGGTTGCAGCCGATCGCCCTTGACAATCTGGGAATTCAGCCGCTGTCGGGCTAAATCGTAAATTTGCCAAGTTGAATCAGCGGAATCGGGAAGCGGTAGGTTGACAACCTGCGAGCGCGACCAATTCAGGGTATTGAAAATCAGAATCGGTTGAGCGTCCGGCTGTGGAGGAGAAGGCAGAGAAATTTGAGCTGCGATGGCATCTAGAGATTGTAGCAGGATGTGGCGGCAAGTGCGATCAACCTCGGCAAAGGCTAGATTAGCATCCCTGTAGACTTGGGCGATCGCCGAACCCGGCAAAATATCGTGAAACTGGTTGAACAACACTTGTTTCCAAGCAGATTCTAACTCAGATTTGGGATAAACCGCATCAGTGCAAATCGTGGCTAGCGAAGACAGCAATTCCGCTTGATAGAGCAAATCTTCGCAGCGGCGGTTTTGGCGTTTTTGGTCAGCGCGAGTCGTGTAACAACCCCGGTGGAATTCCAGGTAAAGTTCGTCTTGCCAAATCGGCAGAATGGGAGTAAACAGGGGGGGAGTGGGAGAATTTTTGAGTTGGGATGTCTCGTTGTCAATCTCAGTTGGGAAATCAAGATATTCAGGCTCTGATTCCCAGATTTTGCCGGAAAAACTACCGCCTAACGCGGACAAGTTTTCGGCTGTTTTCCGAAGTTTCAAACTTTCCGGGTTGGCTGGCGACTTCGTTTCACTTTCTGGTAAAGTTGCCGAATTTTCTAGCAAGTTGGGAGACGCCACATCCGCCAAAGTTTCGACAACTTTCCCAGCTTGCCAACTTTCGGGAGTTTCTGGATTTGAACTTGGACTTTCGCGCCAAGTTGGCGAATTTTCGAGCAAGTTGGGAGATGCGACATCCGCCAAAGTTTCGACAACTTCAGGAAGTTGCAAAATTTCCCTACTTGGCGACTGCGAAACATCAGATTGAGACTCGGACTCCGCAACTTCCGGCAAAAACTGACTCTCAATCAAAGACAAATAATCAACCGCCTTCGTAAACTGCAAATTCGGGAAAAAAGGCGACAATTCCCAGCGTTTAGCAACTTCAATCATATCACGAGTCGGGCCGCCGCCGTGGTCGCCAACTCCCGGCAACCACAGAGCATCTTGCAAATTAGTTTTAACTTGCCAGTCAAAAGCATGACTTGCCATTTTAACAGATTCCATACTTTCGCCGATCGCGCCAGACATCATACTAAATATTTTAGTACCGTCCAACCCTTCCCAGCAAAACGCACCGTGGGGAAATTCCGTCGAATCATTCCAGCGCAACTTCTGCGTCACAAAATAATCAACTCCACCGTCGCGCAAAATCTGAGGTAATTGCCAGCCAAAACCGAAAGTATCAGGTAGCCAAGCCACCCGCATCAATTCCCCAAACTTTTCTTGCGCGTAACGCTGGCCGTAAAAAACTTGTCGCACCATTGATTCAGTGGAAATCAAGTTTAAATCCGGTTCCACCCACATCCCGCCGACAACTTCCCAACAACCCGCAGCCACCTGTTTTTGAATTGCAGCAAATAAGTCCGGGCGGTGCTCTTCCATCCAAGCATAAAGCGCCGGAGTTGAATGACAGAAAATCAAATCAGGAAACTCCGATTGCAATTTCAATACCGACTCAAAAGTTCGTTCTGCCGCTTTCCAAGTTTCCGGTACAGGCCACAGCCAAGCTAAGTCTAAATGAGCGTGACCAACTAAATAGATTTTACCTGTATATATAGATGTCCGCCCGCTATTTTCTTTTATATATATAGATGTACTGCGGTGATGTTCCACAGTCTCAGAAACAGCATCTCTGATTCCTCCCTCTGCGCCCTCTGCGGCCGATGCGTTTCCCTCATCTAAATCCCCAGCAAAAGCGCGCAGATATCCCAGTAAATTGTGCCGCAAAACAGACAGCGAGCGATCGAACTTTTGTCGATCGGGCAAAGCAGACCAATCAATCAAACCAACCGCCAAATCAATCTCAGATTTCAGCGTTTCCCCCTTGACAAACCTGAGGTGATTTGCTATATTTTTATGGGGGAGGTATTGGTAATTTTTATTTTCTAAGTTTTGAGTCAGCGAATATTGCAAAATCTCTAATTCGGCAGCCACAAAACCCGGATCGAAACAAGCAGAGTCCGCAGCTTCGTACAAACAAATCGATCGCACTAAAGCACCGCGATCATGTCCCGGACTTACCAACCGCAAAACAATTAAAAATTCATCTCCGGGATTTACCGACGAACTCAACAAAACTCGCTCGGCACAATCAAATAAATCGCCTTCTCCAACCAACTCACCGTCCACAAAAATTTGAGCATCTTCCGCCCACCAAGTCAAGCCCAGCAGCAACCGCAAACCAAGCACGGGATAGCCGTGCAAATTGTCAGGAACTACAAAATTCTGCCCCAAATAAACAACTTGCTTCCCCGACGGCCAAGCAATATGTCCTTTGGCGTTAATTTCGGCAACTTGTCCGTTAGAAATATCTACCGCAGCCACAATAGCAGAGTCAGCATCGCAGTACCTCCAACCAGACTGAACCTCCACTTGACAGAGGCGACGCAACTTCTCTACAACTTCAGAAATATTATTGTTAGCAGGTGGCACAGAAGCGTTCATTTTTAGCTAAAATAGGAATTGCGTAGGAATCGGGATCGGAATCGAACCGCGTTGGCGCAAAGGACGCGAAGAAATAAAGGTTTCAGAGGGTGGGAAACTGCGATTGATATCCCGGTTTGATTTTACAGCAAAAATCAGCAACTCCGGCGCGAATCTAAAATCAGCAATTCAATAATTAAACTTATGTCTAACGGTTACTACGGCCCATACCAAAGCCGACTATTGAATTTTATATCCAAACAGTCCCGCCAAGTGAGCGATAATTGCGATCGCACTTGGCGACAAATCAAACAAACAACCCTCAGCGCCACCCAAATTCTACTTTATCCAGCTTACCTGCTGGTGCAAAGTTCCCGAATGTTGAGCCGACAGTTGCGGGAATCCAGTCAAAAAGTAGATTTACCGGAATTGCAAGAATTTGCCGGCGAAAATCCCGATTTGTCGGAAAATTGGTATTTGCCGGAAAATTCCGCAGAAAGTTCGATCGCCCAAATTTTGCACCTGGCAGAAAATTTGCTAAAATCGTCGCAAACCGCCACAACAGCAGCCAGCTTCCCGCAGTTAATCCAGGAAAATACCGCAGCCACCTCCAAAGCAGCCAGCGACTTGCATCCAGCAATCAATCTTAGCCTCCAAGTCGCCAAACATCAAACAACTTCCGCCCAAAAATACCCGCTGTCTAAAACTAAATTAACCAGCCCGCCAAAAGTTCAAGGAATCGCCAGTTTTATCCCCGCCCGCACTTTAGTCTTGGTGGGAGGAGAAAATCGGATCTTAGATATTTTGACACCCCAACAGCAGGAATTGCTGGAAAATCGCATCACCTGGGAAGTCGCCAACTGCGAGCCCCAACGGCGCGAAATTACTCAAAAAGAATTAAAATTTAATCTCGGTTTAGAATCGGCCGCCAAAAAAGCTCAGCTACCGCCGGTACGCCGTTTTTGGGAATTGATGGCTTGGCTTCAGACGAGTCCGGTTGCTCTGAAAAGAAATCAGTTTGGAGAATCAATCCTGGCGGTGAAATCCGCGATCGACCGCAATGCCATCTTACTCCAAAAAGCCACCGCGAACACCGCACAGCAGTCGATTGCTCCATCAAATGCGATCGACCGCAATACCCCAGAATTAGCAAATAATTTTAACAGCAAATTCGAGCCAGCCGCCAATCCGCTCTCATTTGTTACCTTAATCGATCGCGCAGCCGTCAACCTCGAAGAATTTACCCTCCCCCCAGCAGCCAACTCCCAAGTAAAAATTGATACAGCCAACCCCGCCACCAATACAGGTGTTACCGCCCGCGAAATCCTCGAAAAATACGCTCAAAACATCGAAAAATTGATTTGGTCGTCAGTAGACCAGCTCTTGGGAAAAGAAACAGCAGCCAGTGATAACACGGAGAAAGCCGTGGCAATTCAGTATTATTTGAAACAGCGGGAGCAGCAAGAAAAAACGCCAAAAGTCCCAGAGGTCGATCGACCGTGGCTGAATTGGCAAGACTTATTCGGGGAACCAGCACCGCAGCACTTAATCGAGGGCAGTTCCGAAGCCGGCGACACAGCACAAGCCATCGCCAAAGTCAAGCCACAAATTGCAGAAATAGCAGAATTACCAGAAGGTCGATCGGCATCAATCTCAATCTCCCCTTACCCCGAAGCAATTCACCGCTTAGTCGCCCAGCTCAAACAAAGCTTGGTGGCAAAAGTGCCAAAAAGTCAACCCCAACCAGCATCAAATTTAGAAATTACTCCTGAAAATAGCACTGCACTCGCAGCAACACCATCAACCCCAGGGCGCGCGCCGGAAACCCAAGTGTCAAAACACACAAACCCGAACACCCCACAAACCAGCCAATCCACTGCAGCAATCACCCAACCAACCAGCACCCCAGAACTAAAAAAACCGAGCGCAGGCTTCCCGCCCGAGAACGACTACTTAGAAACAAAAGCCGAATCGATGGGATACATTAAACACCCGCTAGAACAAGTGCTCGAATGGCTCGATCTACTCATGCTCCGCCTAGAACAAATCGCCGAGCAAATCTGGAATTGGGCAAAAAGCAACTTGCCAACAATCCTGAAAAGCAAAGATAAAATTGACTAATCTTTAGCTTATGATAAAAAAGTTGCCACAACCGCAGCAAATCAGCTCAGTATTATCCCATCTTTGGAGACTCCCTAGCGTGCTAACCCTCAAAATCGTAGTTAATGTAGTTGTTCTATTTTTTGTTTCCCTGTTCATATTTGGGTTTTTGTCCAATGACCCAGCCCGGAACCCCAACCGCAGAGACATGGAATAAACAAGCTATCTCCGTCGCTGGGTCGGGGGCGCGACACCGCAGCCCCCAAACCAGCCCGCAAAACCCCAAAAATTAGTCAAACCAAACTTGACCTCGCACCCGCAGCGAGGTTATCTTATGGCGAAAGCAAGTTCACAAAGCAACCAGATTCCAGCGCGCCCAAGCCACGGCAAATTTCACATATCAGATTTAATGTTCACACAGTTACCTTGAGATGCAAAAATTTTTAATAATTTGTACCCTATAAAATCTAAAATCTAAAATCTGTAGCAACCGCCAAGACAGTTAGACGTTCTTTAATTACTGAAAAATCAGCAGTCGATTCCCTCTGCCCTCTGCCCTCTGCTATAAAATCGGATGACTCACCTGTTGTAACTATGCCCTATCCGGTACCGCCACCCGAACCATCTGCCATCATCTACATCGCTAAGCCAAAAAAAGCAGTCCTGACTGCGGCGAAGAGTGATGCAGACACCCGCAGCCCCAGCCCAGAAATACCGGAACCAAGCCCAGAAATCGTTCAGCCACAACCAACACCAGCCCAACCAGAAACCGGAGCCGCACTCCTCGGTACCACCCCAGCCACCAGCCAACCTCCAAAAATTCCCGACCCCCTAGCCTCCCTCGAAAGTGGCGATGCAGTGGTGGGATTTCAGCGTCGGGCTACAGGTGGAGAACCCGCAACTGCGGAAGTTCCGAAAGATGCCTCGTTTACTGCTTACCCGCTGCCGCCGATCGAAAATGCTGTTTCTAGCCCAAATCAAGAACGCACTCCACAAGCGCAGAGAACTATTGAGAAACCACAGCAGAGGAATCTTGTCCCCCAGCCGGAAAGCGCGTATCAGGCCAAGGGAAAGCAGCAGTTAGAAGATAACGCTCCCGTAGCTCCTGAGATTCCCGAACCAGAACCCCCGCCAGAACCACCTCCAGCAGGCCAGCAGCAGTTCGAGATTCCAACTCCCCAACCCGGAGCCCCCGCAGCGCCGAAACCGAAGCCCAAACCAGCCGCGCCGCCAGGAGTTCGCACAGCACCATCTCAGCGCACGGTACCTTTTCCGGTGAACCCGGCAGATACCATCGAAATCAAGGCCGACAGCCAAGAATTTGACGACAAGCAGCAAATTGTCACGGCGGTTGGTAGGGTAATCGTGCGGTTCCGGCAAACTGTGATTGATGCCGATCGCGCGATCGTCAACTTAGTCACCCGGCAAGTGGTAGCATCCGGCAATGTCGCCTATACCCGTGGCCAACAAGTAGTTCGCGGCCAGCAAATGGAATTCAATCTCGGTCTCAACTCCGGCGCCGTGGAACAAGCCAGCGGCGAGCTTTTCCTGCCCGCAGCAGGCAGCCAATTGACACCCACACTGCCGACAGATATTAGTGCAGGCACGATTCTCGAACAGCCCCTGAGCGATCGAATTACCAGCCAGCAGCCCCTGCGCGGAGTCAAATCCTCCGGTTCTGCTACAGTTACCATCGGCGGTGGCGCCAACGGCGGTGGCGGCGGACAGTTAAGCGCCCCGAAAATTACCGGCGCCGTCAACCGCGTCCGCTTTGAAGCAGAACGCCTGGAACTGCTGCCGGATGGCACCCGGGTAGCCACCAACATTCGGATTACTAACGACCCGTTTTCGCCCCCAGAACTCGAATACAGGGCCCGCAGGGCAACGATTAGAAGGATTTCGCCCACGGCTGAAGAATTGGTCACAAATTCGCCCCGCTTGGTGTTCGACAACCGCGTCAAAATACCCGTCTATCCCCGCAGGCAAGTGTTTGACAGCCAGCAGAAGAACGGGCCTTGTGTGAACTTGGGCTACGACGGTGGCGACAGGGGCGGTTTGTTCGCCGAGTGCGCTTTTGAGGTGTTGCAAAACGGGCCGGTGCGGCTGACTCTGACGCCCCAAATTTACCTCCAGCGGGCGGTGGAAAAGCACGGCGGTAATCCGTTTTTCCCCGACAGCTACGGGCTGAAAGCGAACTTGGGCGCTACTCTGGGCCCGCGCACCAATCTTGAAGGATCCGCGGTATTTCTGAGTTTCGACAATTTCCCGAATTTGCCCGAAGATAGCTTTCGGGGCAATTTGCGCCTGCGCCAGTCGATCGGCACTCACTCTCTGGCGGCAGAATATAGTTATCGCGATCGGCTATTTAACGGTTCTCTAGGCTATCAAACCGTGCAGAGCAGCCTCGGGGTCGTCCTCACTTCCCCAGAGACGCAAATCGCAGGCACTGGCATCAATCTCAGCTACCAAGCCGGGTATCAATTTATCAATGCTGACACCGATAGACCAGACTTGCTCAAACCAGTGCGCGAAAACAACCGCATCGACCTCAGCCGCGCCCAAGCCAGCGTCGCCTTGAGCCGCGGCTTCATCCTGTGGCAAGGTCAACCTCTGCCCCGCACTCCTACCCAAGGTTTGAAGTACACCCGGACGCCGGTGGTTCCTTTCTTGCAACTGGCCTTGGGAGTCCGGGGAGTTGGCTCTTATTACAGCAGCGGCGACAGACAAAATTCGATCGCCAGCAGCATCGGCATTCAAGGGCAGTTCGGTCATTTTTCCCGCCCTTTCCTCGATTACACTGGATTTAATGTGACTTACACTCAGGTAGCGCGGGACGGCGTATCGCCTTATTTGTTCGATCGCTTGGTAGATTTGAAAGTCTTGTCTTTTGGACTTGTACAGCAAGTTTACGGAGGGTTTCGAGTCGGATTTCAAAGAGCGATTAATTTAGAAAGCCGCGAAGCAATCAGTACCAACTACACTTTGGAATACAGCCGCCGCAGCTACGCATTTATTTTGCGTTTTAATCCTGAGCGTCAAGTCGGCAGCCTGACTTTTAGAATTAGTGACTTTAACTGGAACGGCACTCCCCAACCTTTTTCAGGGGACGTGCGAACTGTAGAAGGAGGCGTGCGTTTGTCCGATTAATTCAATTGGGTAATTGGTAACGGGTAATTGGTAACGGGTAATTGGTAATTGGTAATTGGTAATTGGTAATTGGTAATAACGAAGCAAAAAAAAATCACCCATTCTCAATTCTCCAATTCTCAACTCTCCAATTCTCAATTCCCAAGGAAGAATGACTAATGATCGGGTTCGCTCGGGGGGGAAAGCACTCCTGACAACTGACAACTAACAACTGACAACTGACAACTGACAACTGACAACTGACAACTGACAACTGACAACTGACAACTGACAACTGACAACTGACTAATTACCAATTCCCATGACAGAAGTGAGGGCAATATCTGCAGAAGCAGCGGCTCTGCTGGTTCACTACGGTTTTGACCTAGGTGGCAAAAAAGCAGAGAAATTGGCGGGTGAATGGCTGACCAAGTATCCCGGTCATTGGCTGCGTTTAGCAGTGGTTGAAGCGCTTTATCAAGGGCGCTACAAGGCTGTTTCTGTCGGACAGCTATTGAGTATGTGGCAGCGGATAGGCGAACCGCTCTATCATTTCAATCGTGAGTTTGAACGCTTGGTCTGCAACAATTTTCCTCAAGATTTAACCGGCGAAAGTGATGCAGGGCGACCTCATGACGATATAATTTTATCGCAGCCCGAATCGGAAGTCGGTATCGCAGAGTTAGATTTGGCTGGGCCGCCAGATCCCAAAATCGATCGCACTCCCGATGCAGAAGTCCCGAACGCACAGACTCAGGAAACAGAAAACTTGCCCGCAGCCGATCGTACCAAAGAAAATACCGAAGTTGTAGTATATGAAGATGTAGATGTTACTGCCCTAGCCGATCGAGCTGAGGTCGATCGCTTGCTAGCCCCAAAACCTGTAGCAAAATCATTCCCAGTTGTTAAACACACTGATTTTCACACCAAATTAAAAGCCGTTGCCCGAGAAGGTCGCAGAAAGAAAGGAGACAGCAGAAATCAGGTGTAAACTTTGAATTAGATAGTTGTTTGTGACTGTTAACTTTTCGCAGTTACTCCCATCCGAATTTCCGAACAAAATGAAGCTTGTTCCGTACCGTTAGCTTGCTTGACAACGCTAGTCCGCAGCCGCAGGTTGGGCATCAGATACCACAGCCTTTCTTCGGCATGGAGAGTATCTGATTCTGTAATCAATGTCAGCACGTCGTCGCCCCCCATAACGTAGCGGCTGTTTCCCTTGTGTTGCAACACAAGGCCTTCAGAAGGATTGTCGGGATTGGGTACGATCGCTAATATTGTAGAACCGACTTGTTTAGCTTGAGTGCGATCGGGAACACCGTCCCACGAAATCCGAACGCCCTCGATCCCAGTTGCAGCCGGGTTAATCGAGTGTTGTTGGCAAAGTTTAACAACTGCCGCATCGCTAGCTGTCAGTATTTCTATTTTCAGCTCGGATTTACCTGCCTGCAATTCCCCAGAATTGAGATTGTGTACCGTCCGCTGGGAAAACCATTTGCCTGCGCTTAACGCGAAAAACTCGATAACATCCATGAAATTTGTCTCTAAACTTAAATACTTCTTTATTTTCAATGGCGACTTGCACGCTCTGGAGTCAGAAACTTGGCTTCTAACTGCGTAACTAGCGGTCAAACCCATAGATTTTAGCTAGAAACCAGGTTTAAGAGTGCAAGTCCTGTTTGTATTTTAAAGGAATGGGGCGCGCCTGCAAATTTTTCCCCGAGCTTTGGGCGAAGCAGATTGCAGGTGCGGTTGAGTTGCCGAATCGCCAGCGGCGTGATATCTGCCTCGCTCCGGCGGCCAAAAGCAGAGAAAATTAGAGTATCCGGCCAGAAGTGTGGCGTTCAAAAAACTCTAGTTCGCACATCAAATAGGATTGCCACACCTCAAAAAAATTAGCTTAACAGTGTCAGTCGATCGACAATCATTACCAAAACACCAGCTATTCGTTAAGAAAAGCAAAGATATATGTCAGATGATTGTCGATCGCCCGGTAGATTTGGCGCTGTCGATCCCAATCATATTGGCTAGTTTATCGTCATCGGACTGCTTGAAAATGCTCAAAGTAGACTCAGACTAAAAAATCAGCGATTCATCAACCATAGTCCAAGCCAGAGCAGCACCTCGCTCGCACAACAGCATTCAAATATGCCATGCTAAGTAAGCGAGAAAAGATTCTCGATCGGGTTTTGGGCAAGGTGCAGCTAGCGATCGCATACATTTAAAAAAGACATCCACAAATTTATGAGCGAGTTTACACAAGGGCTGGATAAAATGCAGCCTGCTGAACAGACACACTGTCTGGGAATCCTGCCAAGTCAGCTAGCAGCCACTTCAGACTCAGAGAAATTATACAGCTTACTAACAGATTACAATTTTATTGAAGCCAAGCTCTCAGCATCGGGAGTACAAGCGCTAATAGAAGATTACGATTTAGCAACAAGTCCCGATATTATCACATCCGACCAAAAAGCCGACAAACTCAAATTAATCCAAGAAGCAATACGGCTATCTGCCCACATTCTAGCCAAAGATCCAACGCAACTAGCAGCCCAACTAATTGCGCGCTTGATGTGCTTTGAAATTCCCGAAATTCAAGCACTGCTAGCACAAGCAAAACAGCAGAAAAACCCCTGGCTGCGGCCACTAACGCCCAGCTTTACCCCTCCCGGCGGCAGATTGCTGCGCACCCTCACCGGACATACAGACTGGGTACAAGCTGTAGCAATCACCCCCGACGGCAAGCGAGCAATTTCTGCATCATCCGACCACACTCTCAAAGTTTGGCAATTAGAAACAGGAGAAGAACTTTCCACCCTCAAAGGTCATCTTACCTACGTCAACGCTGTAGCCGTCACCCCCGACGGCAAGCGAGTAATTTCTGGTTCTTGGGACAATACTATTAAAATTTGGGATTTAGCAACGGGAACAGAAATATTGACATTTGCAGGCGATACTTTTGCGGTAGAAGCAGTTGCGGTTACTCCCGACGGCAAGCGAGTAATTTCTGGTTCCTGGGACGGCAGTATCAAAGTTTGGAATTTATCAACAGGGGCAGTGATTTTCAACCTCAAAGGTCACAGCAGTTTTGTGCAGTCGGTAGCAGTAACTCCCGACAGCAAGCGGTTGATTTCCGGTTCCGGCGACAACAGCATAAAAGTTTGGAACCTAGAAACCGGAAAAGAACTTTTCACCCTCACCGGTCACGCAGATTGGGTAAAAGCTGTAGCAGTAACTCCCGACGGTGAACAAATAATTTCCGGCAGTTACGACGGCACAGTCAAAGTTTGGAGTTTGAGTGCACGAGACCAACTTTTTACTTTAGGAAAACACGACAGTTTCGTTCAAGCTGTGGCAGTCACTCCCGACGGAAAACGGGTAATTTCGGCTGCTGGCGACAAAACGCTGAAAGTTTGGAATCTGGAAACAAAAGAAGAACTTTTTACTTTTACCAATCACATCGCCCCAGTGAATGCTGTAGCTGTTACCCCAGACGGCAAGCGGATAGTTTCTGGTTCTTCTGACAAAACTCTGAAAGTTTGGCACTTAGAAACAGGCAAAGAAAATTTATCATCTCCCGGTCACGATGATTGGGTAAATGCTGTAGCAGTGACGGCGGACGGTACGAAAGCGATTTCCGGTTCTGGCGACAACAGCATTAAAGTCTGGAATCTCAAAAACGGAGAGGAACTTTTTACATTTGTCGGTCATAAAGATTGGGTAAAAGCAATCGCTGTTACCCCGGACAGCCAGAAAATAATTTCAGGTTCCGGGGACAAAACTGTTAAAGTTTGGAATCTGGAAACTGGAGAGGAAATCTTTACTTTCAAAGGTCATACAGACTGGGTAAATTCTGTTGCTGTTACCCCCGACGGCAGGCTGGCGATTTCAGGTTCCGGTGACAAAACTATTAAAGTTTGGAATCTGGGAACTGGAGAGGAAGTTTTTACTTTCACAGGTCATACAGACGGGATAAAATCTGTGGCAGTTACTCCCGACGGCCAACGGATTATTTCGGCTTCCGGTGACAAAACTCTGAAAGTTTGGAGTTTGGGGAAAGAAAAAAATATTGTGGCAAATCTCTGGAATTTTGCCCTAAAAAATCTACTTTTCACACTCAAAGGCCATGAGAGTTTTGTGAATGCTGTGGCCGTTACGGGGGATGGCAAATGGGCGATTTCGGGCGGGCGAGAAAAAACTCTGAAAGTTTGGAATTTGTCAAGTAGAAAAGAAGCTTTTACTTTGGCAGGTCATGCCGATGCGGTAACATCTGTGGCGACGGTGGGAAATAAGGTGATTTCTGTTTCTGATGACAATACTCTGAAAGTTTGGGATTTATTGAGTCGAAAAGTAGTTGCTACTTTCAGGGGAGATAGTGCTTTGAAAGCTTGCGCTATTGCACCGGATGGGGTGACAATTGTGGTGGCGGAAGCTTCGGGACAAGTGCATTTTTTGAGGTTGGAAGAGGGAAAGAGTCATTAGTCATTGGTCACTTGTCATTAGTTATTGTGCCGATCGCATCTTTGCTAAACTTGAAAAGTGCGATCGCCCTTTTCCCCAATCCAGTCTACAATTATTCTGGGTCAATGCCCATAGATCGCAGTCTGTCTAACTTAATTCATCTGGGTTAATTCCCATTTCTCGCAGCCGTTCCGCCAAAAGTTGCGATCGCCGCCGTTCCTCTTCTAAAGCTGTTTCTGCAAGTTCTGCCCGCTGACGTTCTTGTTCTGTCCGCTGTTCGGCTTGTTCTAACAGTTGACAAATCTCAACGTAGGAGAAAAATCTAGTTCCATCAGGTCGATAAATTTGCAATTCATCCCCGGATAAATCGAATCGGATGGCTAACCTTGGACTCGCGTAGTTTTCCATAGATGCGATCGCATCCAAGCCGTCTTCTCCGCGCAACCAACCTCTGAGTTGATTGTTAGTAGGATTGTAAATATAATATTCTTCAACTTGGTGGCGATCGTAAAACAGTAATTTCGTTTCCATTTCATCCTGGCTATTGCTAGGAGAGAGAATCTCAAACACAACTTGCGGTGCAATTCCTGACTCGTTCCATTGCTGATAAGAACTCCGTCTCCTTTTCGGTGTACCGAAGACAACCATCACATCCGGGGCATTAACAATATTCGGTCTTCCCTGAACCGGATACCAAAACAAATCGCCCGCTACAAATACATTCTCGTCATTAGCATACATCCATTCTAGATTTTGCTCAATGACTAGAATCCAGCGAAACTGGTCGGTATTGTTTGCCATTGGTTTGCCGTCGCTTTCGGGGTAGATAATCTGTTGCTGAGTTGGGACTGGGATTTGAGTTACCATAACTTTTGTCCGGGGTTGGGGACTATTTAATTTAATTTTAGCTATTTGGGAGGGTGAGAAGTGCGATTCACGCTCGGGATAGCTACGCTTCACGACTTTTCAACGAATTTCTGCGGTTCATTAAAAAAATATCATCCACAAAAGAGCAGATCAAAAGTAGGGCAGACACCGCCCGCCCTACCAAACTAATGCCTCTGCAACCTCACCCCACGAATAGAATAGTCCAAAAGCTCGATCGGGTGCATCAACGTAACTTCCTTGCCCTGCAACTCCAAATGCTTCTTAATTTGCAGCGAACAACCAGGATTAGAAGAAGCAATCAACTCCGCCCCAGTATTCAGCAAATTCTCCACCTTCTGCACACCCAACTCATCAGCAATCTCCGGCTGCAACATATTGTAAACCCCCGCACTCCCGCAACACAAAGCAGCATCCACAGGCTCTTTCAACCTCACCCCAGGGATTTGTTGCAGCAACTGACGCGGCTGCAAACTAATCTTTTGTCCGTGCAACAAATGACAAGCATCCTGATAAACAATAGTCAAATCTCCATCAACCAAAGGATTGAGTTTCGCCGTAATTCCCGCACTCGCCAAAAACTCTTGTATGTCCTTCACATTAGCAGCAAACTTCTCAGCTTTTTCCCGATATTCCGGGTCATCTGCTAAAATGTGACCGTATTCTTTCAAAGTATGACCGCACCCAGCAGCGTTGATAATTACACAATCAACACCAGTATTTTCAAAGCTATCAATCATTTGTCTCGCCAAAGCTTGCGCCTGTTCCGCTTGTCCTTGATGTTCCGGTAAAGCAGCGCAGCATCCCTGACTTTTCGGAATCACAACCTCGCAACCGTTAGCCGTCAAAACTCGCACCGTAGCCTCATTAACAGGCGAGAATAACAACCGCTGCACGCAGCCTAAAATCACGCCCACTCGATAGCGTTTCTCCCCTTGTGCGGGAATTACTTCCGGCAAATTATCCCGGAAAGAATCGATAGTAACTTTCGGCAAAATTGATTCCATGGCCGCCAAGCGGGGAAATACTTTTTTCAGCAAACCTGTTTTGCGAATTAGTTTTGGCAGACCTAATTTTTGATAAATAAACAGAGGAACGAGTAAAGGCCGCAATCTGTGAGGATAAGGGAAGAGATTAAAAATCAGAGTGCGAATTACATTGTCAGAAAAAGTGCGTTTTTGATTTCTGGTAACTTGGTGGCGAGTTGCGGAAATTAACTTGTCGTATTGCACGCCAGAAGGGCAAGTTGTAACGCAAGCCAAACAGCCCAAACAAGTATCGAAATGCTGCGAAGTTGCTTCGTTTAAAGGTGCATCGCCTTCGTTAATTGCATCCATTAAATAAATGCGACCTCTGGGCGAATCCATTTCTTTGCCAAGTACGCGATAACTCGGACAAGTTGACAAACAAAAGCCACAGTGGACGCAAGTATCGATTAATTTTGGATCAGGCGGATTGTTGGCGTCGAAACCTGGGATTTCGAGGCTTTGCAAGTGGGGATTTTGTGCTAGGAAATTGCTTTCTTTAGCAGGTTTTAAATCGTCGCTGGGAATTTGAGATGTTTCTGAAGTTTGCATATTTTACCTAATTCTTAAGGTTCGTAGTGAGGACTTTAGTCCTTCTTCGGGAATTTAAGAAGGATTGAAGTATTGGTGTCAACAATCGCATAAAACTCTCGATATAACTCGCTTTTAGCTGAGTCTAGATCCCCCTCAATCCCCCTTAAGAAGGGGGAGGCAAGAGCATTTCCGGTTCCCCCCTTCTTAAGGGGGGCTAGGGGGGATCGATAGCCTAATCGTCAAACACTATCTTGGTACTAAATAAGACGTTAAGCTGGCACCAATGATACTGAAATCCTGACTGCAAACTTTAAACTAAATACCGCTGATAAAGCGATTTGGATTCAAGATATTTTCCGGGTCAAACTGCTGTTTAATCCGGCGCATTAAATCGATCGCACTTCCAGTATAGCCCCAAACATCTAACTGTTGCTTAATGTCAGCAGGCGCTGCCAAAACAGTCAGAAAACCGCCTTTAGCTTCGCACCCTTTGCGTACCTGCAACAGCGTATCCGCAGTCGCCGTCTCAAACCGCAAAACCCCCAAACCGCTGCCCGCGTGAATCAAAGCGTCCTGTACCGGCAACTCCTTAATTGCCTTGACTGCTTCCGAGGGTCTGATGCCTATTTTGCAAATAATTGCCGATTTTGTGCTAGAATCCCACACTGTTTCTGGCAATCTTTGCCATAATTGATGCTCATCATTCTCGCCGCAGTTAGTGCCTTGCAAGCCCAACTTTTCGGCAACTTCCAGCAAGCGGGCTGATTGTTGTTTGACGCTTTCGCCGATACTTTGAAACCTCACTACCAATCCCGAACCTTTACCAAAACTCAGTTTTTCTACTAACTGCGGTGATAGCAAATCAACAGCAGTCGGTGTCAGAGCAGAAGATAATAAAATTTGAGTGGCTTCAGCTAAAGCATTAGTTTCTCCTGTCAGTATGACAGTTCCCGATGATTCCGGCAGCGGATAAACTCGGAAAGTTACTTGAGAAATGATGCCTAATGTGCCGTAAGCACCGGTAAACAGTTTCATCAAGTCGTAACCGGCGACATTTTTAACAACTCGACCGCCAGCTACCGCAATTTTACCGTCCGATCGCACAAACGTAATTCCCAACAACAAATCGCGCACGCCCCGATAGCGGTGTCGCAAGGAACCCGTGTCAGCAGTAGCAATAATCCCGCCCAATGTTGCCTGTTGCGGATATGCTGGATCGATCGGCAAAAATTGACCTGCTTTAGCCAAAATTTCCTGCAAATCCGCAACAGGCATCCCCGCTTCCGCAGTCACCGTTAAATCGCCCACAGCGTGTTCTACCAGCCGATTTAGGCGCGTCGTACTCACGGCAATTTTGACTCCCTTGACTAAACCGCCCCAATCGAGCTTGCTACCACTCCCGCAAGGCAAGACGCCCCAGCGATTTCGCCCTGCCCAAGCAATCACCGCCGCGAGTTCTTCCTGAGTATTGGGATAAACGGTGCAGGCTATTTTTGTGCCCGGGGCAACTGCTTTTTTTACCCGTTCGTGCCAAACAGTCTCTGCCTCTTGCCACAGACAGATGCCAGAAGTGCCGACAATACTTTCTAATTCTTGTGTGCTAATGTAATTTTCGGTAGAAAAAGATTTCATGAAGGTTATCAAACGCCCGGTAAAAAAATAATTACAACACTGCCTAAAACCATTAAATATTAATACGGGCCCGATCTTCAAAACATGAACAAACAAATGTCTCAAAACCGACTTTCTGTAGGAATTACCGGTCTCAACGAAGTGATTGACGGCGGCCTGATTGCTCAGCGCTCTTATCTGGTACGCGGCGGCCCGGGTACTGGCAAAACTACCCTGGGCTTTCACTTTTTGGCTGCTGGTATGGCTCTGGGAGAAACGCCCCTATTCATTACTTTAGGAGAACCGGAAGCGCAATTGCGCGCCAATGCCGAAAGTCTCGGTTTTGACATGGAAGCGATGGCGTTCCTAGATTTGAGCCCTTCCTCAGAATTCTTTACCGAAGTTCAAACCTACGACATTTTCTCGCCGTCGGAAGTTGAGCGAGAACCGACTACACAAAAGATTATCGAGCGAGTCCAAGCTGTCAAGCCACAACGGGTGTTTTTGGATGCAATCACTCAATTTCGCTACTTAGCTGCGGATGAGTTTCAGTTTCGTAAGCAGGTTTTGTCTTTTCTGCGGTTTTTGGTGGAAGGGGGGGCGACGGTGGTGTTTACCTCGGAAGGGACATCAAGTGCTCCCGATGACGATTTGCAATTCATCAGCGACGGCGTGATTTATTTAGAATTGCGGCCTGAAGGGCGCACTCTGTCTGTCACCAAGCTGCGCGGTTCTAACTTCCGCGACGGCCGCCATTCGCTGCGCCTGACTGAGGCTGGGATGGAGGTGTTTCCGCGGCTGCTTCCCGACAACTATCAGCAGGATTTTGTGGCTGAACCGATTTCTGCTGGGGTTCCAGAAATGGATGAACTGTTGCACGGGGGACTGGAACGCGGGACTGTGACGGTGATTACTGGGCCTAGCGGCGTGGGTAAAACGACGGTGGGGATTCAGTTTATGAAGGAGGCGGCGGGAAGGGGGGAGCGATCGGTAGTTTACATTTTTGAGGAGTCAATTTCTACTTTGCTGCACCGCTGCGAATCAGTTAACATCCCGGTTGGGGCGATGATGGCGCAAGGAAGTCTTTCGGTGATACCCGTGGAACCTTTGCTGTACTCGCCGGATCAGTTTGCTCACATGGTACGCCGAGAGGTGGAGCAGCAAAAGACGCGGATTGTGATGATTGACAGTATTTCTGGCTATCAGATTTCGATGCGGGGGCAAGATTTGGTGAACAATTTGCACGCTTTGTGCAAGTATCTCAAGAATATGGGAGTCACGGTGATCTTGATTAATGAGGTAGAAGCGATTAGTGGAGATTTTCGCCTGACCGAGATCGGGATTAGCTATTTGGCTGATAATCTGATGTTTATCCGCTATCTGGAACGCCAACTGCATAATAGAACAGAAATCCGCAAGGCGATCGGAGTAATTAAAAAACGAGTCAGCAATTTCGAGAGAACTCTGCGAGAACTCGATATTACTCGCTACGGCATCAAAGTCAGCAAACCGATACGGGGGCTGCGCGGCATTTTGAGCTCGGCGCCGGTGTGGATTGAGGGGGGAGCGGATGAAGATTGAATCAAGGTTCTCAGTGCTATTTTTGGCGGAGTGCAGCTAATGAAAGCAGTTGTCGATCTAATTAGTAGGGTGCGGTGCGCGCACCTCAGCAATAGCAGTAGTGCGCGCACCGCACCAGCAGCATAAGTCCTGGAAAAGTTAAATATTTTGGTAAAATTGTGTATTTTCCGACTTCTAATAGCTCGCCGAAAAGTAAGGTAAACCGTATTCACAGGAAGCTGATAGATGACTGGCAACTCAATAATTTTAGCCGTAGACCGGAATCAGCGAAATTTGGAACTATTAGCACAATTTCTCAATAAAGAAGGATACCAGATGCTCGCGGCTTATAGCTTTGAAGATGTTGCACAAGCTATCAGTCAGCCTGCTAGGATCGGGATGGCTTTAGTAGATATTTCTGGTTTCGACCGCCGGATTTGGGACTGCTGCGAACAACTGCGAAATCACCAAATCCCTTTTCTGATACTTTCGCCCAAACAAAGCGCTGCCATTCAGCACGAAAGCTTCTCCCGCGGTGCTCGGAGTATGTTGGTAAAACCTTTGATCGTTAGAGATTTGCTGTCCATTGTTCACAGCTTGCTAGGAGAACCTGCGTGAGTCAAATTTTATTGCTTGTCGAACAGAGAGAAAATCGCCGCCTGTTATTAGAATGGCTAGCAGTTTACTATGAGGTATTGCTGCCCAACTCCACCGAAAATATTGATGAAATCTTACCATTAAATCAATCTTTCGATCTGGGGATAATTGACGGTCTTGCCCTGAAACGGCACGGGCAATGGATCGCCGCCAAAAAACAGGCAGAAGGCCCGGTATGCTTGCCTTTTCTGTTGATTACATCCCGCTCGGATGTGGGGATGGCAACGCGATTTATTTGGCAAAATATTGACGATTTAATTATTGCTCCGATCGAGAAGATAGAATTGCAAGCGCGGGTGGAGATTTTGCTGCGATCGCGCCAGTTGTCTTTAACCCTCAAATTGTCTCACGACCAACTCGATCGCACTCTGCAAACAGCCAAAGAACTCAACGAGATAAAAACTTCTTTGCTGTACATGATTGCCCACGACGTTCGCAATCCTTTAAACTTCATCATCGGCACTACGCAAGTTCTTGCCAGATACAAATCGAAATTATCTGATGATAGAACACAAGAACTGCTTGACAAAACTCAAGTTGCAGCAAAAAGCATCGATCTGTTATTAGATGACGTTCTGCTGCTGGGCCGCTCGGAGTCGGGAAAAATTGCGCTTCGTTTGCTACCGCTAGACTTGGCAAAGTTTTGTAATGAGTTGGTAGCAGAATTTCAAAGCAGCCTGAATTTGAAGCGTCAAACTGATGCGGTGAAGTTGATTTTTGTGAATCACTGTCAATCGGCGATCGCGTGTTTGGAGGTGAGCTTGCTGCGGGGCATTCTCAGCAATTTGCTGTCAAATGCTATCAAGTATTCTCCCCCCAATACTCAAGTAGTTTTTGAATTAAAAGTTACGAAAAATGAGGTGGTTTTTTCGGTAACTGATTCCGGAATTGGCATACCTTTGGCAGACCAAGAACGGCTGTTTGATTCGTTTTACCGGGCGAAAAATGTGGGTGGAATTCCCGGTACTGGACTGGGGCTGAGCATTGTTAAAAAATGCGTGGACTTGCACGGCGGCGAAATTACGTTGAGCAGTGAAGAAGGTGTCGGTAGTACATTTACCGTAACGCTGCCGATCGCCAAACTTGAAGAAGAGCAACTGTCGCCTGTAACGCCCTAAACTAGATGCAGGTATTATCTTGGGATATTCAATATGGAACTCGCAGATGTAATGGCACTCGTCCATCCGGTGCTCGCAGTGGCGGTAGTTTTCCCGATTATTGGTACTGTTGTCAATGCAGCGTGGCAAACTCGCCAGCGCAGGCTGCAAGTCGCTGACGGTGGTAAAAGCAAAATTCCGCCTGTTGTTGGCCCGGAGCATTTAAAGTTGGGCCGGTTGCTGACTGGGGCGATCGTCGGAATTACGTTAATTGCTCTTGCTTACTCTATTTATTTTAAAAGTATTTTGGAAAAAAATCTGTGGGGCAAATCCCCCACTCAAGTAGTTTTCATTGCACTGATGTTTGCAGCGACAATTGCTTCTTTAGTATTTTTGTATCAAGCAAGACTGAAACTTTGGCGGGGAGTATTTGCGACTTTGACTGGTGTCGGTTTGGTGGTTTTGGGATTCCAAGACGGGATTTTTCGCAGGGATGACGAATGGCTGGTTTCTCATTTTTATTACGGGATTGCGGCGGCGCTGTTGATGGTTTTTTCGTTGGCAATTGCACCGGAAATTTATCAGGA
>JANYGO010000018.1 GCA_025362325.1 Cyanobacteriota bacterium | reverse complement strand
GAGACTTTACAAAAAATAGCGTCAGAAATGCCGAATCTAATCATAGAGTTTTTGCCCAAATATAGCCCTGACTATAACCGAGTTGAATTAGTATGGCATTCCGCCAAGGAATATGTTGCCAATAGATTATTTGAATCCATTGAAAAACTAGAATCACTGTTAAATAAACTTTTAAATGAAGGAGGATTAATTATGAAATGGAACCGAAAAATAAAAAATAAAGGGAACTTAGTTAATGCAGTTTAGATGTTAAACAGCTTAACCACCTGCAACCGCATACAAAAGAAGGCGCTAATCGAAGTTATCGCCTACTCGCAGCGCTACTCCTGCAATGTGTTGGAGGGGCT
The DNA here is from genome assembly GCA_025362325.1 of Cyanobacteriota bacterium. Lineage (GTDB taxonomy): Bacteria > Cyanobacteriota > Cyanobacteriia > Cyanobacteriales > Microcoleaceae > Microcoleus. Next base: position 2,467 of record JANYGO010000018.1, on the reverse strand, counting down.
CGGAGAGTGTGAAGTCTTAGATTTATTCCCAACATCTGAGCATTTAAATGTTTGGATGTCTGAGGTGGAAGCGCTGCAAATGGTTCACTTGCTCTCTGGTTCTCTGTTAGCAGCGGATTCAGAGACGCTACCCAATGCTGGAGATGGGAGGGATGACAGATGAGAGCACGGTCGTAGCCATCAAATTGAATGGAGCGTCACCGTAACCCGCAAATACAATCCGCCTCGGGAGATTAGAGTTTGCGGGCGATCGTCAGAAGAAGCGCTCCTGGGTTCCGTATCTTCTGCCCGTGAAGTCTGGGGTATCTGGGATGCCAAATCGTTCAGCATCCCGGTGAGGCAATGATTTTTTTTGATATTCCTGCGGTTGTTAATGGGTTGTTTAAAAGTCAGCTAGCAACCGCAAACCAACTCATTAACGATTGCATAATTCCTGACTGCATAGATTCGATAACCAACGAAGCGCTAGCCGATGCAATGGACATTTCCTTAACTCAACGCGGGCGCAGGATTCGCCCGAGCGTAAGCAGTAATTGTAGTAGGTGCTGGTGCAGCATGATTAGTGCTGGCAATTCGCAGACATTGAGCAGCAAGCCCGAAATCGGCTATACCACTGATGACTTACGACTGGGCTACGTTATCGCAGTACCCCAAATCGAAAAAAATACTGAAAAAGCGAGGCTGGACTAGCAGGAATGGGGCATAAGCACAGCTTTTGCAAAACAGATTCAGGAACAATTCATTGGCTTGTGAAAATTAGTTTGCTTGAAGCAAAGCTGGTTTTAGAGACATATTCTCTGGCAAAGGTAGGATAGTTGAGTGACTCTGGCTCAGCGTCGGTACTTGAGAGGATGAAGCCTTATTTAGCAGGCAAGTGATGCGATCGCCCACCAGCCAAGGCTCAGCAACAATTATGATTTGTAAATGCTCCTCTGGCTTGATCAAGAGCGGTAGCAAATGACCTGCTGCAACATAGCCTTGTAACTCCGCTTGCTGTGCCTCTAAATTCTCCGACTGCAACAGGACCTCGACTAGCTGCACATCATTCTTAGTGAGAGCCTGACTCCACCCATCAAGGGAAACTTGGGGTGCAAAAGCAAGCTGAATTCCTGTTGCAGCCAAACCTAGATGATCGCTACCGTCCAATGCGGATTGAGAGAATGTGGCGACTGTGTTAGGGCGAAACAACTCTACGGCCCGTTGAGCTAAGATTCCGTTCAGTTCTGGGTTGTTAGTGAGTGCTAGAAAGGTGCTCAGTGTCGCGATTCCCTCTGCTTCTAGCTCTTCTAGATCCAAGTATTGGCTGATGACAGGGACATCATTTAGCTCGATCGTGGTTGAATCGCGATCACTAAGGTCAATTAAAACAACCGTCTCTCCGGCTTGCTGAAGTAACCGAACTAGCAGTTGGCTAAACGGGTTGCTACCCACAATCACGGTTCTGACCTGACTTCTAAGCAGCCCCAACCAACGAGCAATCCAGCCGGCTGTGAGTCCTTGAATCAAGACTGTCATGAAAATGGTCAGAAAAACCAGCGCTTTGATTGCATCGCCGCCGTTGATGCCTTCTTTTGTTAGAGAGATGGCAAACAAAGATGCCATTGAAGCGGCAACAATGCCACGAGGTGCAATCCAGGAAAGAAACAGTTTTTGTTCCCAGCTAAAGCCTCGCTTCCAAGTCGATAATAGAATATTCATCGGGCCCACGACGAGCATGAGCACCAGAACAGTTAGGACACTTCCTCTACCCAAATCAAACACGCTCGCGATCGACAGATCAGCCGCCAGCAAAATAAACAAGACCGAGTTTGCGAGAATGCCTAACTGCTGATTAAACTGACGAATCAAGCGTTCTTCGGGGATGGTAGCAGCTCGCAAAATGATACCCATCAACACTGCAACCAACAGCCCTGACTCGCTTCGGAGTGCCTGTGCCAAGCTGAAAGCGCCCCACACTGATGCTAATACCACGAGATTTTTTAATTCTTGTGGCAGCGATTTAGATTGTTTAAGCAACAAACTGAGTAGACCGCCGGCGCTCAACCCGATCGCTACCCCAATGCCTAACCGTAGTCCCAAGCTTTTGGGCACCAATAACGGTATTGCCGTGCCGACTAAAACCAGTGGCACTTCATGACGACTCAAAATGATGTTGAGGGTGATTACTGCCACAATCGCTCCCATCGGAGCGATCAAAATCCCCTCGCCTTCCAAGAGCGTTGCGACCCGTTGTTCAACCCCAATCAGCTTCAGCAAGGGGTTCACCACCGTTGGGCCCGTCACTACTACTAATGAAGCGTAAAGAAAGGCGATCGACCAGGGAAACTCATTCAAGAAATGGGTGGCGATCGCACCGCCTAGAAAGGTAATCAGCACTCCGATGGTCACAAGATAAGATTGCGGAGGCTCACCGAAACGCTACTTAGAGCGCGAATCTGTAAATTTAGCCCTCCCTCAAACAAAATCA
>JANYGO010000229.1 GCA_025362325.1 Cyanobacteriota bacterium | reverse complement strand
CGCACCGCGCACCGCAAAAAAAGAGTAAAAAGAGCGATCGTCCGCGCCAGTTAACGCTGTGTTTGAGTTAGCACCAACAGCAGCCGCATCTGCTATCCCCGGCTCGCCTCAACGACGGTGGCACTCCGAGCCTTCGATGTGCCCGCCGCGCCAAAATCCCGAAGCTGCACAACTCCTGAACCTCTCAAACAGTAGCAGGGTGTGGAAATTGCGATGTCCCGCAAGCAACAACCGAACTCGATCGAGTCCCAACCTTTGATAACCTATAATTTAAATGAGGTACAGCAGGCAGTTTTGCCTGCGGCATCAAACTATAGCACAAGAAATAAAAAATAAGGAAGAAGGAATAAGAGAAAAGGAAGTCGCAATCTTGCGGAAGGGTTTGAGCAATTAATAACGTCCTCACCGTCGCGCGGGGTTGCTATAATTTTGCCATCCTGCTAATTGGGCATCTATTTTTTGTCACAACTAACAACTAACAACTAACAACTGAGAACTGACAACTAACAACTAATAAAGAGGGGATTGGTTAATGGCTGCAACAGATTTTAAAGACTATTACTCTATTTTGGGACTCAACAAAACCGTCAGCTCTGACGAACTTAAAAAAACTTTTCGCAAACTAGCCCGCAAATATCACCCGGACATGAACCCGGGGAACAAAGAAGCCGAAGCTCGTTTTAAAGAAGTAAACGAAGCTTACGAAGTGCTTTCAGACCCAGAAAAACGCAAAAAATACGACCAATACGGTCAATATTGGAAGCAAGCGGCTGCAACTCCCAGCGGATGGTCTAGCGCGGGCGGTACTGCGGTAGACTTTGGCGGCGTTGACTTCAGCCAGTACGGCAGTTTTGACGAATTTATCAATGCTTTGCTCGGCCGCGCGGCTGGCAACAGTGCGGGTAATGGCCGCAACGGTCAGTGGAATTATAGCAACTACCGCACCAGCAGCGGCGGACCCAGCGGATTTGAAGATTTCGCGGGGTACGAAAACCGCAGCACAGGAACCTCTGGCGACACTGAGGTAACGATTTCTCTAACTCTGGGGGAAGCGTTTCGCGGCACTTCCAAGCGAGTCGCTACGGGCGAAGTTTCGATTCCTGCTGGAGTGAAAACTGGCAGCAAAATTAGGGTAAAAGGCAAAGGTCAAGTTGACCCGTACACGAAGCAGCAGGGAGATTTGTACCTAAAATTAGAAGTTTTGCCTCACGCTTTCTTTCAGTTTGAGGGAGAGAATTTGGTGTGCGAAGTGCCGATAACTCCCGACGAAGCGGTGTTGGGAGCTGCAATTGAAGTGCCGGCGCCTGAAGGTATGATAACTGTAAAATTTCCGGCGGGGATGCGATCGGGTCAGTCTTTGCGGTTGCGGGGTAAAGGATGGCCGAAACCGAAGAAAGATGAACGCACTGATTTGTTGGTGAAAATTGCGATCGTGCCGCCGAAAGAACTTACCGCTCTCGAACGCGAATGCTACGAGAAAATCAACACAAATCGAACTTTTAATCCTCGCAACACATTAAACCAGATGGTACTTTAATGTTAATTATGATGACAAAATCCTCGTCCCTTGTTAAGAATTGTTCGCCGCAGATCAAACTCAGGCAGGTGGCAAAAAAAACTGGATTGCTGTGTGCTAGTATAAACGCGATGCTTTGAAAGCGTTGACAACAGCATAAGTTAACTTCTGGATGGAAAGAAGTATCAACTTCACTCTCTCCGGTGCTTGAAAGAGGTGACAGCTATGTTCCAAAAAGTTGAATACTCGCTAGCTAGAATAATTGATAGGTTACTACCCAGCGCTGCGGTTAAGCCTCTGAGAGATAGTTGGAGGCAATGGCGGGGAAATCCAGAGCTGACTGTTGCTCGCTATTTGTGCGATCGATCGCGCTTGGCAGTGGATATCGGAGCCCACAGCGGATGTTTCACCCACGACTTAGCTCGTTATTCAGCAGGTTGTGAAGCTTTTGAAGCCAATCCGATCCTTGCCAAACTGCTGGAGGATAGCTGTAAGGGGGAATCTGTACGCATTCACGGCTGCGCTCTGTCCGATCGCCAGCAGCAGGTAGAGTTAGTAGTGCCTAGTTTTCAGGGAAACGATTTCTCCGCCCTAGGAACAATCGAACCAGAAAACCATTTTTCAGGCGTTGAAATACAAAAATTTAGTATCTCTTGCTATCCTCTTGATAGCTTCAAGTTGTCGCCAGTAGGCTTTATCAAAATTGATGTAGAAGGTCACGAGCTAGCAGTTATCAAAGGTGCCCAACTCACGATCCAACGCGATGAACCCAACTTCCTGATCGAAGCAGAAGAACGTCACAAGCCCGGTGCCGTGGAAAATTTGTTAAACTATTTTTCTAACTGCGGTTACGATGGTTTCTTCCTCTTGGGAAGACAAATTCTACCCGTAGAAGAGTTCGATATGGCTCGCCACCAGCCAGTTTCCAGCATACAATTTGACAAGATTATTCCCGGTAAAACCTATGCCAACAACTTCATTTTTACCAAAGATCGAGCAGCAATTGCAAAGTGGCAGCGCGTTGTCTGATTTTGGGTTGTTGTTTGGAGAAACTCAACACGATGCACGCTTTTGAGGCTATTAATTAAGGGCAGAATCTGGTGCTGCCGTTAATGTTGCGGGCCCTCAGAGCCAGAGCGCGGGGTTTTGAATGCGATCGAGCGTTAGCCGTTTGCGTGTCATCGAGACTGACAATCAGTATCAGCGTTGAATGGACAATAGCTTGACGGCTGACGCGAACCTTAAGCCTAATGCGATCTTACTCATCCCTAGCTGTGAGCTGACTGTCTTTGCGACCTTGCTTGATGTTAATGCTAATTTTTTTAGCCCCTTTCTTCTCCAAGTCTTTGATGTAGCCGTTCGTGTTATTAGAAGCTTCATCCTTGGTTTCGTAAGGGCCAAAGTAATAGGTGCGCTTGGGCGAATCTGTGTCAACTTCCACCCACCATTCGCGACCTCTACCGCTGCCCATCGGTTGAGTCAGTATCCAGAAAGCAGCCACGTACATACCGAATAGATAAAGTCCGAACATATGTACCTCTCCCCGAAGTCAAGTAGGTTTTACTGTTATTAAGTTAGCAGGACAAATAGCTCGATCTGATCGTCCTCAGTGCTGATTTAGCCGCGGTAATTGTTGAGAGTAAATGCTGGCTAAAAGCAGCATTTTGGTGGAGAAGAAGCCGAGTTTTAAGCCGCGGCTACAAATAAAAAGTCCGCAAGACAAGGACTAGGAGAAGACGATACTTTATCTTATTGTTGAGGCCCGAGTGCATAGAAAACTCAAACAGAAGTTGCGCACTCTTGACGCGGCGAAACCGGGTTATTTAACCGATACTTCTCACGAGAGACGCAGTATCTGAGTCAAAAAACCCGATTTCAGCAAGCTGAAATATAAACATTATTAAGCAGCGATACTCTCTGAGAATTCACTTTCGCAGATGGTGAGATCGGAAGGATGACACCGTTTGACGCGGATGCTAACTCTTTTGGCACCCTCGCTTTCCAAGTCTTCGATGTAGCCTGGAGTATTGCTGGAGGCTTCTTTGTCGGTGTCGAAGGGGCCAAAATAGTAGGTACAGCGGGGCAAATCTGTGACGATTTCTACCCACCATTTCTCTGGCCCGCGGCGGCTGGGCGCGGCAAACACGGACAAGACTGCGATGTAGAGACCAAATAAATAAAATCCAAGCATTTTTCCTCTTTTGGGGTTATTTATTTTCTATTGGGCTTACGCTTATGAACCCGGTGTTTAGGATAAATTAGAGTTGCCAGAGCATTTACCAAGAAACGGGGTGTCTCTTGTCTAGGGTACAAGTCATTCGATCAGTTTATCAAGCTAATTTGTGCGATCGCCTCAACCTGAGTGCTGATTTTGAGACGAGATCTAGAATCCCTGGGATTAAGCTATTTTGCATTTAAATTTAAGCTCGATGGGGCGCTATAAATTCTCACGCCAAAAGAATTTAAGTACGCAGTAGCTGACAAATTAAATCCGCCACAGATTAGTTCTGGAAATACGCCGGAATGTAGAGCGACTTTAAGCTATAGCAACCGCCACATCGGTGAGGACATAAATAACCGGAATGAATAGAGCCGATACCCGTACCGAATCAATGATTTGATTCGGGTTATGCAACCCAACGACTGCGCTCGGGGGGCAAGCTGTCAACTGTCAACTGTCCACTATCCACTGTCTACTGCTATAGCAACGCCACAGCTTCAAAACTGTGGCTAAAATAGCAAAACCCGCGCAGGCGGGTTGTTTTGTTAAGCTATAAAATTCCTCAAACGAATCTGAGTTTCTTGCCTACCTTAGCAGGCCCAGACTTAGCGCTTGCCTTTGGGGAAGTGTTCGATGCCAGCCCAACCGTAAAAAACCAGCTCGTCGTTTTGAACTCGACAGCGGTCTACTCGCAGTTGAGTGCCCTCTAAGGCAAATTTGTCTAAGTCTAGCAAGTTATTTACGTGGGCAATTATAGCTTGAGCCAAGTCTATTGCTTGCTCGTCACCGCCGTAAGTAACGCTGACAAATTGGATTTTGCGTCGGTCTTCTACTTGCAATTGAGCTGTAATATCTATGTTGACGGGTTCGCTGGAATTGCCGATCGTAATTTTGGACTGAAGCCGAATTGATTTGTCGGCTCCGAAGCTGACTTCAGTGTTTTGAAAGTGCAGAGATTGCTCTTGGTAAGTCAGCTTCTGGAGTTTTTCAACTACAAAAGGTGTATTGAATGAGGTGGTTAAATCCGATCGACTTAAGACTATTCGCATATTTGCCTGGGTAGGCTGGCGCAATTTGACTTGACCTGCAAAAATCGCTCCAAAATCAATGGAGAGTGCTTGCAAGTAAAGTTCCATCACCTCTATGCGGAGGCCGTTGTACATCAACATACCTTTGCCAACGAAGTCGAAACCGTCGATGCTTCCCTGCAATAGTTTGGCCACAGGTTCGACTCGGATGTTGGCTTCTGCCTTTTCAGAACGTTTGAATAAGGCTGCGATCGCAGCTCCTGCTACTTTGCTGACAAGGCGATCGCCACTTTGACCTTGAAAGGATGTACCGCTAAACAAAGCTGCTACCATTTATGCGTTTGCTGATCTACAGTCGCCATTATAACCTCCCATTAAGAATTGTTAAAATAACTTGTGCTTATTCACTTCATAAGCAGATGTTGTTTTTTTGTCTGCCTTTAAAGTAACATTTTTGAAATTTAAGGGCTGAGGGGAGTGCCTTGAAGACAAGCGCGATCAAGTAAAGCTCCCTCCCAGACGGTATGTTCGATCGCAGCACAGAGCAAATTAGCCCCTGTCAGGTTAGCGCCACGGAGTACGGCTCCATTCAGAATCGCTTCTTCCAAGTCAGCTCCCGACAAATCAGCACCGGATAAATTAGCATTGCTCAAATCAGCCTGCTGCAAAATTGCCCGAGACAATGAAGCGCCCCGCAAATCAGCGCCCCGAAAATCGACACCAGTCAAATCCAAATTGCCGATCGAGGCCCCTGTCAAAAAAGCACCCCCAAAACTGGCATCGCGGACTAAAGCGTTAGCAAAAGAAGCACCGCGCAAGTCAGCATTCCGAAAATCTGCGCCGCGCAAGTCAGCGCCACTCAAGTCAGCGCCACGGAGGTTGGATCGCAGTACCGCCCGCTGCAAGTTAGCACCGGCGAGATTAGCTCCAGTCAAGTTGGCTTGAGACAAGTCTGCATCGGCGAGTTCGGCTCCCGCTAAGTCCGCGCCGGCTAAATCTAGGCCGGCCAACATATGAATTTTGCCTTTGCGTATGGCTTCGAGGTCGTTAGTCATTGGTTTTTAGTCATTGGTCATTAGTCATATCACGTCCGGTCGATTACCATAACAAAAACGGTTTGTAGTGCGGACTGAAGTCCGCACTACGAACGAATGTGATTGCGGTTAA
>JANYGO010000381.1 GCA_025362325.1 Cyanobacteriota bacterium | reverse complement strand
TAGATTATTTGAATCCATTGAAAAACTAGAATCACTGTTAAATAAACTTTTAAATGAAGGAGGATTAATTATGAAATGGAACCGAAAAATAAAAAATAAAGGGAACTTAGTTAATGCAGTTTAGATGTTGAACAGCTTATTCGGTTAATTACAATTAATAAATAGGTTGGTAGCGAACACTAAATTCATCACTGCCAACCTATTTAATGGATCTCGTTGTTTAGGTAATCCCCAATTTTTATCTGCTAGCTTGCTTCTGAATTTTCGGTTTGACAGCTTCGGAAGCTTTGAGTTTAGAAATGTCAGGTTTTAACAGTTCCGGGAATGGCGGCTGGAGGTTGTGAACTTCGATGTCCATTCCCACGGGCAGAGGTGGAAGCTGGGGAAAATCATTTTCCAAATCCTTGAGTCCCCTAGCGCTTTGTGTTTCCACGATTTTCGGCATTTGGGGTATTTTGGCAGTCTCCAAAGTGCCGAGCATTTTGGCTACAGCGAATTCTAGCTGAGCACCGGGGTCGATCGCCACCCAACCCTGGTCAGTCATTTGCCGGATCTCGAAGTGGAGGTGAGGCCCTGTAGACATTCCTGTACTACCAACGCGGCCGATCGTATCTCCCTGTTTCACGAACTCTCCGGGCTTGACAAACAGTTCCGAAAGGTGTCCGTAGAGCGTTTCCTGAGAATTTTTTTTGTGGTTGAGAACCACTGTCAAACCGTAGCCGCCCAACCAATCGGCGATCGCCACTTGACCCGCATAGGCGGCCAGTACGGGCGTTCCCATCGGAGCCCCCAAGTCTGTTCCGGTGTGAAACCTGCCGTAGCCGCTAACTGGATGAGTCCGCCACCCAAACGGCGAAGTAATTTCCGCAGCAATAGATAGGGGAAACAGCAGGCTGCTGTTGCCATTCCCGGGCATTCCTAAAGGACGCGGCGTGAGATTGTAGTAAGCAAAACCTGTATTGCTGTCGCTGCTGACACTAATCGCACCGACTTGCACTGGCCCGAGTCCCATGCTGGGCGCTGGAGCTGAGCCGCCGCCGTAAGATGCAGGGTTAACCGAGTATCCACCGCCTCCAGGGTATCCAGCGTCTGCTGAGTATCCGGGATTAGCCGAGTATCCGGTGTCTGCGGAGTATGCTGGGCGTGGATCGGCTGATTGCGGGTTTTCCTGTCCCCAAAGCTGGTTGCCTATTTGTTGAACGGCTTGACCGACTTTGCCGACGACATGGACGCTATTATTTCCGGCAACTGTTGGGCGAATATTGCTCGGAAGGCTCTCTGGCTCGTTCCTGGGTATGCCCTCTGGCAGATTGCGAGCCGGAGGCGGTGCAATATAGGATCTGTCGGCGATCGGAGTTTCCGGGCTGTAGCTGGGAGGGACTGCTTCTGCCGTCACTGGCTCGGAAACAGCAGCAGGCCCGCACAAACCGCCTACTCCTTGTCCTGAGGACACGGAACTTTGACAGCCGGTCGATCGTTCTGCAAACTCGATTGTTGTCGGCGATTCGTAGCCGCTGCTAGCGCCAAGGCTGTTGTCGGTTTCTGCGCGGGCTGCTGGGTTAACTGGCGCTTCAAAAGGAGGCTCCTGGGCCGTCGCTTCTGGCAGGGGCATCAGCGCTGGCTCTGGCAGATAAAATTGGGTCGGTGCTTCGGTGGCGTACTCTGGCGATCGGGCCGGAACTTCTGCCTGCGGTGCAGGGTCTGGTTCTGGCTGCAATTGGCTGGCTGCGGGTTCCGGAGGCGCCAGAGGAGCTTCAAATAATGGCTGGAGGTCTGCTGCGCCGGGGACGGCTTGTTCTGCTGGGGGTGTTTCGGTTTGGGCCCACACTATGCCTTTGCTGAGCAGTCCCAGACTGGCAAGGCAACCTAGTCCCACCAGCAGTGAGCGTTCGGACAAAAGGCGCGATCGAGTCCGGGCGCCTGTGGGGTGATTTTTTTGCTGTTTGGTGTTCAAATGGGCTGTTATTTGCTTGTCTGGAACTGGTTTCACGATGTTTTTTTCCCAACTCAACAGGGGGCGCAAGGAGATCGAAGTCAGGATCGAATGTATGGCAATCCTTGTCTTTATACAGCCCTAAATGATTTTACCGGGCGGGCGGCAATTTTTTTTAGTGCGTGGAACTAGCACATAATGCTACTGCGTCGATTGGCGATCGATACCTTGGTTTTTGCGATCGAGATCGCACAACTCGCCTGTGACGGCCACACTGATAATAGCGCTTTGGCGTTCCTGTCTGTTAATTAACCTGGACTGCATTTAAATTGTATATTTCAATGAACTATTCCGCTTCACAGTCAAATCATCTCCCCCTCTCTCGGGTCATCGAAAAATTCGGCAGTGTCCGCCGCCGTTAACCGCCGAGGAATCCCGATTTTTTGATTACAGCCGATCGGACATTTAAACTTGGCTGCCAAAATTGTTGATTGTTTAAAATACAAGCTAAATGATGCGCTTGGGGAAGGATAAGTTTCATGACTGTAGCTGGCGATCGCTTGACAAATTTTCCTGACTCTGAACGCGCCGCACAACCTGACGGTATCAGTTGGCAGTGGCAGAGCTCCGCAGGTTTGCCCTATCTGACTTGCAGCTTACTCGACCGATGGTCTCACGGCTTTTTTACTCGTGATTTTTCGCCCTCTGGGCCGATCGAACTGACGGAAGTTCTCGCACCCGGAGCTCCGGTTTACCGTTTGCAGCAGGTACACGGCAATGCGGTACTCAACACCACTCAATTGCCCCCGGTTGTGGCTCCAGGCCCGGGAGGCGCTACCCCAACCTATGCGGATGCCGATGGCTTGGTAGCCCAGCGGGAGTTGGAGGCGCTGTGGGTTTGCTCGGCTGACTGCGTGCCCGTGCTGATTGCTGATAACGGTACGGGACTGGTGGCCGCAGTTCACGCGGGTTGGCGCGGGACTGCTGCTAAGATATTACCAGAGGCGATCGCTCAACTTTTGGCCGCTGGCAGTCAACTAGAAAATCTGAAGATTGCTATGGGGCCGGCGATCGCTGGAGAGGTTTACCAGGTATCTGTGGAAGTGGCAGCGGAACTCGGAGCCACGATTGCTCCATTTGATGCCGTTAGTGCGACAGCCGACGGCATTCTAGAGTTTTTGCACCAACTCCCCGAATCGCCTGTTTTGACCGATCTGGAACCGGGAAAAGTACGCTTGGATGTTCGCCTCTGCAATGCTCTGCAATTGCAACAGTTGGGAATAGATCGTTCTCAAGTGGCGATCGCTCCTTTCTGTACTTATTCTGACTCGGCTCGCTTTTTTTCCTACCGCCGCGATCGACTTAAAAAAGTCCAGTGGTCGGGAATTGTGAGCGCCTGCGAGACAAGTCTCTGCTGAAGGCATTCAGCATTCGGTAAAATTTGAGACGGCAAAGGTAAAAATAAACATCTTTGGGATTCATAATTTTTTATTTCCGAATGCCGAATGCCGAATGCTTTTTACCTTCGTAAGGTTTGCTGGTTCCTGTCTTAAAACACTAAAAACTAGCAGCAAAACTTTTGGGAAAGCGGCAGAGCCCCCGCCCCGCTTTCCTCTTTTGTTAAGATTGCCCTATAACAAGAGTGTTCAGCGGGTTATTACAATGAGTGAGCCAACTCCCTATCAACTGCTTGAAGTCGATGAAGATGCTTCCTTTGATGAAGTGCAAGAGGCCCGATCGCGCAAGGCCGAGCAGTACAGCGGTGACAAGAAACGTTTGGAATCCATCGAAGCTGCTTACGATGCGATCCTCATGGATCGTCTGCGGCAGCGACAGGAAGGTAAAATTAAAGTCCCCGAACGCATCCGCTTTCCCGAGCGGCTGACTCCCGCACCCGCCAGCTTTACTCCGTCTCCTCCTTCGGGCAGCCCAGCTTGGTTGCAGCGGCTGATCGATACTCCTAGTCGATCGGACATTTTGTGGCCGGCTGGAGTTTATGCGGGGTTAGGCGGGCTGAGTATTTATCCGGCGGCTAATGATTCTTTACTGCAATTGACTCTGGCTCTTGGGGTCGGCTCTTGTCTTTATTTTGTTAATCGCAAGGAACAAAAATTTGGTCGGGCCGTGCTGCTGACTGTAGCGGGCTTGGTTATAGGCTTGGTGCTGGGAGGTCTTTTGGGCCCTTTGCTCAGTACGGCTACGCCATTTATCACAACAGAGAAATTTATCGCTTTGTTTACGTTTTTAATTCTGTGGCTGGTCAGCGGTTTTCTGCGATAGTCAGTAGTTAGTGGTTATTTGTGATTAGTTATTTGTTGGTTCCTAGTTCTTCGGTGTTATTTGTTGATTGTTAATAACAATTAACAACAATCAAGAGCCAATAACCAATAACCAATAACCAATAACCAATAACTACTGACTAATAACTAAGCTGTTGTGCATTTAAAACGCATATTGGTATAATATAACATAATGATATTCAGAAAAAGTGAATGCCTGCTAAAAACTTTCTCAGTTCCGAGACAAAGGAAACTCTGCAACAAGTATTAAAAGACCATG
>JANYGO010000365.1 GCA_025362325.1 Cyanobacteriota bacterium | reverse complement strand
TGAGTGAGTTACTTTTTGATTTATCGGGTCCAGATAAACCTGTTAAATGCCTCGCATAATCTCGGTCAATAGCCTTCATAGCCTTGATTTAGCCTCTCGACAATTAATCCACCCTGCCTAGCCCCCCTTCTTAAGGGGGGGGACAAGAGAATACTCTTGCGTCGCCCTTCTTAAGGGGGAAACAAGAGTATTCTCTTGCGTCGCCCTTCTTAAGGGGGGAACAAGAGAATACTCTTGCGTCCCCTTCTTAAGAGGGGAAAAGAGCATTCTCAAAGTGGGCCTTCTTAAGGGGGATTTAGGGGGATCTCCGGGGTACAAACAGTCTTAAAAGTTCCCCTTCTTAAGAGGGGACAAGAGCATTCTCAAAGTGGGTCTTCTTAAGGGGGATTTAAGGGGATCTCCGGGGCATAAACAGTCTTAACCCAAGCGTATAAGTCCTATCGACTAACATCATACCTAAAAAAGCGGCTCTGCTTGCCGCAGAACCGCCGTCACAGAGGATGAAATATCAAACATTAACGGACTGCACCCTCAACAGAAGGTGATTCGATCGTCTTCATGAAGTACAGTTTCACCAACTGCCAGCCGTTCGACAGATACAAAGGCAATTTTTGGAAAAACTGCAAGAATTTCGGAGTTTCAGAAGCCACAATTGCGGTTAACTGCTGATTGTTTTTGAGGCAAATATCCAGCCGTTCATAAAATTCTGGATTGTTCACGTCCAGCATCACGGGGAATACGCGGCCTGCTGTTTCGTTGGTTTTTTTAATCACTTCAATGTCGTATTCGCGAGCATCGAGTCCGAGCGATCGATAAAAACCACCGCGCTGGATATCATTGAGATACATTGTCGCGAATACCGACAGCAAGAAGAAACGGCACCACAGCTTAGCGCGCCAATCATTCAACATCTGAGGCTGAGCTCTCATCACCGCATCGAAGAAATCTCCGTGGCGGTTTTCATCCTGACACCAATTTTCAAAGAATCGGAAAATCGGATAAATCTGGTCTTCAGGATGCGCTTTCAAGTGCTGGTAAATCGTGATGTAGCGCCAATAACCGATTTTTTCGGATAAGTAAGTGGCGTAGAAAATAAACTTCGGCTTAAAGAATGTGTAACTGCGGCTCTTTGTCAAGAAACCCAAATCCAGGGACAAACCAAAGTCCGACAGCGCTTTATTCAGGAATCCGGCGTGCCGCGCTTCGTCGCGGGACATCAGCAAGAAACCTTCGGCGAGTACCGGATTTTTGTCCTTGAGCTTGCGTGCCAATTCTTTGTAGAGCAAGAAGCCGGAAAACTCAGCGGTGCAAGAGCGTTCGAGGAATTCAATGAATAACTTGCGCTTTTCGCCGTCGATGTGTTCCCAAGATTGATCGAACTCGGCATCGCGCACGAAGTGGGTTTTGTTGTAGTCAACGCGGAACTCTTTGATGATTGCTTCGAGTTCGGCTTCGTTGATGGAGATGTCCATTTTGGCCATCTCGTCAAAGTCTGTTGTGTAAAATCTCGGCGTGAGAATAGTTTCTTTGGCTGGGGTTTTCGCTTCTTGCTGTTCTGCAAAAGCGGGTTTTTTGAGGGAATCTACCATATGTTTATTGGATTTTTGCTTATAATTGCTCGCTCGTTTGAGGTATCGGGATCTCGGGGCGATCGCTCCTGTATCTCCGACCAGCGCTGTGCGGCGCACTTTGGCGCTTGGTGTGGAATTTAGGTCAAAGCTGCGGAAATTTCCACAGCCTCCAGTGTACCAAGGTTTCGACCCAGGAAATATGTTGCTGGCGTTAAGAATTGCTACGCACAATTACTTATGGGCATGGGCATGGGGCATGGGCCTGCGCAGGGCATGGGCCTGCGCAGGGAATTGGTAGTAAATAACCAATAACTTCGGACAATGCACAAATATCTGCTGGTGTCAAACTGTTCAAACACCAGATAGAAAGTACAAAATGTATAAAGGGACTCCAATTCTTAGAATAACCAGGCAGGACGGGTATAAAATGAGCAATTTAGGTGTTAGTTACCTTTTATGGGCCGCTTGTTTTTTCGGCCCCTTCGGACTCCACCGCCTTTATAACGGCAAGATTGCCACGGGTTTGCTGTGGCTGTGTACCTTTGGCTTGTTTGGGTTCGGGCAATTGTTTGACTTGCTGCTGCTTCCGAACATGGTGGATGAACACAATGCCAGTCTCAGGGGCAAACTCGGCGTGTCTCCCGAAGGTATACCGCTATATCCGATCGGCGGGGCGATCGCCTCGACATACCCCAAGCAAACTCCCGATCAGTTAGGAATTAAACTGCTGAAGGCAGCTTACACCAAGAACGGAAGATTGTCTGTCACCCAAGGGGTGATGGCAACCGGCGCTACTTTTGCGGAAGTGGAAGAGGCTTTTATGGCAATGCTCAAAACTGGTTATGTCAGCATCGAGAACGACCCAGTTACTGGCGTTGTGATGTATTACTTTCACGAACTTTAAGCAGCAAAGAGGGGGAGAGTGGGAGAGTGGGAGAGGGGGAGAGGGGGAGAGAGGGAGAGAGGGAGAGAGGGAGAGATTTAAATGTAGGGTGCGTCAGCCGGAGGATTTTATGTGTGGTTCGAAAAGCTAATGGCTGACGCACCCTACCGGGATTTAGCTGCTGCGGGTGCGTCAGTAGGGGAATTTTAGGTGTTGTTCCAGAGGCTAATGGCGCCCGGCACCCTACTACTTGATATTGCTTGCTGAAGAGTTGTTGCCGTTTGTCGAGTAAGCGATGCAGACAAAATCGGCTAGAATGTTTGTTTGTCTATACAATCCGAAAGTATTTAGCGTCATGGCAGTCCCTAAGAAGAAAACCTCCAAATCCAAGAAGAATATGCGTAAGGCCACATGGAAGCGCAAAGCTGTAGTGGCAGCTCAGAAAGCTCTGTCTCTGGGCAAATCTGTTCTGACTGGGCGTTCCAACAGCTTCGTGTATCCCGGCAATGAAGAAGAGGAGGAAGAATAAAGCAATTAAAAATTAAAAATTGGCATTTCTGAATATTTTGCACCATTCTCGGTTACGAGGCTTTCCTGGCTGTCCCACAACACAACACATAAAGTTGATGGTGGGGTGGCCACTTCGGGCCCGCCCGTACAGGAAAGGTTGAGAATGGTGCCAGATATAGCAGAAGGCAGAAGGCATTGGGCAGAAGCAATCTACCGCTTATGTTTCAGCAATTAAGAGCTTCCTAACTTCCTCAGAGCGATCGCGCTCATTAGTCAATCGTTCTTTGCCGCCGGTAAAATTAGCATGGCATCGCCAAAGGAATAAAAGCGGTACTGATGCTCGATCGCCGAGAGGTAAAGTTCCAACAGCCGGGGCCTTCCAATCATCGCGCTTACCATCATCATCAAAGTAGAGCGCGGCAAGTGAAAATTGGTAATCATTCCCTCTACAACGCGCCACTTGTAACCAGGATAAATAAACAAATTTGTCGGGCCACAAAAAGGCTGCAAGGAAAAATCGCCACTCGCCGCTGCGGCTCCCTCTAAAGCTCGCACGGCTGTAGTACCCACGGCAAAAATCCGCCCGCCTCTAGCTTGAGTTGCGCGGATTTTTTCGACGGTGGCGGCGGATACTTCCACCCATTCGTTGTGCATTTGGTGAGTCGTCACGTCGGCCACTTCCACGGGGCGAAACGTCCCTACTCCGACGTGCAGGGTGACAAAAGTTTTGTCGATTCCCCGCTGCTCCAAGCGGCTGAACAATTCTTCGGTGAAGTGCAGGCCTGCTGTGGGGGCCGCCACCGCCCCGAGCCGATCGGCATAAACAGTCTGGTACTGTTCCGGCGAAGCTTGGGACTTGTCGATGTAGGGCGGCAGGGGTACATGGCCGTATTCTTCCAAAAAGTTGACCAGAGTCGCATCTGTGGGGATGTCAAACTCTAACAGCCGTCCTCCTGTTGCTTCGTCCCTCTCTATAACTGTCGCAGTCAATCTATGATGCTCTGGCGCGAGTGCCGCCACTTCAGGAACGCAACAGCAAGGGTTTGCTGCGGATTCTTCACAGGCTGGGGCGATCGGCTCAAACTCAATTTTTGCTCCCAACTTTAAGCGTTTTCCCGGTTTAACCAAGGCCAGCCAACAGTTGTGCTGTCGTTCTTCCATCAACAATATCTCCACAGCCGGGCCGTTGGGTTTGTGTCCGAAAAGCCTCGCTGGCAGCACGCGGGTGTTGTTCAGTACCAGCAAGTCTCCCGGCTTGAGCAAATCGGGTAAATCCCTAAAAATCCGGTGTTGGTGGCTGCTGGGAGAATCTACAGCCAGCAAGCGAGAACTGTCCCTCGGCACTGCGGGATTTTGGGCAATGTACTCGGGCGGAAGTTCGTAGTCGTAGCCGTCCAAAGACCAGTCAATCTCTGTCATCGGGTGAACTCCTGTGCGATCGATCTGTCAACTGGGTAACAAATTGGGTAAAAACCCCCATCCCAAGTCGGGTGCTTTTCCCCTTGTGGTGGCGGGTATAGCCCGCGAGGATAGAGGTATAGCATCAGCTTTGCTCATAAGGATCGTTATGGAATACCTCTACTACATCGCCAATACTAGCCTTACTCTGAGAGTCGTGGATTACCTGCGCGCGGCTCATCATCTTCCCTTGCAATTTATCACTGTTATTCACCAAATTGACGGCTGGGTGGTGAAGGTGAAAATGAGCCAATATTTAACTCCAGAAATGCACGGGGATTTTCGGGCTTTTATGAACGAACTCGGGATTCCTTACGATCCTGAAATTCGCTTGCAAATGGCACTTTGGAGTTTGGAAACGGGACAGTCGCCGCTGAGCGTGATGCGCCGCTACCAGGTGGCCGTGGTTTGTCACGGAAGCCCCGAGCGCAAGGAAATCGAAGCCTTCCGCCAGCAATTTGTCAAGGGTCTGGGATATTGCCCAGAAACTCTGGCCTAGACTGCTGTGCAGATAAACTAACTTTTATGACAGAGACTCAAAGGGAGAAAGTGTCCGAGTATCCGAGGGATGAAATTTTCATTGTACTTGATAATTGCTGCCTTCGGATGGCTTTGCCCTATAAATTTTTAATGATATATTTTTAATTGCTGAAAGCCGATCGAATGTATTCTTGCAGGGTGAGCTGGTATTTTTCGGCAGCGGCGGATTGAGAGTTCTCTCCTGTTAATGGCGTCAAAATTGGCTTAGCCTTTTGCCGTAAAGGTTCGCACCTAACTAAGGCGACATCAAAGCGACAAGAATTATTTGCTAAATCTGGACGATTGCTTAAAAATATTTCGGCGGTTTGCCAAAGTTTGGCTTGTTTTGCCGCACTAACAGCCAGCATTCCACCAGCATCCCAATTTCCCGGGCGGCGAGTTTTGACCTCGACAAATGCTAATGTTTGGGAATCGGGAATCGGGAATCGGGAATTTTCGTTACCTATGTTGATTTTGCTTTCTTCATCTGTTCCGAGTGCGATGATGTCAATCTCTCCCCAGCGACAATGCCACTGGCGGTGCAGGATTTCCCACCCTTGCTGCTGCAACCACTCGGCGACTAAGTTTTCTCCCAATGTGCCCAAAGCCCGAGTGTTTGGGGATTGGGGGGAATTGGAATTAGCGGTGGCGATAGAGCGATCGCGCTTTCTGGTAAAATTCAATTCTGAACTGTCACGGCTGCACATTAGCTTTAACTTGTATGAATTCTGGAATTCGCCAATATATTTATAGTTTCTTGCTGAGTTTTGTTATTTTAGCAGTAATTGCCGCTGGGGCGATCGGCATCAATCCCGCACCTGCTTTCGCTTTGGATCACGACAAAGAAATCTTAGTCGGCGCTGATTTTACGGGGAAAGTTTTGACTGACGACAGCTTTAATAAAGCCAATCTTCGCAACAGCAATTTTACCAATGCAGATTTGCGGGGTGTCAGCTTTTTTGCGGCCAATCTGGAAGAAGCGAATTTAGAAGGTGCTAACTTCACGGGTGCGACTTTAGATTTGGCTCGCATGATGAAAGCAAATTTAACTAATGCTATCCTTGAGGGTGCTTTTGCTTACAATACCAGACTCGAAGGAGCAGTGATTGACGGTGCTGATTTTACTGAGGCACTGCTGCGAGATGATATGATCAAAAAACTTTGTCAAGTTGCAAAAGGTACTAATCCAGTGACAGGTAGAGATACTCGCGAAACTCTTTTTTGCGATTATTAAAATGCTAGTTCAACCAAACTTACCCCGCGTGCGGGGTAAGTTCCATGTAAACCCTCTGGCAGTAGGGCGATCGGGCTTGAGCCACGACCCGATACATGACTGCAATATCAGCGGAACCCCCAGCAAATCGAAGGCTTTATGCTGTAAACGAGTTGCCGCCGTCAGGCTGAAACTAACTGCAACACCCGCTAGTTTAGGCTGCATTCGCAGTTTAAAATATTGATATTTCTTACTCTAGTCAACCTCTTTACGGTTAACTAACGGAATTTAGTTCAATTGCTAATGGATTAGGCTGCTCAATGACTACAGAATTAAATAGTGGTTCTCAAACATCGCCAAACACTCTCCATGCTTGGGGTATAGCAGTGTTGGTTCTTGTCACCCTAATCTGGGGTACAAGCTATCCGGTTATCAAGGGAGCTCTCAGCAGTCTTTCTCCTTCTGCAATATTTGCAACCCGCTACGTAATAGCAGCGTTGCCGTTTACCCCCTATTTGCGGTTCCTGAATTTCTCCCTGCTACGGGATGGAGTCTTCTTATCACTCATACTGTTTCCTGCATCAGTCCTCCAAACCGTTGCCCTTGAGACGACTACTGCCGATCGTGCTGCATTCATTGCCAGTTTCAACGTCATCCTAGTTCCTCTGCTAGGGCAACTGCTAGGTAGGCAGGTGTTCCCAAAAACTTTCCTCGCCGCAGGAATTGCCATCTTTGGCATTGGAGTGATGTGTTGGGAGAGTGAACAGCTAGCGATCGGCGATCTGTTGATCTTGGGCAACGCCTTCCTCTACTCGATCTACACTCTTAAGCTTGAGTCCACCACGTTGCGCCACCCCATTTTGCCACTCGCCGCGATCCAGCTTTGGGTGATAACAATATTTTCTTTAATCTGGGCCGCTCCAGATCTGCTTGCACAACAGGAGGCAATTGGCGCGAATCTTGGTATTCTTTTATATATTGGCTTATTTGATACTGCTGCTACGATTGTGCTCCAAGTATTGGCCCAACGATGGGTTAACGCTTACCAGACGGCGCTAATTTATACGCTAGATCCGATTTTCGCAGCGATTTTCTCGTTTCTACTACTAGGAGAGAAACTTGGAATACGCGGTGTGATTGGCGCATCTCTTGTAGTGGTGGCAATGGTTTTTGGTCAAAGCAAATCTCAGGACGCTGAGCAGAATGGCGAAATCCAGGTTAACGAGTCGATTGTTGCAGCGCTGCCAGATTCGGATACTGAGCCAATTAATGTTCCCGTGTCGCTTCAGAGTAACCTCGTGGAATTAGAATTAGATTTGTAATTGGTATTAAGAGTGAGGAAAATGGGTTTCGATATTTTCATCCAGCAAACAGAGAAAGGTAGAGGCGTTTTTGCCAGCCGAGGCTTCCGTAAAGGTGAGACGGTGGTGGTTGGACGCCGAGTCGATATCTTGCCCGAAAGAACTACTCACTCGATTCAGATGGACTTTGACCTGCATATAGAAATAGATGAACCGGGATTATTGATCAATCATTCTTGTAGCCCAAACACAGGGGTGAGGAATAATCAATTCGGAGCCTACGATTTCGTGGCATTGGTTGATATTCCTTCGGAAAGCGAGATTACATGGGATTACTCTACAACAGAGTACAGTTTCATTGACATTCCCAAATGTTGTTGTGGCTCCACCGAATGTCGATCGAAGATCCTTGGATATAAATTTCTCCCTGACGAAATCAGGAAAAAGTTTGGTGAGTTTATCGCCGATTACCTCAGAGTAACGGCACCTGAAACGGAACTTTCCCCGCGTCCTCTTAAAGTTCCTAGTATTGCCCCTCATCAGTAGGGCGATCGGGCTTTAGCCCCCGCCGGATACATGACTAGAATGTCAGCGAAACCCCCAACAAATCGAAGGCTTTCTGCTGTAAAGGAGTTGGGGTCGTCTGGTCGAAACTAGCTGAAACACCCGCTAGTTTAGGCTGCACTCGATTTTTAGCGATCGTGGATAAATTAGTCAGTAACGTCCGAAAACTTTGAACGGGGAACTTCTCCAAAGTACGCTTTGTTGAAGCTTTCCGTTTCGCCGGAGGGGCAGACAAAACCTGGACAACCACCGAACCAGACTCCCAAGGATCTAACCACTCGTCATGCTGGAACAACAACGGTGCTAAGGGCGATCGCATATCCCATCTAAGTTTGCTTCCATTTCCATCTTCTGGCTGTTTCGTTGGTACCTGATTTTGGTTCATAGTAGGGACTAAAGTCCTTAACTCCTAGAAATTTCCACCCCAAGGTACGGATGTTAAATCGAAAAAATTAACTTGACGCAGCCGCTCTAATTCCTTGAGCCATTCTTGTTCGGCACAGAATAGTTGGTGATATTCTATAGCCTCTTCGCCACTGCTAGCGGTCTTGGCTTTTTCCCACATATTCAGTGCAATTCTACGCCGCTTGATGCTGATGATTTGCTCGATACAGGCGATCGCAGATCGAATGACTAAAGGCGCGCGATAAACGTTTCTTTCGGAAAACTCGTTTAAGTGAAATAAATGCGAAATTTGATTTAGTTGATTTGGATATTCAATGAAACTATCTTGCAACTTCAATATTAACTCAGAAGGCGCTACTTGTAAAGACATTTTGTGCAATATTTCTGCATTCAAAATCTGGTGCCACAAAAATCTGTGGTGAGACAAGCTAAACTGCACGTCTCTAGCTTCTATGGCTTCTCTGACTTCTTGACGGTATTCGGGACAGTGCAAGTAAATCTGCAATAATTGCGCTTCTGCTTCTTCTAAAAGACTGCGGGCTGCGGCAGATAAGCCTTGGTTCGAGCTTTTATTTTCGCCGCTTCCACGCTGCTTTTTATATTGTTTGTTCGGCTTCAGCTTGTTTCTAATTAACAAAGGCATTGTCAAAGATTCGTCTTGACTCTGCCGCTTTGCCCAATCGCTGACAACTTGATTTAGCAAGTTTTCGGCTAGCATTTTTGTGAGTCTAAAGTCTCCTTTGCTGAGAATTTCGGCGCACTTTTGCAGGTAATGTGCTAGCTGATTGTCGTCTGTGATGTTGGTTAATAACTTAATAATTTTTTTCGTAACTTGTTGGGAAGTATCGGCTTGCTTCAAATCTTGATTTACGAGCATTTGTTGCAGTTGCCAGTCTATCCATAAAGGAGCCTTTTCGAGCAATTCTCGATATTGTTCTGGGGAGTATGTTTTGAGGTATTCGTCGGCATCTTTGCCGTCGGGAATGTTGAGCACCCGCAGTTGTACTTCTCCTTGATAAGCGAGTTTTTCTATTTCTCCAATCGCGCGTTCTGCTGCTTGAGTGCCTGCTTTGTCGGCGTCGAAGTTGAGGACAATTTGTTTGGAGTCAGTGTAGCGCAATAACTGCCGCACTTGGTTTAAACTTAAGGCTGTGCCGAGGGAAGCGACGGCGTTGGAGATGCCGGCTGCCTGAAGTGCGATCGCGTCAAAGTACCCTTCTACGACGATCGCGCGATCGGCTTTGCTAATGGCTGTTTTGGCTGTATCTAGAGCATATAAAGTTTTGCCTTTATCGAACAGTTCTGTTTCGGGAGAATTCAGGTATTTCGGTTGTTCGTCGCCGAGAGCTCTGCCACCGAAACCGATGACTCTGCCTTGGGTATCGCGAATGGGAATCATGATGCGGTTGCGGAAGCGATCGTAATAGCCACTTCCTCCTGATTTGCGTGGTACAATTAGTCCTGCTTGTTCTACTAATTGTGCCGGATAGTTTTTTTGTTCTACTAAATAAGTGTAAAGTGCTTCCCAACCTTGGGGTGCATAACCTAGTTGAAATTGTTGGATGGTTTCTTCGCTGAGTTTGCGCTCTGATTTGAGATATGCTAAGGGTTCTTCTCCTTGGGTTTGTCTCAAGGCGTGTTCGTAAAACTTGGCTGTTAGTGCTGAGATTTCATACAGTTGTTCCCGCAGTGAAATTTGGCGCTGCAATTCTTGTCGCTGTTCTGGTTCGACTGTTTTTACGGGGACTTGATAATTTTTAGCTAGTTCTAATACTACTTCGCTGAAAGACCGTTTATCCAATTCCATGAGGAATTTAAATGCGTTTCCGCCTGCACCGCAGCCGAAGCAATAGTACATTTGTTTGGCTTGATTGACGGTGAAGCTGGGAGATTTTTCGTCGTGGAATGGGCATAATCCGACGAATTCTTTGCCGCGTTTTTTCAAGATGACTCTGCCGGAAATAACGTCTACTATGTCGGCTCTTTGTTTGACTTCTTCGATTGTTTCTGGGTGCAGCCTGGGAACTTGCATGGCACTATTTTAGGGGAATTGAAAGTATGTTTATTTTGAGATGGGGAGAGGGCGGGTTTTGTACTCATCTTCTCGCTTGTATACGAGTGCTCTTAGCTGAACCCGCCCCTACAAGATACTGTGTTTTTTTACCCTTACCTATTTAATGAGTCTTAAACTGTGAGTAAAGCAAGATACTCGCTTTATTGTAAGATATTTACACTAACTATAAGGAGCATCGAAAATAATGCGAATTTTAATGATGGGCGGTACTCGGTTTATCGGGGTTTATCTTACTAAGATTTTAGCAGCACAAGGGCATGAGGTGGTGTTGTTTAACCGGGGTAACAAGCCTGTACCGGTTTCGGGCGTGAAACAGATTTTGGGCGATCGCACAAATGTCGAACAATTGCAAGAAAAATTATCGGCGGTTGAGTTTGACGCGGTTTTTGACAACAACGGTCGCGAACTGAGCGATACAAAGCCTTTAGCTGAGATATTTAAGGGGCGGGTGCAGCACTTTGTTTACATGAGCTCTGCGGGGGTTTATTTGAAATCCGATCAAATGCCTCATATTGAAGGGGACGCTACTGATCCGAAAAGCCGACATTTGGGTAAGTGCGACACGGAAAATTATTTGGCCGAGTCCGGTTTGCCTTGGACTTCGATTCGCCCGACTTACATTTATGGCCCTCAAAATTATAATGATTTGGAGGCTTGGTTTTTCGATCGCATTGCGCGCGATCGCCCGATTCCGATTCCTGGTAACGGTATGCACTTTACGCAGTTTGGGCATTGTCAGGATTTGGCGAATGCTATGGCTGCGGTTTTGGGCAACGAAAGGGCGATCGGGCAAATTTACAACGTTTCGGGCGATCGATTTGTCACCTTTGACGGTTTAGCCCGCGCCTGCATCCAAGCTGCCGGCAAATCGCCCGATGCTATTAAGATTGTACACTACGATCCGAAACAATTTGACTTTGGCAAAAAGAAAGCTTTCCCGATGCGATTGCAGCACTTTTTCGCCTCAGTTAATAAAGCTGTCACCGAGCTTAACTGGAAACCCGAATTCGACTTAGTTTCTGGATTAAAAGATTCTTTTCAGAATGATTATGTCGTTTCGGAAAGGGACAAAGCAGAGATAGATTTTTCAGTTGATGATGAGATTTTGAAGGCTGTTTAAAGTAAAATTAGACTTGCACACGCTAACCTCAGAAACCCGGTTTCTTCGTATATTTCTCGTTACTGTTCGTAAAACTCGTAGAAACCGGGTTTCTAGCCCATGCGCCTAAACCATGTTAAATAAAAGTAAAGTGCGCCCATAAGCACCCTACGCATCTGAACTTTCAAAGCAAAGATGATTCGCCGACGACTTTACCACTTGTCAGCAGAATCTACTGGTATTTTGACAGACTTTCTGCTGTAAAGCCGATCGCAAATTAGTTAAACTGAATCAAATGCAAAACCTCTCCCCCAACCCTTCTTTTACTCCGAAAGGGGAGAAAAACTCGGAAATATCAGGTAAATTTCATGCTTGGAATCACACTCGGTACACGCTACAGCATTATCCGTCACTTGGGAGGCGGCGGATTTGCTCAAACTTATTTAGCTGAAGATAAGCAACTACCAGGTAATCACCTTTGCGTCGTCAAGCAGCTTAAACCTCAAGCAAACGATCCGGAAACTTTACAAATAGCAAGACGTTTGTTCGATACAGAAGCACAAGTCTTATATAAGTTGGGAAATCACGATCGCATTCCGCAACTTTTTGCTTACTTTGAAGAAAATCAAGAGTTTTATCTCGTTCAAGAATTTATCGAAGGCCATGATTTAAGTCAAGAAATCACGCCCGCTTCTCCGGGAAATGCCGGAGGGATGAAGGAAGATCAAGTTATTTGTATATTGCAAGAAATTCTGGAAATTTTAGATTTTGTCCACCAGCAAAATGTAATTCACCGTGATGTCAATCCCCGCAATATCCTGCGCCGAAATCGAGATAATAAGTTAGTGTTAATTGACTTCGGTGCAGTCAAAGAAATTACTACTCAAATTACTAATCCTCAGCCCAAGAATAGTTTGAGCGTCAGCATCGGTACTCCCGGTTATATGCCCAGCGAACAATCTCACGGCAATCCAAAACTCAGCAGTGATATTTATGCCACAGGTGCGATCGCAATTCAATTTCTCACGGGCATAAATCCCCACCAAATGCCGAAAAATTCCGATACAGAGGAAATTATTTGGCAGGACAAAGCATCCGTCAGTCCTGAATTTGCGAAGATTTTAGATCGGATGGTAAAGTACGATTTTCGGCAGCGTTATTCGAGTGCTGGCGAAACGCTGCAAGCTATTAAAGAGTTGCAAAATTATTTCAGCGGTACTGTTCCGGTATTGCCTCCGGTTCGTGCTGTGAATAAGCCGCCTAAACCGCGAAGAAAATTGTATGTTAAAATATTGGCGATCGCCAGTTTGATTGGCATGACTATTATAGCATCAATTTATGGTGTCAATACTTTTAATTCTGCCAATGCAACTGACTTGCATAACCGAGGGATTACTCTTTACAATTTAAGCAAATTTGAAGAAGCTCTAGCAGCTTACGATCGAGCAATAACTCTGAGACCGGATTATGCGGAAGTTTGGCAGGAAAAAGCTAAAACTTTATATGAATTGAAAAAATATAAGGAGTCACAATCAGCCTATGATAAAGCAATAGAATTAAAGCCGGAATATTTGGAGGCTTGGACGGGACGTGGTTATGCTTTGGATAAGTTGCAACAGTCAAAGGAGGCGATCGCATCTTTTGACAATGCTTTGAAAATCCAGCCCGACTATGCCCCAGCCTGGGAAGGTAGAGGCGATGCTCTGTTAGACTCGCAGCGGTACGAAGAGGCGATCGCATCCTACGAAAAAGCCGTACATTTTCAGCCGAATTTGTACCAGGCTTGGTACAATCGGGGACAAGCTTACCAAAATTTAAAACAGTACGATCGTGCGGTAGAGTCCTATCAAAAAGCCGTAGAAATCAAATACGATAATTCTGATGCTTGGTATAATTTAGGCAATGTTTTCCTAGAATTGAACAAAAATCAAGAAGCTTTAGAAGCTTACGAAAAAGCCGTGCGATTCCAGCCAAATTTTTATCAAGCATGGTACAGTAAAGGTATTGCTTTACTGAAAATGCGGAGGCATCAAGAAGCGGTAGAAGCTTACGAAAAAGCGGTTAAATTAAAACCAGATTATTATCAAGCCTGGTATAATTTAGGTTGGTCGTACCACGAATTGCGCAAGTACGAAGCAGCAATTGAGTGTTACAGCAAAGCTTTAGATTTAAACCCGAAAGAATCTCAAGGCTGGTACAATAAAGGCAATGCTCAGTACAATTTGCAGCGCTACGAAGACGCGATAGCTTCTTACAACGAAGCCGTCTATGTCAAGCCGGAATATTCGGAAGCTTGGTACAGTCGCGGTAATGCCCTTGTAGGGGTGAAAAGATACGGAGATGCGATCGCCTCCTACGACAAAGCAATTCGCTACAAACCCGATTACGGAGCCGCAATCGAAGCAAAAAAACGGGCCGAAAGTCAGCCCGGAATCAGCCCACAGCCGCCCCAAAAACCATAAATTGTTAATTAGGAAAACAGGGCGAATGGAATTCGCGTCTGGACAAACAAAACCGGGCGAATAGAATTCGCGTCGATACAAACAAAACCCGCCTCCGCGGGTTGAAGAATTGACCGTAAAAATTACGTTATTTTCTTTAGTCCGCGGAGGCGGACATCGTTTGTGTAGACGCGAATTCCATTCGCCGTCTTATCTCGGACATCGTTTGTATAGGCGTGGTTTTAACCGCCATCTTATCTACTTTTACCGAACAGCAGGACTAATTACCGTAACGCGGCGGCTGTCTACCAACATCGGCCAAAAACCGCGATCGCTCAATGCTTTTACCGCCGCCGTAGCAGCGTTTTGATCCGTTGTATAAGCGACGAATAAAAAGGGACGTTGGCCGTAGGAAGCTAAGCCTACTTGCGTACCTAATGCTTGCTTGACTTGGCCGGCTAATTCCGGTTGATTGAAGTAATCTACCAACACGGCGTAACCGGGGCCGAGGGCTTGGGGATTGAACGCAAGATTGCCAGTCTGGGGATTGGCGATTGGTTCTGAACCTGGTGCTGGCTGCGGGTTGTAGACTGGCAGATTTTGGGGAAGTGCCGCTGCGGGCGATCGAACTACGTAAGCTTGCAATCCCACAACATCTTTGATATATTTAACCCAATCGCTAGCAATTTCCGAGTTCCGAAAGCCACCAACTCGCGTCACCGTATCGTTGATATAACGACAAACTGTATTGTCAGTATTTCCGGGAAAAGAGCGTTTTGCTCTTTCTTGCTGTTCGGGTGTTTTGGTGACAATTAACAGTAGATATTCGTCGGACTGCGGCGGTTCGCAGCTCGACTCAGCTTTAACAGATGTCGATAAAATTGTCAAGCCCAAAATGGCGAGCGAGGTAGCAGAAAATAGGGGAATAGAGACAAAATATTTGTACAATTTACCCCTTAATTTTCCTAGCTTCGCCGTGGAAATTTCTGCTAGTTTGTTCATGCTGTCTGTAGGGACGCGAGGGCATCGGGAATAGTTTGTGATGGTGCTTGAAATTCACCTGTCAGTACATATTCTAATCGGAGTTTCAACCAGGTGATGAAGACAGGATCGGTGGAAATAATGGCTGCTGCTGGCTGAGGGCATTTTGCTTTAACTGCTGCCATTGCCGGTGCTTCTAGAAAAGCTGGCTGTTTGACTAACCAGAAGTCTATTTCTTTTTCTTGTTCGTTGTAGTTACGATTTCTTTCTTTAAACACTTCATCGAGGGCTTCTTCTTCTAGTAAAAAGCGTTGGCTGGCTAAAACGTAGTAGTAGGTTTGCATTTTGGTCAGTTGTTAGGTGTTAATGTCGCCTGTATTGGCGAGTTTTGCAAGTCAAGGGCGGGTTTGCCGAGTTGTGGCAGTTCGAGAACCTTAGACTATTGTGCCGTTTACTTTACCTTATTTGTTGTCATTTTGGGTAGGTGCAGCGCCAGTTATGTCTAAAAAATCATTATTGGCGAGAGTTGGGGGAGTTGATGGAGTTGTGGTAGTGGCTGGTTTTTTGGGGATTTGGGGGATTATTTTTTGGGCGGTTGATTTTGTGGAAAATTTAGGTGACAATATGAAATTAGATAGAATTGCACGTCAAAAACTGAAACTAGGACTAAAGTATGACTACCAATAATCCGTTAGATTGGGAATACCATCAAGTCGATCATCTGTTTTTACTCATAGGAGAAAACCCTTTACCTAACTATGTAGCTGCTAAGACCCTACTCAGAGCAGGTGGTAAGCCTTACCTTGTTTACACTGAACATACTTATGAGGCTTATAAGCGTCTCAAAGAAGTTTTATGTCACACTGAACAAGAAAAAATTGACTTTGAGAGACAAAAAGTTGAGCTATGGAAGAACGAGTCGAATGCTTTTGAAATTCAAAAGGCTATTAAAAATAAAGTCCAAGAACTTCAAAAGCAGTATCCAGATAAAAAACGGTTTGGACTGAACTACACCGGAGGAACAAAGGCAATGGCCGTTCACGCCTACCAAGCCTTCCTCGATTTAAACCTTTCCCCTGAACCTGTTTTCAGCTACCTTGACTCCCGTAGCTTACAAATGATGTTCGATCGCAAAAACGCTCCTCCCATTCCTCTGGAAGTACCTAAAGAGAAATTGGAAATGACAGGAGAAACTCTTTTTAGCTTGCATAAGCTGTATTGGAAACAGGGTAAAAAACCGACAAATCAACCCAAACTGATACAAGCTGCAACAACCATCGTAAACCTTTATATGGATGACCACAAACGAGGCAACTTTGACAATGCTTGGTTAGATTGGTGTGAAAAAGTGCTAACTCCGAAGACGCAAAAGCAAAATGGATATGGCAAATATGTAGATTGGAAAGATGAGGAATATCTAGAAAACAATATTGAACTTGACTTAACAGCAGCACCAGAAGTAATTAAAAATGTTTTGATGCAGCATTTAGGCGCATCATCAGATAAGCTATCGCTACATACTGCTAAACAGCATGGACAATTTGATAAGTTCTCTCATGTCTGTGAGTGGTTAAGCTGCGGATGGCTAGAACATTATGTACTAGACCAGATTCAACAAATTTCTGTCAATCCACCGATAGATAGAAGTGCAATGTCATTCAACATCATCGATCAGCCAGATGATGATTGGAAAAAGTTTCAGTTTGACGTTGCTTTTATGCGGAGTTACCAACTTTTTGCTATATCTTGTACGACTTCTCGTTCAACTGAGCGTTGTAAAGAAAAACTTTTTGAGGCATATATTAGAGCCAAACAATTAGGCGGTTCCGAAGCAAGAGTAGCTCTAGTTTGCTTTCATAACAAGCCAGAAAATATTATCAAAACCTTTAAGTCTCTAATTGAAGATCCCAAAATTGCTGTTTTTGGAAATCAGCATCTGAAAAAATTATCAAAATCTATTTCTAATTGGGTCGCAGGAAATAACTATTAAGTCAGGAGTCGAGATGAGTCACTACATCGTAACAGTTATAGACACAACTGGAATTCAAAAGTATGTCTTCGGTAGCAATCGATTGAAAGAAAATATTGGGGCTTCGCATTTGGTGAAGCTAGCAACCGTTCAATGGGTTAAGGATTGTCTGAGATGTCTCGGCAATGTCCATATTCCTGATGAAGATAAAGATGAAGTAGAACCTCGCATCAATACCGATGAAAGTATCATTGCTGAATTGGTTTATGCAGGTGGTGGAAATACAGTTCTGCTATTTAGGAGTATGGAATACGCCATAAAGTTTACCCAAAAGCTAACCAGAAAAATATTAGAATATGCACCTGGACTCAACATAGTCATTGCTCACCATCCTTTTGACTGGGATACACAATTATTACAGCAAGTCATCGAAAATAACCTGATAAAAGGTAAGTTAGATGCCCAAAAAAGACAGCCAAGACTTTCCGTCCCTTTGCTAGGTTTAAGCGTAACAGCAACTTGTCGTTCCACTGGATTAGTTGCTGTTGAAGATACTAATGGTAAACATGGAATTCCTGACGGTGAAGGCTATCTGGCTTCAAGAGAAATTATTGCTAAGCTGAAAGCAGCAGATGAAGCTAATACACAGTTTAAGGAGATGTTATTTAAAAGCAAGCCTAGTAAGTATAAAATAGCTCGTGATGTTGATGATATGGGTCGGACGGAACAAGAAAGTAGCTACATCGCCCTGGTTCACGCAGATGGCAATCAGATGGGTAAGCGATTTGAAAATTATGGCAAATTACAGAAATCAAATCCAGACTTTATTGTGGAAATGCGTAAACTTTCTTGGGGAGTCAGTAAAGCAGCAAGTCAAGCTATAGAAGCTGTTGGAAAACTGGTTATTGATGCAATTGAAACAGGCAAAATTAGCATCAAAGAAAACTACTTACCATTCCGTCCTATTGTTGATGGAGGTGATGATGTTACTTTTGTCTGTGATGGTCGAATAGGATTACCCCTAGCAGTTAAGTTTTTGAAAGAGTTTGAAGAACGAACTCAAAATTTACCTGATGGGAAGGGTAAAGCCACAGCTTGCGCTGGAATTGCCATTGTCAAGACGCACTATCCATTTTCGAGAACTTACGAATTATGTGAAGCCTTGTGCAGCAGTGCGAAAAAGTTTGTTCGTCAAGAGACAGATTCAGAGAGGAAACCCATATTTTCGGCTGTAGATTGGCACATCGCAGCCAGTGGTTTATTAGGTTCAATTAGTGAAATTAGAGAACGAGAATACCAGGGAGGAAAGCTAACAACACGACCGATGCGATCGCACGAATACGGCAATGAGGGGCTAATCTGTACTAATTTTTTTGAAGTTGTCAGGACTTTTAACGAAGAGGAACCGTGGAAAGACAAGCGCAACAAAGTCATTACTCTGCGAGAAGTTTTACGGGAAGGCATAACTGCAACCGAGCAATTTCTCAATACTTACAATATAGATGAGTTACCAGCTTTTTCTGCTGACTCTGATCTAAAAAAGCAAGGTTGGAGTGGAGGGCATTGTCGCTATTTTGATGCCATTGAAGCAATGGAATTTTACATCCCGTTAGGAGAGTAATCTATGTACGCCATCAGAATTAAACTATTGAGCGATACAACTTTTGGGCGAGGGGATGGAGTTG
Source organism: Cyanobacteriota bacterium (assembly GCA_025362325.1). Lineage (GTDB taxonomy): Bacteria > Cyanobacteriota > Cyanobacteriia > Cyanobacteriales > Microcoleaceae > Microcoleus. Next base: position 46,998 of record JANYGO010000365.1, on the reverse strand, counting down.
CTGGTTTAGTTGACTCAGAAGTAGAACACGATCGAAATGGTTTCCCCTACTTAAGAGGTCGGACTTTGAAAGGTCTGTTAAGTGAAGAGTGCGATAACTTAGTCGTTTTATTACCCATGTCTCAGCAAAAACATTGGCTAAAAATCCGAAATGATTTATTCGGTCAACCCGGTAGTATCAACGACACAATGGCAAAAATGCACGTTGGTGATGCTTGCTTACCCGCAGACTTACGAAGAACTGTAGGACAACAGCAGCAGCAAGATAATTTTCCCACTCGTGAAGATGTCCTCAATTCCTTGACTACCATTCGCAAGCAAACTGCGATCGATCCCGAAAATGGCGCACCTGTCGAACATAGTTTGCGATCGATGCGGGTTATTGTACGAGATTGTCCCGATTCTCAACCCAGTTACGAAGCACCCCTATTTTTTGATATAGATCCCACATCCCATATGCTGGCACTTTTAGGAGTTGGAACACTGGCACTTCGACGCATGGGAAGTGGACGAAATAGAGGGAGAGGTCACGTACAATGCACTCTGCATTATTTAGATAAAAACCAACACATTGACGAAGATATTACTACAAAACACATTGATATTTTTGGTGAAATCCAATGAAAGCTATTACTTTTTTATTACATACCCAACAACCCATTCTCGCCACCTCATTGCAAGGCGACCCCAACAGTGATATCTCCCATTCTTATATTCCTGGAAGTACAATTCGGGGAATGTTAATTAGTCGCTATCTGCGGCAACAGCCTATCCAAGAGTTAGATATCCTGGATGATAAAATCAGAAGGCTATTCTTTGACAGTCAAACTCGTTATTTGAATGCCTATCTGTTCGATCGCGAGAAAGAACAACGAACTTTACCAGTACCGCTGTGTCTATACAAGAAAAAAGGGGAGGATTCACCTAACGAAATCTACAATTTTATTCAATTAGCATCACCGCATCACCCCGATTCTCCGAAACGCTTAGATGATAAGTTTTGCATTATAGATGAGTATGGGTATATATCGCTTCACAAAGAGCTCCGAAGAATTAACATTCACAATCAGCGAAACCGTCAAAAAGGGAGAGGAACTAATAGCAGTGGTGCTGTATTCCGTTACGATGCTATTGATGCAGGACAATTTTTTCAAGCTGTAGTATTGTCTAATTGTGAGGAAGATGCTGACACTATTAAGTCATTGCTGACACCCGCAAATGACGCAGAAATAATTAATGCTTGGATTGGTGGTTCTCAAAGTGCAGGTTACGGTCATGTCACCGTTGAGTCATTGTCTGATGAAGATACCTGGACGGAAATCAAAATTGATTGGGAAGAAAGAACCCAATATCAAAATAAACTAACTGTTACTCTTCTCAGTGATACCATAATTCGTGATGACTGCGGTCAATCAACCACCGACTTTCAACATTTTGTTAAGTTAATGTCAGAATCATTAGGTTTACGTACAGAACTTAAACATATAGATACCTATGCCAGCAGTCTAAATGTAGGAGGATTTAATCGCAAATGGGGTTTGCCACTACCTCAAGTTCCAGCTTTAGCGGCAGGTAGTGTTTTTGTCTTTGAACAACCCGAAGAACTTAATCCACAGCAAGTTCGTGATTTAGAAGCACAGGGAATTGGAGAAAGACGGGTGGACGGGTTTGGCAGAGTCGTTTTAAACTGGTTAAAAGAAGAAGGTCGAATAACTGTCGAACCAGTCAATATAAAACCTGAAACAATCGAAATTTATTGCAGTATCAAAGCTAAGGAAATCGCTGTGAAAATGGCAGAACGACTGCTCCGACAAAAACTAGATGAATTGCTACTAGAACAGGTACAATCTAATACGTCGAAAGATTCAAGTAAAATTAAAAATAGTCAACTGTCACGGTTAATGATTATAGCCAGAACGGCCTTAACTGAAGGCAAGCCCGATCGACTTTATGAATTACTTGGCGTAGAGGAGAATTTAGATAATTTGACTAAGACTGCTCGGACTCAGTTTAAGCAAACTGAGATAAATGATAAAAAATTAGATGAGCAAATTAGAGAATGGTTGCGGCAACCTGATAGTTGGATTCTTCCAGCTTGGGGAGCTAAAAATAGTCATCTACTGAATGAGGAAAAACAACCCACCATCACTATTGCTGGCGAACCCAAAACTCTTGATTATAATTTAGCTTTAGAATACACCCTACGCCTGATTCTGGCAGTTGCTAAAAAAATGATGAAGGATAAAAACAATGACTGAACTTTATAGAACAGACCATCGCCATATTATCAAGCGCATCATTGTACGCGGTATTTTAGTGCTTGATACCCCAACTTGTTTAGGTCAAGGTGATACTGATAGTCCTACGGACTTGCCTTTGCTGCGGGATAGTCTCCATGAGAATTACGCCTTGCTCACAGGTTCATCGATTGCAGGTGCTTTGCGGAACTACTTGCGGGAACATAGTAATGGATATGGAGAAAGCGATAGACGCAATGACCTAGCAACAAAACTGTTTGGCGATCTATTTGCTTACAAGAATGAACAGAGTGAAAGCGAAAAAATAAAAATTGAACTTAGGGAAAAAAATATCCAAAGTCCTTTAATTATTGATGATGTGACAAGCACTAAACCCATTGAGGCTGAACTGAGAGATGGAGTAAAAATCAATAGCGCTACTCGAACCGCAGAAGATAAAGCTAAATATGACTTAGAGTTACTACAATCTGGGACTGAATTTCCTCTGAGTTTTGAACTGTTGATAGAGAAAGACAATGATGAAGCCATTTTACTTAAAGCTTTAGCGATCGCACTTCAAGGCTTGGAACCTCAAAATGATTCAAAAAGTGGCGAAATTTGCCTGGGAATGAAAAAGCGGCGCGGTTTTGGTCGCTGTCATGTCGAAGAGTGGCAGGTTTGGAACTTTAACTTGGAAGATTCGCGCGATCGCACTTCCTGGTTAAATTTTGAACATTGGCATACAGGTTTATTTCCCGATCGCGCAACTTATCCATCCATTGCTACAGCGCTTGGAGTATCATTAGAGAATGAGAGCGATCGGCGCGATCGCTTTACCATCCACGCCGAATTCAAATTAGTCGGTTCTCTCCTCATCCGTTCCGGCCAAGATTCAACTGGACGCGCTCCTGATGTTGTACACTTGAAATCCCATCGTAATGATGAACTAAAACCAATATTGTCCGGTACAAGTTTAGCCGGAGTATTGCGCCATAGAGCAGAACGAATTGTTAATACATTGGGCGGTAATTCAACACTTTTGAAGGAGTTCTTTGGTTTTGTTGACGAAAAGGAAGCAAAAGCAAGTCGTTTAGTCGTTCACGAGAAAGTCATTGAAAATGCAACAGAATTAGTACAAAATAGAATTGCGATCGATCGCTTTACAGGAGGTGCATATCACGGTGCATTATTTGACGAACAACCTATCTTTGGTGGCGATGTCACTATTGAACTAGAGTTACGCAATCCAAAAGAGTATGAAATTGGATTGCTGTTACTCTTGTTAAAAGATTTGTGGACAAGCGATTTACCTGTAGGAGGTGAAAGCAGTATTGGTAGAGGAAGATTGCAGGGAAAAAATGCAACATTGACTTGGCATAAATGGGATAAAGAAAAGAAGCTAAAGTATAAAGATACATGGACGATCGCTCAAAAATCTGAAAACGAACCTCTTGATGTGACCAACCCTGACAGATTACAACAATTTATCGATCAATTAGTTGACGAGGTAAAAAAAAATGAATAAACCCGATTCCCAATCAATTGAAGATGCTCAAGATATTATCGATACGCCGTCTTTGCATAATTGGTTACAAGTTAAGGCCAAACAGTATCAATTAGAATACTTATTAGCTCACGCTGATGATGGGGTGATCTGGGGACGATTTGAATCTGATGGAACACTACTTACCCAAACTAAACCAGAAGACCTTTTCCACAAATGTAAGTTGCCTACATTACGATGGTCAACGCTTCAGCAATGTCGAATGTTTAGTAAAAACAGTGAAGTTATGGTTTGGAAGGCTAATCAGCGACCAAAAGCACGTGTGGTAACTGAATTAGAGAAAACAGAGTATATATGTGAACCTCAAATTCTCTGGGGAACTAATGGCATCAAGCGAGATAAGTTTACACTGCTTTGGGATGGCTCTCAAGGGCTCAGACACGCCGTGCCATTTATTGATATCGAGTTGAATGGCGATCACTTGGTTAATCCAGTCCGTTTACTCGTGCATCACTATATCGACTATAATGATAGTGGAGTCGCGAGAATTTATCTCAGTCGATTAGTTGATTTACGAGGAACCTAATTATGATTGCTGAACCTCAATACACTCAAAAAATGACGGCGGAAGAATACCTAGAATGGGAAGCCAAGCAGGAACTTCGCTATGAATACATTGATGGCGAAATTTTGGCAATGACTGGGGGTACACTTCCTCATAACAGTATTGCTCTCAACTTCTATACAGCCCTCAGACCTCATTTGCGTCAGAAAAGTTGTCAAGCTTATGTGTCAGATGTGAAAGTTAAGCCTAGCCAGTTAAGTCGTTATTTCTATCCCGATTTAGTTGTAACTTGCGACTCAGATGACTTGAAGGCTCGCGATTTTATTCAAAATCCAAAAATCATTGTTGAGGTTCTTTCGCCTGGTACAGAAACTTACGATCGCACGAAAAAATTCAAGTATTATCGCCAGATTCCGAGTTTGCAAGAATACGTCTTAGTTGATTCAGAAGAAATAAATGTTGAGGTTTATAGTCGTGGAGAAGGGAAGATGTGGATGTATTATGAGTATGAAGCTGGAGAAATTATTGCCTTAGAAAGTATTGAGTTTGAATGTGCGATCGAACTTTTGTATGAAGGGATTAGTTTTGACAAAGAGTGAGAACTGAAATTAAGAGCGAGTAATTTTATTGAAGCGTAAGGAGATTGGACAATGAATCCCAAACATATTGCAAAAATTACAGAAGTAGATCGTATAGCTAAAGCTCCCTACAATTTTGTCGAACTTCCTGAAAAAATCGTCGTCGCCGAAGATTTACCAAGTGGCGATAGCTATCATTTAGATCGTCACACTGGGAGAATTGAATGCGCTTTAACGACTGAATCTCCTTTGTATATTCGCTGTGGACTAACAACAGAAGAATTTAAAGCTGAAAAAGAAGCTAAAGATTTACCTAATTTTTTCTACACCGATCCAAATGCTAAAAATGAAAAGCCTGTTCTTCCTGGTAGCAGCTTACGCGGAATGCTACGAACTTTAGTTGAGATCGTTAGTTTTAGTAAAATTGACAGAGTATCAGATGAGCATCGCTTATTTTTCCGGGCAGTTGCCTCTAATCCCAAGAAAGAATCTTGGGGGAAAGAATACAGGGATCGTGTTGATCCCGAAAAAATTCAGGCTGGCTATCTAAAAAAAGATAGTCAAGGATGGTATATTCAACCAGCTAAGACTGAACAAGGTAAAACATTTGCGTGGGTTAGAGAAACAACTCTTAACTTGCCAAATTTTAAAAAATTCAATGATGATAAATATGAGCGTCGGTATATTTCTGTTAGCTATAGAAGTGTAGCTGTAGATAACACAGACAGAGCTAAACGCTTATTTGCTCATGATGTTGAAATGCCAGATATCCATCCCCAAAAAGGTGTGCTTGTTACCAGTGGAAACATGAAACAAGGAAATGAACCTTCACCTCGTCGTAATCATTGCCTAATTTTCGCTGAGGATAAGAATGCTGCCCGATTCCAAATAGATCGTACAGCAATTGAGCATTATCGTAATGCTCTGACTAATTTTCAGAAAGAATCACCCTTTAATAAGGATTGGGGATTATTAGAAGAAAATCGTTCTGTGTTTTACTGTCCTCATGAAAGTGGAAATATAGTAGGATTTGTTGGTCAAAGCCCGAATTTTCGTATTCCGTACTCTCCTCAAGGTAATGGACACGCAACGACTGTCTTAGATTTTATTCCTGAAGATTTAAGAACATTAGCATCAATCGATATAGCTGATGCAATATTTGGCTGGGTCAAGCAAGAATCTGAATCACAAAAACTACCTGCAAACTTTGAGAAACAAAGAGCCGGTAGAGTGTTTTTTACAGATGCCTCATACCACAGCAATCAAAATGGTATGTGGTATGAAGACAATCCCGTAACTCCTAAAATTTTATCTGGGCCGAAACCGAGTAATTTTCCGGACTATTTGGTTCAGCCAAACGCAGATAAATCAGAACTCAAGCACTATGCCAGTGAACCCATTAAAGAAACAGTAATTCGTGGTCATAAGCTGTATTGGCATAAAGGAAGTAATCCAGATTTCAAGCTACCTACCCCGAAAAAAGTCATTGGTGCTCCGAAAAAAGTTTCAGATACTCAGACTACTCAAATTAACCCAATTAAAAAAGGGGTGATTTTTAAGTTTGATATTAATTTTGAAAATTTGAGTCAGGTTGAACTCGGTGCATTGTTATGGGTGTTGAGTCTTAGCAGCAACAAATCACAAGAACTAGGAACTGGTAAGCAGGGTGAAAAATACTGCTTTTCTCTTGGTATGGGTAAGCCGCTGGGGATGGGTGCGGTGAAGATTGACTATGAATTGCTTTTGAGCGATCGCACCTCTCGTTACAGCAATCTATTTAACGGTACTGAGTGGAAAACTGGCGAACAAGACAAATCTCAAACTGCTGACAAAGAAGAAGAATCAGTGAAAGCATTTGAGAAATATGTACTTGATTGGATTTGTTGTCAGGATTATCCAAAAGATAAAACTAGAGAAGAAGTCGAGCATTTAAACCAGTTACCGCGAATTGAGATGTTATTGGCGATGTTACGGTGGGATCAAACTCCAGATATAGACAAGACTAGATATATGGAAATTGAATGCAATCCCAGTCAAAAAAAATGTATTGGCAAACCAAAAATAGATGGAAAGGTCAATGAATATTCTGAACGTCCAGTTTTACCGACTCCATTAGATGTAATGAACATACCTGATAATCGTAGAGTTCCTTCTGTTAATTCCCCATCGGGAGGGACAATAGAAAGTAAATCAATTGAAAAGCCAAAATTAAACCAGCAATCTAATCTTTCAAAACCAAAACCTCAAAAAAACTCTGCACGAGATCGAGATGAAGGTGGAGGTAATATTAATCAGGCATTAGCAAGACCCTCAAAACCACCAAAACGCTAAGCCGATCGCCCTCACCGCCCCCATCCCACCAAAAGCGATCGCCCCGCACGTCCATAAAGCTAGACTAATCTAGAGCTTTACCATAAAAATTTCTCCCCGTTCATGAACATCGCCTACCTAGTCAATCAATACCCCAAAGTCAGCCACAGCTTCGTCCGCAGAGAACTCCTAGCCGTCGAAACTTGCGGCATCAAAGTCGGGCGTTACTCCATCAGATCCTGCGAATCCGAACTCGTAGACGGCGCAGACAAACAAGAACAAGAACTGACAAAAGTCATCCTAGGAGTTGGCGTACAGGGCTTAGCGTGGGGTTTGCTCCGCGTTGCCGCAACTAGACCAATTCGATTCCTCGAAGCTTTGCGCTTAATGTTCAAAGTTGGCTGGCACTCAGAACGCGGGATTTTGCTGCATCTAGCTTATTTAGCAGAAGCTTGCATTCTTTTAAATTGGTTTGCAGAAGCAGGTACAACACACGTTCACGCTCACTTCGGCACAAATTCCACAACTGTTGCAATGTTGTGTCGCGTCCTTGGCGGGCCGACTTACAGTTTCACCGTTCACGGCCCTGAAGAATTTGATAAAGCGACACTTCTTTCCTTAGATGAAAAAATTAAACGATCGACCTTTGTAGCAGCAGTCAGTTCCTTCGGCAAAAGTCAGCTCTTTCGGTGGTGCGATCGCACTTATTGGTCAAAAATCCACGTCATACACTGCGGTGTCGATGCCGCATTTTTAGTTCACCCGCACGTCCCCATACCCGCAGCACCCCGCCTAGCCTGCATTGGGAGGCTCAGCGAACAAAAAGGTCATTTGCTACTGCTAGAAGCCGCCAGCAAGCTAGCAGTTGACGGCTTGGAGTTTAAATTGGTATTTGTAGGAGACGGGCCGCTGCGAGCTGAAATTGAACAGCAGATTGTACAACTCGGCCTGCAAAATTATATAGAAATTACCGGCTGGGCTAGTGGCGATCGAGTTCAGCAAGAGATTTTAGCTTCTCGCGCAATGGTATTGCCGAGTTTTGCCGAAGGTTTACCCGTCGTAATTATGGAAGCCCTCGCTCTCAATCGGCCCGTAATTAGCACCTATGTTGCTGGCATCCCCGAACTCGTAGAACCCGGTGTTTGCGGTTGGTTAGTTCCTCCCGGTTCCGCAGAAGCATTAGCTGTTGCCATGCGTGCGGCATTGGAAGCACCTTTGGAAAAACTAGAAGAAATGGGGAAAACAGGGGCAGAAAGAGTTGCTCAACAACATAATGTTGATTTAGAGGCAAAGAAATTAGTGGCTCTGTTTCAAGCATCTATTGAACAATCATCATAAAAATAGTTCGTAGTGAGGAGTTTAGTCCTTAAAATAGTTCGATCGTTCGGACTTTAGTCCTTAAAATAGTTTGTAGTAAAGACTTTAGTCCTTATTGACTAAAATTCAGACTGAGGACTGAAGTCCGAACGATCGACGAACCTGAGGACTGAAGTCCGAACGATCGACGAACCTGAGGACTGAAGTCCGAACGATCGAACCTGAAGACTGAAGTCCGAACGATCGAACTTTTTAAGGAATAGGAACAGATTTCAACAACTTATCAACAATCGTCTTCGCCCTCCTTCCCCCCGCCGGAATCAACCGGTGAGAAAGTACGTGCGGCGCTAAATCCTTCACATCATCCGGGATGGCAAAATCCCGCCCCGAAATAAACGCCAAGGCCTGAGATGCCCGGTGCAAAGCCACCGCACCCCGGGGACTCACCCCGAGAGTAATCTCTTCATCCTCGCGGGTCGATCGCACCAAATTCACAATATACTGCTTCAAAGAGCCTTCCACAGCAACACCAGCGCACAAACGGCGCAATTCCTGCACTTCTTCCAAGGAAATACAAGGCTGCAAATCCTCAACAGCAAAAGGATCAGACAACCTTTCCAACATTTGCAACTCTTCCGACGCAGCGGGATAGCCCAACGTCAAAGACAAGGTAAATCGATCCATCTGCGCTTCCGGTAGCGGAAAAGTGCCTTGATATTCGATCGGGTTTTGAGTCGCAATCACAAAAAACGGCGCCGGCACATTCCGAGAAACTCCGTCTACAGTCACCTGCTTTTCTTCCATCACTTCCAGCAAAGCAGACTGAGTTCGCGGCGTCGCCCGATTGATTTCATCCGCCAGCAAAACATTCGCAAAAACTGGGCCTGGCAAAAACTCAAACTTGCTGCTGCTGGGATTCCAAATATTAGTACCGGTGATATCTGTTGGTAACAAATCGGGAGTACACTGAATCCGCTGAAACTTCCCATCGATTGATCGCGCTAAAGACTTCGCCAACAGCGTTTTTCCCACACCAGGCACGTCTTCCAGCAGCGCGTGTCCGCCAGAAAGCACGGCTACTAGCACCAAGCGAATAGCATCCGCTTTACCAACAATGGTCTTGCCTAGATTTTGCTTGAGCCGTTCAATGTGTTCTCTCATATCCCTGATTTTTAATTGTAAAATGCGATATAACTTTAGCTCCCGGACTTCTTTTAAAAGTCAAAAATTTGGGTATTTTGTGTTTTTAGGTTAGCTTACTTAACACCTTTCTAGCAACATCACAATCTGCCTTAATTTGAGTTTTGAGGGCATCCAGAGAAGCAAATTTTTGTTCGGGTCGCAAAAATTCTATCAAACTTGCGCTCAAGGTTTGACCGTACAAATCCCCAGACCAATCTAACAGGTGAACTTCTACAGTGAGTTGTAGGCCGTTTACCGTCGGGCGGCGGCCAACATTCATCACCCCATTGATGAATGATACATTTGATGATCGATCGGAGATTACAGATTTGGAATTTTCCCACTTATAGGAAGAACTTTCATCTTTCATCGTTCCTCCATCTTTCACCGAGACTCGCACCGCGTACACCCCAAAACTCGGCAAAAATTTTTCTGGAGGCAGTTCGATATTAGCAGTAGGAAATCCGATCGTCCTACCCAGCCGCTGTCCCCCAACCACAGTCCCCACCACACTGTAGGGTCGCCCCAGCAACTTATTCGCTGTTCTGAGGTCGCCGGATGCCAAACCTTCGCGGATGGCAGAACTGCTGATCCGATCGCCTTGGGCGCAATTGTGCAGCGGTACAAGAGCAACCTCAATACCATAACCCGATGCGATCGACTGCAAATCCACAGCCGTCCCAGCGCGTCCTCGTCCGAACCGAAAATCAACCCCCACGCTAATTCGACTCGCTTGCAGTTGCCGCACCAAAATTTCCTCGACAAATTCAGCAGCAGTCAAAGCTGCCAATTCTCGATCGAACGGCAGCAGCACAAGTTGCTCGACGCCCATTGCTTCGAGCAATTCTACCTTTTCTGCCAGAGGTGTCAGCAGTTTTTTGGGTTGACCTGTAAAAAATTCTTGCGGGTGGGGATCGAATGTCACCACGGTGCCGTAAAGCCGATCGACTCCATCAGAATACAGACCGGAGAGGCTGTTGCCCTCTGCCCTGGTCTGCGACGAACCATCGAAATTCTGACGGTTGTAGGCTCTATCAAGCGGTGCTGCTGAGTCGTTGTCGCAGGTCGCCAGATGTTCGCTTTCCAAATTTTCATCTTTGCCAGCGTTTGAGGGCCAGCTTTGATCCGTCTCCGAAACCGTCCCAGAAGTTGGAATGCGCGATCGATTTAAAATTGGCTGCACGACTTGTTGGTGCCCTAGGTGCAAACCGTCAAAGTTTCCCAAGGCAACAGAAGTTGGAGTCAGAGCAGCGATACAAGAAGAAGTTACCCACACGCTTTAGATTTTGCCATACTTAGCCGGATTGCGATCGCCCGTCGATTTGAGATTTTAGAATTGACTTCACAACAGATCGATCTGAGAACTCGAACATCGATCTAAACTTTTTTATTTTCCACTCCTGGCGCCGGGGCTTGTATCCGTCTTGAGTAAGGTCAGCCCTCACTTAAATTTTAGATTGGGAACCTCAAGATTTGCCAACCATCTAGCCATCTCAAATCCATCACACAGGCACTTTAGGGGCTTGCACCGATGCTTCTGACAAATCCTTATTTTGAGGAGGCAGCAACTGTAACGACAAACCTTCCCGCGCCATCAAACTGTTGGGGAACCTTTGAGCCACTTGCTCTCCCACCCTGTCTAAAAACTCGTCATTGTGCAGCGGGTCGTGGTGAAAAATCACCAACTTTTTGACATTAGCCGCCTGAGCCACCTTCACCGCTTCCTGCCAAGTCGAATGTCCCCAACCGACTCTGCTGTTCTTCTCCGAGTAATACTCCTCATCGGTGTAAGTAGCGTCGTAGATCAGCACGTCAGCATCCCGAGCCAAAGACAGCACATTTTCGTCCAAGCGATCGGGTAAATGTTCCGTATCAGTGACATAAGCTGCCGAATACCCCCGCCAGTTAACGCGGTAGCCTACAGCTTCCCCGGGATGGTTCAACAAAGCAGTTTCCACCTTAATCTCTCCGATCGACAGTGGTTCGCCCACTTCTATATCGTTAAACTTCAGGTCTGCCCCCATAATTTGCAGGGGTACCGGAAAATTGGGGTGCAGCATCTGGTCGTTGAGCCGCTGCTGGATAGTAGCCTTATTAGGAGGAGGAGCCACAGCCCCATAGATGTGAAAACAATTGCCCTTGACAAAAGCTGGCACAAAAAATGGGAATCCTTGAATGTGATCCCAGTGAGAGTGAGTAAAAAACATATGAGCTTCTACGGGCATCTGAGACAGGAGAGTTTGTCCCAAAACCCGCAATCCAGTACCGCCATCAAAAATTAGGCGACTGTCACCCACTCGCATTTCTATACAAGGCGTGTTGCCCCCGTAACGTACTGTATCAGCTCCGGGAGACGCTATGCTACCTCTAACGCCCCAGAAGTGAACCGTGAATTGGTTTTGCATACTAGACATGGGTTTTCCTGCAAGATTTTTCCGGCGAGCCATCGGTAAGGTGTTTATATATACAGCAACCGCCACGTAGGCTAGGACATAAATAATGTCATGAATAGATCCTATGACCCCTTAGCATAAACGGTTTGATGCTTGTACACTGTCAACTGTCAACTGTCGAGCGGTCAACTGTCAACTGCTATAAGTAAGGGCTTGTGCGATCGAAACCCAAGCTTTTTGACGGTCGAGTTCCCCACTTGTTGGAAGTGCCAAAAGTCTCGCTTGCCAGAAAATGCAAAACTGTTGGGCTTGACAACTGAGCAATAAATTACAAGGTAGACTAATCAAGTCTCGATCGTAAATATTCTTGGACTCTCTTCACTAGCGTAACCTCCAAAGACACAATTTGGGGCAACATTTCTGTTTCAGTCTGGTCTTGCAGCCGCTGTTGTTACAGCCTTCGCACTTGCCGAACGCGCGGCAGAGTCTTGGCGCTGCTGTTTTACGGGTTTGAACCCGGACGATCGCAAACTGCTATGGTAATCCGATCTTGCCGATCGTCATATCCAGGCGCCGGAGCTCTCTCGTTACCCCGATCTCTAGCCGATCTTGCCGATCGGGCGCCACGGTTCTGGCTGTTACCAGAATTACGGCTCATTTACCGAACTCGATCTGCTTTCATTAATTCAAAAATCTTAGCAGTTTAGGAACGATCCTGCTATTGATTCTCTAAACAATTCCGTGTGGCTTCTCCGTCGGCCCTGAGGTTGGGGTTCGTCCAGATAGCGGTCAAGCTGTGAACCAGCCTCATCTGAAACCCAGGGGCGGCGGGCAAAAGGCTAAATTTTTGACCCGCATTTCTCGGCGGACGAATTCAATCACTCAAAATCCCCCAAATTTCATAAATTTAAAGTTTTTCGGGTTTTGTCCCCACCCAAACTCGATGACCTTCTGTATCAAGAGTTATCCAGAAATATTCGCTGTTCACCTGTCGTGCTTTTCTCAACAATCTTGAATCAATACCTAGCCACAGTTGCATTATCGCAGTTTGATAGATCACCAATAGGTAGCTATAGCAGTTGACAGTTGACCGCTCGACAGTTGACAGCTTGTCCTGAGCTCCGTCGAAGGGTTGCATAACGGGAATCAAATCATTGATTCGGTACGGGTATCGGCTCTATTCATTCCGGTTATTTATGTCCTCACCGATGTGGCGGTTGCTATAGAAACCAGGCGAGAGTAAAGTCAAGAGTCCGCAGGCGAGTAAACTTAGGTTGAGAGGCAAGCAGTCAGCGTTTTGCTGTGAAGGCATATTGCCCGATCGACCTGATGGTACTGTTGGCAATCAACAACTGTCCGAAGTATTGTTTAACAGCTCTATTTTGGGAAAGTATTTCTCGAAATTCGGCGCAATTGCGGTAGTCGCCAAAGGTTGAATTTTCAGGTATCATAGAGCAATACGGCTCTGGTTGGACGACAATCTAAATCAGTGCAAAAAACGCCGGGATAATTTTAAGTTATTTCTCAAAAAAGTCAGTATGAATAAACTTAAAAAAAATACAACCAAGCTGAATCGACCAGTAGTGAAAGAGTCCGATCGCACTTTGCAACTCGGTCAGCCACCATCGTTCGACCTGTCCATAGAAATGAGCGATACCCCGTTGACTCAATTGAGTCACGATCGCCCCCCCGGCACCCCAGGGACGGCAGAAAAAAAGCGACGCAGAGTTGGTGCCAAGATCGTCGCTCCGACCGGAGCGCCTATGGTTTCTGCCGCCTTTCTCAAGTGGCTGCTAGAGCGTTTGACTCGCTCTCAAGGTTGGCTGGCAGTTTGCATCCCCGCAGCAGTTTGGGGGTTGTGGAACAGTCAGTTACTGTTTTCGACTGGTCTGGGGATCGCAGCGATGATGCTGGTTTACCGAGGAGAGTCGCGGGACTGGCAATTGCTGCGATCGCTCGTCGAGCAATTTTGCCAGAGCCCGAACCGCCGATTTATTGTAGCGGTGGGCAGCGGCGGCATTGCTACCTTGGGCGCTTACCTGAGTTTGGGGATTTGGGCGGACTCCGAGAGCCACTGGATGGCTTTGAACCTGATTTTGCAGAATTTTGGCACGGTCGCGATTGCAGGGCTGTTGCTGCGGCAGGCGCTGAGTCTGGGGGCCGAACAAGATGAAGCAACGCTCGATCGCATCCTGGCAGATTTGACTGATGCTGACCCGGTGAAGCGTTTGATTGCAGTGCGACAAATGACAGATTTGGTGAATAACGGTGGGTTTGGCCCTGTGAGTTCGGTGAAAAGTTCGTTAGCTCCTTGGAAGCGATCGGCAGAAAAGCCCTTTTCTTCCAGGGCTGCGCTAACCAAGAGGATCGCCCGTTACCGCGCTGCCGAGTGCTTTCGCCTGATGCTGAGTCGAGAACCGGAAGCTTTAGTCCGCAATGCCCTTCTCGAAGGTTTGCAGACTTGGGACGATACTTATGGCACTGCTTTAGAACCCAAAAGTAAAATCATCGACTATTAGCTGACCGTCAAAAGCATAAAAACTAATTCGATGAATATTTGGAGCTTTGACGCGCAGGGGAGCCCTAGGGGCGATCGGAGAATTAGACCCTGCCAGATTGGGCGCAGGCATTTCATCCTGAACAATTGGGTTCCCGTCGATGTCGCAAGCAGATAAAACAGTTCGTCGCGAACTGGTGACAAGTCCTGACACGCTGCGAACTGGATGCTTGAAAGTTACTTCTATCAGTCCGGTTTTGGGGGCTCCCATTAACACTGTTGCCCCAGAACCCATGAAAAATGCTGGGTTTGAAGGTTGGATGGCGACGGCATTGCTAAAAGTCACCCCCCAATGTGCAAACTGGTGTTCTACTACTTCAAAGCATTTTAAGTCTTCTAAAGCTAGGCGGACGATCGCCGGTACGGTGGCGCGCGATCGCACCTCTAACCCTGCGCCCGAGCGTTCTGGAGTGGCGACTAAAGACTTTTTGCCATTTAAATCCATGCTTCGACAGGCAGTGTCAAATTCTGCAAACCCGTCCGATTGAAGACTTTTTGCGTCAACCATAAAACCCTCGCGATCCCGTTTCCTAAGCAGTTGCATTTTTAGTAGATCTCCCTGAGATTAGTTGTTTCTGGTGTTTTGGAATTTATAATGGCGAGGCCTGGGAAATTGACTCTCCCTGCAATGCCGGAATCGAAAACCGATCGCCCGCCCTTCAACAAGGACTTTCGACCTCAAAAGCCACTGCTCCGCAAAATATGGTAATTAATTATTCGTGATTGGTTCGCACCAGCTTTGCAGCGGTGGGTCTGAAAGCGAGATATATTTAATACTCCTGCTTTCCGAGCGCCTGCTTTCCGGGTCGGCAAACAGACTTTATTCTGTTGAGGGGTCTTACCCATCATTTTGCTATTATCTCCGATCAGCGGTAGGCAAGCAAGGGTGAGGATAACTACACAGCCGAACTGCCCAAATCGCAAAACTTAGTTCCTGTCTGTAGTTTCAGGGTTCACTTGTACTAAAATAGATTGAAATCATTACTCAATCTTTACAAAAACTCCGCTAGCTTTGCAACTTTTTTAAATAGAGGCGGGGCGGCGGACGAAAATCTAAAATCTAATAGCGATTGAGGCTTATTTATGTTTGTTCCCCTCGGCTTCGGTCAGCGATCAATAGTTACTTCTCTCGGCAGAATGGTTTACTACACTGCTGAAAAAATGCCTTGGATCGGATTGCCGACCTCAACGCCGGAAAATAAACCGAATTTGGTATTTTTTCACGGTTTTGGGGGCGGGTCGAGTGCCTACGAATGGTCGAAAGTTTATCCGGCTTTTGCGCCAGAATATCGAACTTTAGCACCTGATTTGATAGGTTGGGGGCGATCGGAACATCCGCCCCGAAATTATCAGGTTGAAGATTATATCACAACTTTGATTGAATTTCTAGATAAAACTTGCGGCAGTCCGACCGATGTGATAGCTTCTTCACTGACGGGGGCGATCGCGATTCGAGCTGCGATCGCCCGCCCGGATCTCTTCAAATCGCTTATTTTGACGATTCCCAGCGGTTTGTCGGACTTCGGACAAGATTACGGCAGCAGTTTCTTCGCTAAGCTAGTCAACACGCCGATTTTAGACCGCTTGCTCTACAGTACCGGCATCGCCACAGATGGCGGCATCCGCAGCTTCTTAGAACAGCGCCAATTTGCAGATTCCCGTCGCGTTTACCAAGAAATTGTGGACGCTTATCTGGAATCTGCTTTGGAACCAAATGCAGAATATGCCGCGCTGTCTTTTGTGCGGGGAGATTTGTGTTTTGATTTGTCGCTGTATATCACTCAGCTAACAACGCCGACTGCGATTATTTGGGGTGAAAAATCTCAGTTTACTAGCCCGGAGATTGGTCAGCGGTTGGCTAATCTCAACCGAGAAGCAATTAAAGTTTTTCAATCTCTGGAAAATGTGGGTTTGACTCCGCAGTTGGAAGTTCCCGCTGTGACTATTGGTTTAATTCGGCAGTATTTAAGGTTGCTTTCGGAAGGGTGAAGTTCGGCAGCGGATTTTTTAACGGATGTAACGGATGTCACGGATAGAGGTTCCCGGTTCGAGGGAAGAAGGAAGGTTAATTCCCACTACCCATAGATATCAACTTAATCCTAAAGACCTCTGTATCTCTCGTTTATATCCAAGTCTAGATCCCCCTCGCATCCCCCTTAATAAGGGGGACTTTGACAATACTCTTGTCCCCCCCGAAAGCAAGGGGGGCTAGGGGGGATCTAGACTCTGCTAGAAGCGAGATTTCTAATGGATTTTAGTCTGAAATTGACACCAATTCCCAATGACTAATGACCAATGACCAATGACCTGTTTGGCCAATGCCCAATGACTATTCTTTGACTCGCACGTCGATGACGCTGGCATTGAAAATGTACTTTTTGCCTTCAAGTTCTAGCGTAGTGCCAATTTTGACTTTGGTATTCCCTAAAACTGGGCCGTTTTCAGTCAGTTGACCTTTTCCCTCTAGGGTAAACATCATATTTCTGCTGAAGGATTCTTCTTCTCTGGGATCGGGTAGAGCTTTGAGAGTGCCGTTGGGCTGGGGAACTGCTAGGGTTCTGGTGAGGGTTTTGACGGATTTGATCGTAATTTGACCGGAGGGTTGATTGCGGATCACCACATTGATTTTATCCCCGGGCTTGAACAAATCTTGAACGTTTGTGCCTTTGAGTCCGATCGCAATTGCATCTATCTCTACAGGTTTGACACTAGCGCCGACTTGGGCGACGGAACCGCCAGATGTGCCAGGAAAGAAGAAGATGCCGACTGCAACTAGCAGCACAATCATCGCGGCACCTACGTCTAGAATGCTGAGTTTGCCGAACAGTCGGCCTTGAGAATCCAAAATTTTCATAAATCGCCTATAAACGGACAGCGACAGGAGTATCTGTACAAGCCAAAAGATATTACCACAACGATCGCTCAAAATCCGCAGGACTTGGAGACTGGGGGAGAGGGGGATACTGGGGGACTGGGAGATGGGGAGATGGGAGAGTGGGGGTCAACAAGTTAACATAGCAACTAAGCAGGCTTAAATTTCGTCTGCCGATTTAGTGACTTTTTGAGTTTTTCCTAAAAATTAATCTAACTTCTGACACGTATTAATTATGTTAAAAAGTTTGTGGTTGACTTGTAGGCGTACTTGTGGGAAGGGGATTTATCTATTTCTGTCGGTGATTGTGGCTGCGGGTATTTGGGTGATTTCCCCAGAACCGACTCAAGCATTTTCGTTGCCGGAACTGATTTTTCGGGGGATTCAAGTTATTCAATTGTCGAATATGTCCGATCGCCAAGAGGTGACGGTTGGCCAACAAATCAATCAGCAGTTGACGAAAAGCGAGTTTAAGCTTGACCGAAATCGCGCCACTACAGTATATATCAACCGCATCGGTCAACGGCTGGCAGAGCAAAGCACTCGCCCGGATATTCCTTATACTTTTCAGGTGATTGATGACGACAATATTAATGCTTTTGCGACAATGGGCGGTTTTGTTTATGTGAATAAGGGTTTGATGGCGGCGGCAGATAATGAGGCCCAATTAGCAAGCGTAATCGCCCACGAAATCGGGCATATTAGTGCTCGCCACTCGATTAAACAAATGCGTCAAATGGCGATCGCCTCTGGTGTAGCTTCAGCGGCGGGGCTCGATGGTTCTCAGGCGGTGCAGATTGGAGTGGAATTGGCTTTGCGCCGCCCCCACAGCCGCCAAGCTGAGTACGAGGCGGATCAGTTAGGATTGCAAACTATGGGGCGATCGGGCTACGCTCAATCTGCGATGGTTGATTTTATGAAAAAGTTGCTCAACCAACCTTCTCCGCCAAGCATTTTGAGCACTCACCCGGCTACTAGCGATCGGATTGCTGCGATTTCCCAGGCGATAGATCCGGATCTCGCTAGCGGTGAAGGTTTGAATAATGCGGCTTATAAGTTGGAAATGCGTCGGCTTTTGCGATCGTAGATCGGACGTACGGTTGAAACCGCGTCTACACAAACGATGTCCGCCGGACGCCGACTCAAGATTAAACGGCGGTTTCAACCGCCTGGTGCTTAATTTAACTCTGCTGTTGAACAACAGAGCTCATCTCAGGTTTCGGAAGTGGAATCTGTGGCTTCAATTGTCTGACAACTTCGTCAAACGGCAAAATTCGGACTTGATTGTTAAACACATTTACCTGGTAAACTCTGCGGTAACTCAGATCAAATCCAGTCAGCCAGCCACTTTTCGGATGATAAGCACCCGTGTCAATATCCAGCCATCCTTGGCCCCTGACTAATTCACCAGGCCTCACACCCTCAAAGGTAAAAGTGATCGTGTGACCAGTGATAATTAATTTATTGGGAAAATATGGTTTCGGTATCGTGTGAAATTCTTTGCGAATCCAGCACAATTGTTCGATCGACTGTTCACTAATTGGCATAGTCGGATGCACACCCGCGTGCACCAGCCAGATATCCCCTAAGTCTAAGTACGTAGGGAGCGATCGCAGCCACTCTAAGTGTTTGTACGGCATCATCCCTGTATCCCTGTAGCTGGCGACTGTCGCATCCCCGCCGCTGTACAGCCAAGATTGCCACGCCCTCATGTCCACCTGCGGCCCCGACAAAGCATCTAACATCAGTTGTTCGTGGTTTCCCAGCAGGGTTTGGTAGGGGCTTTGCTGGACAAAATCTAATACCTGAGCGCTTTTCGGCCCGCGATCGATTAAATCTCCCAAAAAATAGACGCGATCGTCCAAACTGGGGGCAATTGCCTCTAGCAAGAGCATTAAACCGTCATAATGCCCGTGTACGTCCCCGATAACAATGCGCCGGTGATCCACTGTGTTTATCCGCTTCCCTGACTCAAAACTTGAATTACTAGCTTAGAGCATCTGATTTCCCTGTTATTTCCTCCCTTCTTTTGCGAAGGAGGGGTGTCACCCATTATACTGCTTTATATAAAGATTCAGTAAAACTCGCCAGTGTCTGTTTGCGCAGCTACTGATAGCAACCTTGCTAAGTTATCGCCGTTTTCAGTTGAGTGAAGTACAAATATCCCGTAGGGACACGGCAGTGCCGTGTCCTGCGCGTATTTCATAGAATGGAAAACCGCTGTTAATTGTGCTTTTGCAACTGCTACTACTGAGTCAAAGCTTTGAGGAAAGTCTGGAGTTCTGCCAAAAAACCTTTCTTTTTTAGCGGTTTTGCAGGTGCGGTGGAATTGGGATCGGCGGTTCCCATAGCCTTTGCTAAAATCCGCTCTAAATCGTCTCCGACGGGTTTTTGGGCAGTTTCCGAAATTAATTCGTATTCGTCGTTTGTTTCTAGCCAGACTTGCCAGGGTTGCGGGTAGCAGCGGAATAAAGCCGCAGTGTCTAGGGGTCTGATGTAGTAGCAGGATTCGATTTTGTTGAGGAATCGATCGCGCAATTGACGACCTGCATAGCCTATACCTATGGTAGCAACATCTTCGAGGCGCGGGTTAAGTAGGATGACAGGGCGATCGCCCGCAGCAATGTAAAGTTTTTCGACTTGCGCCACTTCTACAGCCGCCGGATTCACCAGCAAAAACAGTTGATCTTCCGGTGCTAATTTATCTTCAACAGGCGTGCGGCTGCTGCCCAAATCAGTTACTTTAAACGCTGTTTCTCCCCAGTCGCGGCGGGCGAGGGCGGCTGAACCAGTATCGGGGAAAAAGACTTTCACCCCGGACTGGATTGCTTCAAATTCTGGGAGGAATTGTTGGGTGATAGACTGTGCTTGCAGGGCGATTTCGGGAAATACTAATTCGACTTGCAGCAGAGTTTTGCCATCCGAGAGGGCGGCGGCGGTTGCAATGCGGGATTGGGCGATCGCATCATTGAGATCTTTGGGCAGTTCTGTCATTAATCTTAATATTTGTACTCGACTTCTCTCAATCCAATTTTACCAGAAAGAATTGGTTTAAAGCCGGAACCCTTGTAGGGAGAAATTAAAAGAAGGCTATTCAATACTCCAATGCTCTTCCTTATGATTGTCAAGTGCTGTCAACTGTCGAGCGGTCAACTGTCAACTGAATGAACGCATCAAGCCACAAAAGCTAACACCGACACGGGCGAACCGGAACCTCCCAAAAGGCGCAATATTCCGATAACTAGCATAAAGTCAGCCGCAGGTAACAAGTCAAGATTTGCCAGATTTTCCAGCACAATTCGCTGCTTTTCCAATACCAGTTTATTAACAGCAAAACTTTCATCTTGTCCCGGATCGACTCCGTGGGTGTCAGTACCAATTCCGCCAATTGAGCGCTCTTCTAGCAAAAATTGAGTGGCTGCTTTACCAAATCCGGGAAAGTGGCAAACTCCGCCATCGTCAGGATTGAAAAATGCTCGCTCGTCCTCCCATTTTGCTTGCCAGCCAGTATACAATAAAACTAGATTTCCCGGTTTTATAAATTTGTGTTTCTGTTCCCAATTCAATATATCATCTATAGTTAAAGTGTAGTCGGGATTGGCAAGACTTTGCTCGCGAATGTCTATCGCAATTGCGGACGAAACTAGCGACTGTGGCGCATAACTATCAACACTCGCGCCTGCTGGCTCGAAGCTGTTGGGTGCGTTGATGTGAGTGCCGCTGTGTTCTCCCATTGAGAATTTTCGCAGGAAATAGGCGTTTTTTTCTATTTGAGATACTGTTTCAAATTCTGCCGCTGGATCACCAGGCCAGATGGGAATGTTTGGATGAATTGTATGGCTTAAGTCTATAATGTCGCGGTAGGCGATCGTTTTTAAATTGTTTGAATTAAAGTTGTTTGTCATCGGCAAAAAAACTCACGTTATTTCAATGGTACGGTGCGGAGCGCGATTAGCCGAGCGATTAAATCGAAAATCATCCTAGCTGACGCACCCTACAATACTAAAATCTAAAATCTAAAATCTAAAATCTAAAATCGACTGACAATCCGATCGAGCTCCGCCACCATCACATCCTTTGTTTGCCCGGAAACAGTATACACCAAAGCCTCTCGATAAACTCTTCCAGCCGGGTGCAGCGTACCGTTAGCCGCACCGCTGGAAACCACAACCGCAGCGTGCCCGCAGCGCACCGCTAAATCAATGGCTTCCGCTCGGAGGGCTAATTGTTCTGCTTTTGAGCTATGTTGAGATTGTAGGAAATGCTGTTTTAGCCGATCGAGCTTCTGCTCTAATTTTTGGCAAGCCGCCGCTATTACAGGTGAATCTTTAGAAGTCGCCGCCGCTGAAATTACATCCAATCCCGCTCGAATACAGCCGAAAGTAGCCGGAACAAAATTCAGGATATTTTTGCTGTCGTTTTCCGCAATCCAACCAACAGGTTTAACCGCAATTATTTCCGATTCATGCAGCAACCAATTATCGAGAGTTGCTGTCACAGTATTAGTCGAGTTCATAGCGATTAACTGCATGATTTCGCTCACAGCTATTTTACCATATTCACGGTCAATATTGGCAAAAGGTAGCACACCAAAAACCGCGCGATTGTCTGGAAGTACCGCAGCCACAATAAACTTTTGAAACAAGCCAAAACCTGTAATCCAAGGAACATTCCCCGATAGTAAATAGCCATTTGGTGCGGGAGTTGCGGTGACAGCCGGATTGCCCGTTAGCGAAGCCCTCGAAGAGGATCGCCTTAAATGCGAAAACCCAACACCCAAGCGTAACTCTTTTTGGGCGATCGCGTCCAAGTATCTACTTTTTAGCATTTCATTGTCGCTGCTGGCAATCATCGCAGTTGCGCTGTGGTGCTGAGTTTGCAGGAAAGACAAAGCGCCGGAATATCGAGCCGTCAATTCCTGATATTCGTAAAAAATCTCCCGTGGAATGTCCGCGCCGCCCCATTTTTGGGGAACTCGCAACCCTAAGAGCGATCGATTTTCCAATCCTACAAGTGCTATTTTCAGCGCTTCCGAGTCGCTGTCGATAATTTCCGCGCGAGGTACAACGCACTCTTTCAGATAAGTTTCTGTGGTGTTGAGAAGATCTTTAAAATCCATTTTTTATGATGATTTTATAGAATATTGGGCGGTTGAAACCGCGTCTACACAAACACTCACGCACCTCTGTGGGTTGAAGACAAGGCGGCTTCTTCAGACTGGGCGGTTGAAACCGCGTCTACACAAACACTCACGCACCTCCGTGGGTTGAAGACAATGCGGTTTCAACCGCCGTCTTACTTTGTCTAAACCTGGTTTCAACCGACATCTTATCTTATTCCCAAACTTTCCAAGGAGCCTTCCCTTGATCCCAAAGCTCGTTTAAATACTTGTATTCCCGATAAGTATCCATCGCAAAAAAGAAGCCATCGTGACGATAAGCCATCAACTGTCCATCTGCTGCCAAACGCTGCATCGGCTCCTGTTCCAAAATACAATCATCTCCCCCCAAATACTCAAACACCCGGCGGTTAAATATCATATATCCAACACTAATCCAGCCATCTATTTGAGGTTTTTCCGCAAATTCTACTACACGGCTATCGCTGTCTACATCCAAAATTCCAAAACGCGAAATCGGGCGAAATGTAGTAACAGTTGCCAGCTTACCATGAGACTTGTGAAACTCCATCAATGCCTCAATATCGACATCAGCAACTCCGTCGCCGTATGTCACCATGAAATTATCGCGATCGATATATTTTTCGATCCGTTTTACCCGCCCTCCCGTCATGCTTTCCGCACCAGTTTCAGCCAGCGTTACATGAAAATCTTGTTCGCGATGTTCCTCTTGATAAGTGATACTATTCTTGCGTCCCAGACAGATTGTAAAGTCATTGTTCATGGCTTCATAATTCAGAAAATATTCTTTAATCATGTTGCCGCGATAGCCCAAGCACACAATGAAGTTTTGAAAGCCGTAGTGGGCGTAAATCTTCATAATGTGCCAAATAATCGGATACCCGCCGACATCGACTAAAGGTTTGGGGCGGAATTCTGTTTCTTCTCTGAGACGAGTACCAAGACCACCAGCCAGGATAACTACTTGCATTTTTTCAAATTTCTCAAGATGATCAATTAATGTATCATCAATCCTCAGTCATTTTTCCAAAGAATTATTAACATTTTCTCATGGTGAAGCTTTGTCAACCACAGACCTCACGAACTATTCTAAATTATCCTAGGGTGCGCCATGCGCACCGCCTACTTAAATGCTGCGCGCAATTCCTAACTCACCAATGGTAAAGTAGGAAACAGACAAACAACAGTAGACAACTATACTGAAGATCGGAAACCGCAATGAAAACTCAACTCGATCGCCTAAAACAGTTTATAGGTATAATATGCACGATTGCCTCAATAATTATCTTATTCCAATCAGCAATACCTGGTGTTTACGCCACGGTTTTGACACCGGGACTCTCAACTATACCACAAACCACCATAGCCTTTGTACCGAACATACCGGGCGGCGGATTAGACTTTCACGAAGCAGCAGGAGGACACACTTTAGAGAGGCACGTTGGCAAAACAGAATCACAACTAGCGCAGCGACTGGCAAAGGAAAAGAGAATTTCTTCCGCATCTTCCTTTAGTTACCGTTCCGTAGCCGAATCGGCGATTGCTGAAGCAATGGACACAAATAAAAGTGCGATCGACTCCTGGATGAAAAAAAGAGGCAATCGTTATACAATCAAATACGACGCCCACAGAATAATTGGCATTACTCTGACTCGCGGCCAATCCAAGGCAACTTCAACATCTCGCCTAAAAATAATCCTCGAACGCAGCACCAAATTGTCTCCCGGATACTTTATTCGCACAGCTTATCCCGAATGATCAATCAATTTCCTAATTTAACCCAATTTTTCAGTTCCTACTTTCACCAAGACTGGCCGCTAGAAGCTGAAACTGCCAGCGATGTAGTGAACAACTACCGCAGCAGCGAACCGCCCGAAAGTATTGAAGCGACATCGGAAGAACTTAGCAAATTGCTAGAAATGCCGATCGCCCCAGCCGACTTAGAAACATTCATCCTCTATGAATTAGGCTGTTATTATGACCCAAACTCAGAGAATGAAACAGTCAGAGAATGGTTGGAATCAGTGCAAAAATCTTTGCATAATCCCAACTAAACTCTATGTATTCTACTCGTTATTATGCTCTACCTAGTAACGCAGATCGGGAGGCTTTGCCTCCATTTTCTGCACCGAGGCAGAGCCTCTAGATATGGGTTAGTAGGCAGAGCCTGGGAACCAGTTAATCAGTGCAAAAATCTTTGCATAATCCCAGCTAAACTCTATGTATTCTACTCGTTACTAGGCAGAGCCGGGGAACCAGTTAAAGCTCTTTCTTGTCCCCCATTTTTAATGGGGCTAGGGGTTATCTAGGGCTTGATAGTCAACAAGTAACCTTCATGAACATTGAAGTTAGAAATAACATAATTCAAGCTATTTCCAACAACCGAAACACTTTCTTCTTTAACCGTGACCAGCTTTTGCACAGTCCCTTCTAGATTGTTAGGAATCTTCTCTAATTTCAGACTAATTTTTTGACCGCTTTCAATACCTAGCTGCTGCAAATTTGCGAGATTCAAAGTAACGGTTGTTGCTGAGGAATAATTGCGATCGAAATAACCTAAAAGCACCTGCGCTTTACCTTCAGGATTTGACTTGCTGGCTAAAGCGACAAGGCGATCGTTATCCGATCGGCTCAGCACCCGTGAATTCACTCCGTCAGCATAAGCTTTGTATGTCCACCAAGCCGCCCTCGGCTCAAAAGTATTAGGCGTAACCATCCCAGTCAGCGTATTGTTGAAGCAATTGCTAACTTTTTTACCTACTGTTGTATCCCAACAAGCTCTGCAAGCACCGTCTGCTTTTGCATACTCCAAGTTATACAAATAACCTAAAATTTCCCCAGGCTGATACTGAGCTAATTCCCCCACAATTTCGTTGACGTAAATCTTTTGCAATTTCAGTTCCTTGTAAAAAGGACTTTGTTGAAAATTGCGTTTAGCATCGATTACGTGATCGTCCACAAATAAAATTATCGTATCGTTTAGTTCGTGCCAAGCTAGAAAATTTACTTCCAGTTTGTTCGCTTTGCAGTAATCCAAAAACTCGGTTAAATATTCTTTGTTGTAAGTGCTGATGCTCGGCCCGCCAATCATCGCTGACGGCCCCAATTCTTCCCGCAATATTCTGTAAGCTCTTTTGTAAGTTTCAAAGAATTGTTTTCTGCTTCCCTTCCAAAACGGATTTGCTAAATCCGGTTCGTTCCAGATATCCCAAATGATTTTCTTGCCTTTATTTTGCTGGGCTAACTGTCGGATGAATGCTTCCCACGCCGGGTAATTTTGATAGGGCCAGCCTTTGGGATTGCTACCGTAGCCCCAGAGGTCGCTAACTAATAGTTGAAATTCGGCTCCGCTGGCGATTACTCGATCGTAAACATCGAGTCTTCCCGCGCGCCACAGCTTCGGCTGCAAGGGTTTGACCAAGCTGTCCGGGGGCTTGCTGGGGTCAATTCCGTGCAAGATGCCGCTCATGGACGTTATACCGGTGGCTGGTTGTCCAAAATCGACTGTGATGTTCGATCGCATTTGGGCGATCGCTCTTTGCTGCCCAAAATACGCGATTAACAGGAGAGTTACCACAGCTAAGCAAATTGGCAGCAGCTTATTAATAGGTTTGAACTTGAAGGTTAATTGCATATTGCATTAGGTGGCGAATTGAAAAATAGGAATCAATCACAAACATTAGTAGGTTTGTAGTAAGGACTTCAGTCCTATCTAAAATATTTCAGCTAATAAGGACTAAAGTCCTTACTACAAACCGCTTTTCAGGGATCGACCTCAAAAAGTCTTAAGGAACAGACAAGGCAACTTCATAACCCTGTACTAATTCCATCAATTTTTGCCATGATTCTGAATGAATTAGCGAGTAAGTATCAAGTTGACCACCCTTTTCTGAAGATAAGGCAACAAAATTTGTGACCCAACTCAAGATAGTTTCGCTTGTCAACAATGGCGTGCATTTCCAAGCTGACTGCAACTTGTCAAGCATCCCAGACTGATCTCCGCGATCCCAAGCTTGCCATGCCTGCCATACTAGATAATAGTAATAGAGCATACTGTCAACTTTTTCGATCTGCTTTTGGACTTTGGGGGCGATCCTCTTCGAGGGCTTCGCTAACGCAAATTTATCTCGATTGTCGCTAGCAGACAAGACTTGGGCGACAACTTCTGCGTATTCCAAAACCATCCGTTCTTCCTTAAAAAGCTCTTCTGCCCGCAGTTTACAAGCTTGTCCTGCTAGTCTCCGCAATTCAGGATTTTGGGCCCATAGTTCTACCGTTGTGGCTAACTCTTGTGCTGTCTGTTGCGAATCAATTGTCGGATCGGCGATTAACTTTCCGGTATCTCCCAACTCTTCGGGAATGCCGCTGACTGCTGTGGCAATTACGGGCAATCCTTTCGCCATTGCTTCCATAACTGCTAGCGGCATTCCCTCTGCTTCGGATGATAAAATAAAGATGTCGCTGGCATCTAACCAATCGGCAACATCCCACCGCTGGCCTATAAATTTAACTTGTTCGCTGACTCCTAATTGGCTGACAGTTGCTCTCAATTCCGGCTCCATATTGTCGTGGGTGGTGGAACCTGGGCCTGCCCAAACGAAATATAGCTGGGGCCAAATTGGCAGATTTTTCAGTTTGGCGATCGCCTGCAATTGATATTGATATCCTTTAATTGGAGTCAGTCTCGCAGCCGTGAAACAAACCACAGCTTCTTCGGGGATTCCTTGTTCTTGGCGCAGGCGTTGGCGAGTTGAGAGATTGGGCGGTTCAAAGTAATTGTTCGGCCTGCCGTAATAAATAACTTTTCCCTGTTCCAGAGGCATTTTGAATAAACTCTTGAACAAGTTTAAATTTTCGTGGGAAACAGCGATTGCGGCTTTGGCTAAATTGTACTGATAGGCCACTGCATCGAAATAGGGAACTTGATCTCCGCGGTTGAAATGTTGATAAGTGCGATCGATATAACCGAGAGTAATTACATAAGGTATGTTTTGTTTGATCGCAACTTGTTTCGCCGCAAAATTTGCCATCGGCCAGCCATCGCTAAATATAATTAAATCCGGTTTAGCTTCCGCATAAATTATTTCAGCATCCGTACAATTGTAAGCAATTCGCAAAAACTCCCTCATCGTATCGAACTCCAGCCAAATATGCTCGATACCTAGCTGCTGCTGTTCGGTAATTAAAGGATTAGAAGCTTTAGTTTGCACGCTAGTAACTCGGTAGCCGTCCGCTGCTAATTTGCAAAGCAGCGAGTGGTTGAATTGCGCCAAACCGCCGATTCCGTGGTCTTCTGCGTACAGGAGTACGTGCCCTGCAAGCTTGCGGCCACTTGAACTCGGCGCAGATTTCAATGGATAAGTATTATTTACTGCCTCCACCACTATGTCTTGCCATTCTTGTAAATTGGTTAAGGCATAGGCATCAAAATTGTTGCTGTATTCTTGCGAAGAAACTCTAAAAGTTTCCAACCATTTAAAAACAGTTTCCGTGCCACTATAAGGAGTATAGTACAGAGATTTTCTCAAGCACTCGACCATCTCTGTCAAATATCCGTTGTGGTACATCCGCCACGCTATCCACACTAAACACTTGTAACGTTCTGCCTTTTTTAGTTTGCGTATGCGATCGGGCAAGTCTGGTCGGGCGAAGAATTCCTCCATCACAGTTTCCATACTTTTCATCACTTTTTGCCCGCCGGACATGAGATTGCTATCGTGCTGCCGATAGCAGGTTAATATCTCTTTCAACCAAACACATTTGCAGCCTTTTAAAGCTAAACGCAAGACAAAATCTAAATCTTCAGTTGGCGGAAAGCGAGGGTCAAAACCGCCCAGACGTTCCCACCACTCGCGCCGCAGCATCATGGCGCTGGGACGCACGCTTTTGTACAGAACAAAGGTTTCTAAATCTAAGTTGGGCGAGTCTTCCCAAGGCAGGGATGCGTAGATATCTTTTCCGGTTTCATCAACCATCAACCAGCCGTTTTGTACCATCCCTAAAGAGGGGTCAGCTTCAAAACAAGCAATTTGTTTTGCAAGTTTTTCTGGCAGAAAAAAGTCGTCAGCATCCAGAAAAGCTAAGAATTCGCCTTTGGCAATCTCGCAAGCGCGATTCCGAGCTATTGCTGCGCCTTGATTTTCCTGATAGACGTACTGAATTACATCGCGGTAAGCATCTAAAACTTGGCGAGTGCTGTCTGTAGAACCATCGTCTATGACAATAATTTCCCAGTTTTTGTAAGTTTGCTCTAAAACGCTTTCTACCGCTCTAATAATGTAGCGTGCGCTGTTGTACGTCGGGATAATTACGCTAACTCGCGTTGTTTTTTGGGGAAGTATGCTAGTCATTAACTGTTGCCATTGTGGTAAGTTTCTTAAAGATCGGGAATCGAGAGTAAGCCCGTAAGCTTTAGAGATAGAATCCAGACGTTTGATCCAATCTATTACAGTTTCTGCGGGAGAATAATGACTGTAGTTAAAAGATTTTTGGAAAAATTCAACCGCTTCTACTGGATAGCCACTATAGTACAATTGCCACGCCATCCAAGTCAATGCTTCGTAGAAAGCCGGATTTTCTAATTCGCGGATGTGCTGTGGCAAATCGGGTTTGGCGAAAAATTGCTGTTTTAAGGTAATAAAAAGATTTGCTTGTTTCAGGGCTTTTTTTATGGATACGTTTTTGTCGTGCTGGCGGTAGGATACTGTGATTTGACGCAGCCAAGCTGCTTCGCAACCCAACACTGCTAAACGCAGGACTAAATCTGAATCGTCTACTGAATCAAATTCTGAATTAAACCCGCCTGCATTTTCTAGCCACTGGCGTGAAAACATCATGGCGCTGGGAAGTACGGGCATTTGTACTATCCAAGTTTCTAAGTCTAATTTGGGGAAATACAGCCAAGGTGTGATTTCGGAAATCGCACCGCCTTGCTGGTTAACTAAACGCCAGCCGCTGTTAACAATTCCTAAGGATGGTTGCTGGCGAAACAGCGCTATTTGTGCTGCTAATTTATCGGGCAAAAAGAAGTCATCTTGATCTAAAAAAGCAATAAATTCGCCTTGGGCTTCCTGAATTCCTCGGTTGCGGGCGGCTGCTACTCCTCGATTTTCCTGATAAATGTAGCGAATTCTGTCAAAATAAGGCTGCAATACCTGATGTGTCTCATCCGTCGAGCCGTCGTCTACAACAATAATTTCCCAATCTGTAAAAGTTTGACCGATCGCGCTTTCTACGGCTTGCACAATGTAGCGAGATCCATTGTATGCTGGTATAATTACACTGACTTGCGGTGTCTGAGTCGCTGCTGACATTATTTACCTCGCTGTTAACCTGTTGCTATCTTAGTTTAATCGAAATTGGTTTTTCCTTAACTTCTGTGCAAATTAACTTAAAGTTCGCTCGCACAAATCCCGTGCAGGTGATCGGGTACTTACAGCTAGGGAGATGTCTGTGCATGAGTCGGAAATTAGACAAGTTTTGTTCTAAACTTATACAGGCAATTATTACTAAACAGGAAGGGAAAAAGTGAATTCAGAAACAGCAGCGGTAGATTTACAGAAACAGGCCCAATTATATTTAGCCGCCGGAAAGTTGGATGAGGCGATCGCACTTTGCCACCAAATTCTCGCATCCCACCCCGATTCCGCCGAGACTTGCAAAACCCTAGGAAAGGCGCTGCAAGCTCAGGGTAAGCTAGAAGACGCTCGGTATTGGTATAAAGTTGCGATCGCCCAAAAACCCGATTTTGCCGAAGCTTTTGCTAACCTCGGCACACTCTGCGCTACCCTGCAACAGTGGCAAGAAGCGATCGCCTGTTACCAAAAAGCCATCTCCCTGCAACCCGACTTTGCAGGATTTTACCGCAATTTGAGCCGGATATTTACCGAAGTCGGTCAAGCCGAAGAAGCGACAGATTGCTGGTATCAAGCACTGATGGTGGAACCGCTCGAAATAGCGGAAGAATATCTGGATTTGGGCAATAAGTTGTTGACGCAAAAAAAACCAGAAAAAGCGCTGATTTGTTACCACAGAACCATTTATTTAAACTCTAGTTGTTGCGAGGCTTATTGCCAATTAGCCGAAGCTGCTAGCCAGTTAAAGCAGTGGGAAGAAGCTATTATCAACTACCGCAAAGCTATTAAGCTCCAGCCGGATATTTCCGAGTTTCATTACAAATTAGGTAATGTTTTGCAAGCCAAGGAACTCTGGGGCGAAGCCGAGGCTGCCTACCGCGAAAGTATTGAATTGAATCCGGATTCTTTTTGGTCTTATTCCAATTTAGGTGCAGTTCTACTGAAGTTAGAGCAATGGCAAGAAGCTGTCATCATCTACCGCACGGCTGTAGAAATTAACCCAGACTTTTCGTGGTCTTATTACAGCCTCGGCGAAGCTTATGGCAAATTAGAAAAATGGTCGGAATCCGCCGCATCCTACCAGCGCGCTGTTGACTTAGACCCGAATCATTCTGGATCTTGTCACAAGTTGGGAGATGCGCTTTTTCAACTAGAAAAATGGTCGGAGGCTGCGACTGCCTACCAGCGGGCGATCGCCCTTAATTCCGAATTCTTTTGGTCTCATTATAATTTAGCTTTAACTTTAGTTAAACTCCAGGATTGGTTGGCAGCAACCTTCGCCTACCAGCGGGCGATAGAACTCAATCCTGACTTCTTTTGGACTTACCACAATTTAGGAGAAGCGCTGTTAAAAACCCAGCAGTGGAAAGCAGCAGCTACCGCTTATCAGCGTGCTATTGAACTCAACCCCCATCTTTCTTGGTCTTATTACAATTTAGGCGATGCTTTGACCCAGATGCACGAGTGGAACGAGGCTGTTTCTGCTTACCTTTGCGCCCTGCAAATCGAACCCGCTCTCCCGCAGATTTACGCCAAGTTAGGCGATGCTCTGATCAAAAGAACTCCGGCAAGTTTAGACGCCGCTACCAGCTACTATCACCACGAATTGCAACCGCTGCACGCTCCTGAATTTTACTGCGAAATTGCCCAAAAGTTTGCTGAGTGCGATCGGCTGGATCAAGCGATTGTTTTGTACATGATGGCCTTAGAAATCCGGCCACAAGATGCAGCAATATCTGGGAAATTGGCGGAAGTTGTGGAGAAAAAGCACTTGTCGGGCGATCGCAGTATACTATCAGAGTTGGAGACTGACGATATTCGCGATCGCTACATTGCCCGAGTCGTCAAAAATCACACTTTTGCAGAAGTCGGCGGCTTGTGGGGAACTGTCAACGAAAAAGTATCTGTAGCTAGCAAATACGGTGCTGTTTCTCTGAC
The DNA here is from genome assembly GCA_025362325.1 of Cyanobacteriota bacterium. Classification (GTDB taxonomy): domain Bacteria; phylum Cyanobacteriota; class Cyanobacteriia; order Cyanobacteriales; family Microcoleaceae; genus Microcoleus. The sequence goes on along the minus strand of JANYGO010000365.1, from coordinate 15,051 downwards.
AATGATTGATGTCACGCCCGCATCAGCCCAATTTGGGCAAGATTTTCGCGATCGCATGGCAAGTTTAAATATTGCTAATTATAATTGTATCAGTCGAGATATAACTCAGATTCAGCTTGCAGAAATTGGTCAGCCTTATGATGTAGTTCATTGTGCAGGAGTTTTGTACCATCACCCCCACCCTTTGCAAATTTTAACAGGCTTGCGTCAAATAACTGGGGAATATTTAATCTTAACTTCAGCTATTACCCAAGAAGTTATAGAAAACGAGCGGGGACGCTACGAAATTCCAGCTTCTGGGGTAATGTTTGTTCCCGCTTTAAGCGAAGCAGAACGAGCTATTTTAACAGCTTACTGGCAGCCCCATCTTTATGGCTCACCAATTATAGGACTAACAGAAAAAGCAGTTTTTGATGTCAACGACTTTGGCCCGTGGTGGTGGCTGCCTACAGCCTCTGCATTAGAATCTATGTGCAAAGTAGCTGGATTTAAGGTGTTAGATAAAGGATGGACTTGGAACAATAATGCTCTGACTCTGCTGTTGCAGGTTTGAGGAGTGTTCATTCAGTTGACAGTTGACAGCTCGCCCGAAGAGCGACTTGTGCGCTCGCGTCTTGCCCCGAGCGGAGCCGAGGGGAGCCGAAGCAAGCCGAAGGGTTGACAGTTGACCTCGGAGGGCGACCTCTACCTGGAAGGAAGAGGATTGAAGTAATGAATAGTCTTCTTTTAATTTCTCCCTACAAGGGTTCCGGCTTTAAACCAATTCTTTCTGGTAAACGAACAATAACAAAACTTGTGGAAAAACAAATGCTTACCAACCCTGTTTCTGAGCATATTTATAGTTTTATCTCCCCAATATTCCTACTATGAACCACCTCTTTTGTGTAATTTAGAAATAAAAGATAGCAACCGTATCAGACGGTTAGGAATTGCTTAATTACCTAAAACCTTGCTTGATTGCTTCTGACTTTTCAGTGGATGATAACTAAGCCTTATTGCATCCGTTAAATCTTGTACACTGCTCCGTTGCCGAACTTCCTTTATTTTTGGGAAAATAATCAATGAACAATCAACCACCAGAGACGCCATTAGGAAACATTTTAGTAGTAGACGATACGCCAGAAAACCTGCGCCTGTTGTCTACTATGTTGACTCATCGGGGGTACGCGCCCCGCTGCGTGATTAACGGGCAAATGGCTCTGAGAGCCTGCAATTCTAATCCGCCGGATTTGATTTTACTCGACATCATGATGCCGGAAATGAACGGCTACGAAGTGTGTCAGCACCTGAAATCTGAAGCGAAAACTCGCGAAATTCCGGTAATTTTTATCAGCGCTAAAGATGAAGTTTTCGACAAAGTAAACGCCTTTGCTGTGGGAGCAGTTGATTACATCAGCAAACCATTTCAGTTTGAAGAAGTGCTCGCCCGCATCGAAAGTCACCTCACGCTGCGGAATTTACAAAAGCAGCTAAAAGAACAAAATGTGCTGCTTCAAGAAGAAATCAGCACCCGCCGCGCCGTTGAAAAAACCCTTCACGAAAAAAACCAAATCCTGCAACAAGAAATCAGCACCCGCTGCGCGGTAGAAAAAGCCTTGCAAGAGCAAAATTTCCTCCTCCAACAAGAGATATCGAACCGCCAGCGCGCCGAATCGGCTCTCTTAAAATCTAACCAAGAATTGGCGCGATCAAATGCAGAACTCGAACAATTTGCTTATGTGGCTTCTCACGACTTGCAAGCGCCTTTAGGAACCATTGCTAGCTACGCTCAACTTTTAGAAAAACGCTACAAAGACCAACTCGACGGCCAAGCTAGTAAGTTTATCGGCAATATCGTTCAGGGCTGCACGAGAATGCAAACTTTAATTGATGATTTGCTCGAATATTCGCGAGTTGGTCGGAGTGGGAAACCTTTTCAAATGACAGATTGCAATCACGCAGTCCAGCAAGCAATCGTCAACTTGCAAGGGGCGATCCGCGACACTCAAGCAGTTGTTACTTACACCGAATTACCAGCGGTAATGGGGGAGAGTTCTCAATTCGTACAGCTCTTTCAAAATTTAATCGGCAATGCGATTAAATATCGCCACGCTGCACCGCCTGCGGTACATATTACTGCTTGCAAACAACAGGAAAACTGGTTATTTTCGGTCTCGGATAATGGAATTGGGATTGCTTCGCAGCATCAAGAACGCATCTTTCAAATTTTCCAGCGCTTGCACACTCAAAGAGAATATTCTGGGACTGGTATTGGTTTAGCAATTTGTCAAAAAATTGTGGAACGTCACGGCGGATCTATTTGGGTGGAGTCGGAACCTGGTCAAGGTTCAACTTTTCACTTTACTCTGCCTTAATCGAGACATCATGCAGGCACTTATGTATAAGCTAGAAGGCCGGGCAAGCTGAATTAAATCTTATATTTTAAGGCAGAAGCTAGAAAGTACAGGTTAAATTGCCAGTTAGAATAAAAAATTTTTCACGTTGACAGTCTAGTCAGAGCGTGATATAATTATAAGTCTTAAACACACTTTTTGTAGCGATCGCTCACACCGGAATCTGACCGCCGATGTATATGTAAGTGCAATTCAATAACGGCGCGGGAAATAAAAGTGAAATCCAAGTTGGCTTGACAAAACTTTTTGATTAACAACTATTATGAAAGCAGTTTTTAACTTAGGTGTGCCTCCTACCTGCTTGAAAGTTCTGTTAGTAGAAGACAACCCTCAAGAAGCTGAGCTTATTGAAGATTTACTTTCAGAAATTAGCAGCCAGCAGCGTATATTGCTGACGAAAGTAGAGCGCCTCAGCGAAGCGCAGCAGCGATTGAATCAAGAAACTTTTGACATAATTTTATTAGACCTTTCACTCCCAGACAGTTTTGGCATCGAGACGGTGGCTCGGGTACAGGAGTACGGGGTAAATGTGCCGATCGTAGTTTTGACCGCCCAAAACGACGAAGAGCTTGCCCTGCGGTTGATTTCCGTCGGCGTACAGGATTATTTAGTCAAAACAAAAATCGACGGCGAACTGTTAATTCGATCGCTCCGTTACGCCATAGAACGCCAGCACAGTCAAGATGCTTTGCGAAAAAGCGAAGAAAAATATCGCTCGGTGGTGGAAAATTCCCTGATCGGAATTGCCATCGTCGCTCCAATTATTGCCCCCGCAATTGCTGAAAATTGCAATTGGATAGAAGTTAACGATGCGCTGTGCAATTTGCTGGGCTACGAGCGCGACGAACTCGTACAAAAGCATTGGCTGGAGTTGACTCATCCAGAGGATTTTGATGCTAATTTTGACAAATTGTCTGAGATATTAGCAGGTAAGACCGACGGTTACATCTCAGACAAAAGATGGCTCAGAAAAGACGGCGAAATAGTTCACACGCGAGTTTCCCTGCGCTGTATCCGCGGCCTGGACGGGTCGATTGACCGGATGATCAAAGTAGTGTTGGACGTGAGCGATCGCTACCGCTACGAAGCTAAACTGAAAGCGTCAGAAGAATTTTTAAACCACACCATAAATGCTATTCCAGACCCAATTTTTGTCAAAGACGAGCAGCACCGCTGGATGATCTTAAATGATGCTTTTTGTCAGTTGGTCGGCAAATCGCGACAAGAACTGCTCGGCAAATCAGATTATGACTTTTTCCCAAAATCAGAAGCTGCTGTTTTTTGGACAAAAGATGAAGAAGTATTGAGAACGGGTATCGGCTTGGAAACTGAAGAAAAATTCACAGATGCCGCCGGGGAAAAACGCATCATTTCTACAAAAAAAAGCGTCTTTAAAAGAGCAGACGGTACTAAAGTAATAGTTGGCACAATTAGAGATTTTACCGAATACAAACGGCAGCAAAGAGCCTTGGAACAAAGCGAAGCTCGATTTCAAAAACTGGTAGCTAACCTGCCAGGAGCAATTTATCAATTCCGAAGGTCAGTAACTGGAGAAAGGTCTTTTCCTTACGTCTCTTCAGGCAGTCGCCAACTGTACGAATTAGAGGCAGAAGCAATAGAGCAAAATGCGGAACTAATTTTCACAGGAATTCACGCAGACGATATCTTAGATTTAGAAGCATCGATCGCAATTTCAGCCGCTACCCTGGAACCTTGGCAGCAGCAATGGCGGCATATTATGCGATCGGGCAAAGTTAAGTGGCTGCAAGGAGCGGCGAGACCCGAAAGGCTCAACGATCCGAGCAAATCTGGAAGCGACGGCGATATTCTCTGGGACGGTTTAGTGATGGATATCACTGAGTTAAAGCAGGCACAAATAGAGCGCGATCGCTTTTTTACGATTTCCTTAGACTTGCTTTGCATTATCGGTTTCGACGGCTGTTTTAAACGTTTAAACCCGGCTTGGTCAACGGCTCTAGGCTACAGCAGCGCCGAACTTTTTGCCAAGCCGATGCTCGATTTTGTTCATCCAGACGATCGAGAAGCCACCGCAGCCGAAGGGGCAAAACTAATAGCCGGTACGTCCAGTATCTGCTTTGAAAACCGCTATATCTGCAAAGATGGTTCTTACAAATGGTTGCTGTGGACGGCATCGCCCTTTAGCGAAGAAGGTTTAATTTATGCGGTTGCGCGCGATATTACTTCTCGCAAACAAGCTGAGTCCAAGCTCCAACGGCAAGCCGTCGCTATGAGCGCGGCTTATGACGGCATCGCCATTTTTAACGCTCGTAAAGAATGTATTTATTCAAACGACGCTTATCTCAAAATGTACGGCTTGGCTAGCGCTAGAGAACTGCACGGTCAGAAATGGAAAATGCTCTACAGCCCTGCTGAAATTCAATATCTTGAACGAGAAGTAATGCCGCTCGTCCAGGAAAAAGGGTACTGCAATATAGAAGCGACCGGTCAGCGCGGCGACGGTACTAAGTTTCCTCAAGAATTGTCGCTGACAATGCTGGAAGACGGCGAGATAATTTCGATCGTCCGCGACATCACCACCAGAAAACAAGCAGAATCCGCACTGCAATTGAGTCAGCGCCGCTATCAAACTTTGGCAGAAGCATCGCCGGTTTGCATATTTCACAGCGATGCGTTTGGCAATTGCTTTTATGTGAATCAGCGGTGGAGCGAAATCACGGGATTAAATGCAGAATTAGCAGCAGAAACAGGCTGGCTGAATGCCATACATCCCGATGATGCGGATCGGGTGAAAAATGAATGGTATCGGGCAATTATTGAGAAAATTCCTTTTAAATCAGAATACCGCTTTCAGCGTCCAGACGGTCGCGTAATTTGGGCGATCGGTCAGGCGATCGCCGAAATCGGAGACAAGCAGGAAATTAAAGGCTATATCGGCAGTATTACTGATATTAGCGATCGCAAACAAGCAGAATTAAATTTGCTGCGAGTTACTCAAGCGGTAGAAAGTACGAGTGATGCGATCGGCATTGCTGACTTGACAGGGCGATCGATCTACCACAATCAAGCGTTTATTCAGCGGTACGGCTACACAGCAGAAGAACTGAACACAGCAGGCGGAGCAACGGCAATTTACCCGCAAACTCAAGTGCTGCTAGAAATGTTTAAAACGATCCGTAAAGGCCAATCTTGGCAAGGCGAAATCAAAATCAAAACTAAAAGCAACGAACTGGTAACAACTTTATTTCGCGCCGACTGCATTAAAGATGAAACAGGCAATTTAATCGGGTTAGTGGGAGTAATTACCGACATCACCCAACGCAAACAAGCCGAGATAGCGCTGTTGCAGCAATTAAGGCGAGAGCGGCTGGTAGTTGCCATGCTCGATCGCATTCGCTCCTCCCTCAATTTAGAAGAAGTCCTCACCGCTGCTGTCGAACAAGTGCGGCAATTTTTGCAAACAGACCGCACAGTTATTTACCGCTTCAATCCCGACTGGAGCGGCATTGTAGTTGTGGAATCCGTAGCACAAGATAGAATTTCGCTGCGAAATTTTAACAATCTTGACGGCTGTTTTAGAGAGAAATTTGTTGAGATTTACCAGCAAGGCTGTATTCGATCTATGGAAGATATTTACCGGGAAAATCTGACGGAATGCCACATTAAAATGCTCGAAGGATTTGAAGTAAAAGCTAACTTAATATTGCCGATTTTAAAAGCAGGAGAAAGCATTTCCCAGGCCCAACCGACCGTAGAAAATCAGCTCTGGGGACTGCTGATCGCCCAGGATTGCAGTGGCCCCCGTCCCTGGGATTCCTCAGAAATAGAATCCCTCCGGCAATTGTGCGTGCAATTGGCGATCGCGATCCAGCAATCGACGCTATTTCAACAAGCACAAACCGAAATTGCCGATCGCAAACTGGCAGAATCCGCCCTCCAACAAGCCGTATTAGCCGCAGAAACTGCAAACCGCGCCAAAAGCGAATTTCTCGCCAACATGAGCCACGAACTGCGTACACCTTTAAACGGCGTTTTAGGTTACGCTCAAATCATCAAAACAGACAAAGATTTAAGCTCAGATCACCAAGAAAGCCTCAGCAACATTCAACAGTGCGGTGAACACCTGCTGATGTTAATCGACGATGTTTTAGACCTTTCCAAAATCGAAGCTAGAAAAATGGAACTCAACCCGGAAGAGTTAAATTTTCTACATTTCACAAAAAACATTGCCGACCTCTTTCAGATGCGGGCCACTCAAAAAGGAATTTCCTTCAATTACGAAGAAGTATCTCCCTTGCCTAGCTGCGTCCGTGTAGATCAAAAAAGATTGCGCCAAATTCTTATGAATTTACTAAGCAATGCCGTTAAATTTACTAACAACGGCGGAGTGACTTTCAAAGTCGGTTATGTAGGCACAGGAGCCTGGAGTCGAGGCCAAGGAGAATATGAAGAATTCTCGATTTTGAGTTCGGAATTGCGAGACAATTATCTGCGCTTCACCCATAATGCGACCGCAGCCAAACACGCTTTGAAAATCCGCTTTCAAGTCGAGGATACTGGCACAGGAATAGATAAAAGCAAGTTAGAAGAAATATTTTTACCCTTCCACCAAGTAGGAGGCAATACATTTGTTGAAGGTACTGGTTTGGGACTTTCAATCAGTCAAAAATTAGCCAAATTGATGGGCAGCGAAATTTGCGTCAACAGCACTTTTGCCAAAGGCAGCACTTTCTGGCTGGATATAGAATTGCCCGCAGCCAAACGGTACTTGGAGGTGTCTCCTTTGCGGGACAAACGCTGGCTTGTCGGTTTTGTCGGCAACCAGCGAAAAGTGCTGATCGTGGACGATAATCAACTAAATCGCGATTTGTTGTGCAGGCTGCTGGGGCGTTTGGGATTTGAAATTGCCGAGGCACAAAACGGTCAAGAATGCCTCTGCAAAGCAGTTCAATTTTTACCGGATGTGATTTTAATGGACTTGCGGATGCCTGTAATGGATGGCTTAGAAACTGCCAGGAGACTGCGGCAGTTGCCGGAATTAAAAGATGTCGTGTTAATCGCTCTGTCAGCTAGCGTTTTCGAGGATACGCAGCAAGAGAGCATCCTCGCAGGATGCAACGATTTTCTTCCCAAGCCGATCGAAGCAAATCACTTTTTGGAACAGTTGCGCGTGCATTTAGGACTAGAATGGATTTACGAGGAATCTGCCGAAAGCCAAAAGTGCAAAACTCCCAGTTTGTCACCAGCATCTGATTTTCCAGCTTATTATTCTCTGTTACCTGCGGCTGCTGAGTCGGTAGCCAAACTTTTGAAACTCGCAGCTATGGGCGATATTGAAGAGATTTTTGAGGAGAGTGCTAAGCTGGAAAGTTTGGAACCAAAGTTAGTGCCGTTTGCTGCGAAGCTGCGCCAACTTGCTAAGAGATTTCAGCTCAAACAACTTCGGAATATTTTAAAGGAATATATCGAGGGGAAGTAATATCTTGTTAGAAGAGGACGATCGTAACAAGATTGGTTTGTAGTGAGGACTTTAGTCCTTATAATCAGAGGACTAAAGTCCTCACTACAAGCCTGAATAAGTTATTTTAACCGCTCAGAATTTGCATCTTTTCAGGGCAGCGTCTAGGGAAGCATCAAAATTATAGCCCCGTTCAACTGTAGGGAAATGTCCGGCTGGGGGTTTAGTGAAGTTTGGTTCTTTTCCGGGTTTGTAATCCATGCGTTTGATTTGCGGGTTGTATGTCCATTCGATCGCCCATTCGCCCGATCGATTTTGCCATCCCACCTCATCGTACATTTTGCGGTAGTCCCCGAGAGCTCTGAGCACGCCCTGCTGAGCCGTAAAGCCAAATAAGCCGTTGCTGGCGCTGCTCCACAGCCGATCGACCGTTTGCAAATCTTTACAAGGCAGCAAATCCATTTCTTCTTTAGGAATAAAGCCGATCGCTTGGGCTTTCGGGCCCGCTGCATCTAGCAAGCGTTCGTAGGTTTCTCTATCGGCCCCTCTCCAGTTTTTCTGTAGCAAATTATCGCGGAGTTTCCGGTAGTCTACATTGCGATCGCTCTCCAGCGGAACTTGATTTACTTCTTGGGCCGCCTCGCCCGATTGCTGGGGTATTTCTGCACTTGGCGCACTGGAGGAAGAAACCGGTGCTACAGAAGCTGCTGGCCCATTTGACTGCATTTTCAGACCCAGCCAAATTACTGCTCCAGCAAGGCTAAACAGCCCCAAAACGACCAAGAAAGTTAGGATAAAAGCTGGTCTGTTATTCTTTGCCATAGTTTTCAGTGTTTCGTTCCCATCCCTTATACCCGTCCTTTCTAACAGTATGTGCCGTTGCAACTCGCCTGATGAAACAATAATATTTTTTTACGGGCAATCTCAATTTTACACTTTCCCACTCGCAACCGCAGCAGATGTTGTAATTCTTTAACAATCACACCGCTAACAAATGTTGCTAACATTTGTGCAAAATGTGACTTCAATCTAACAACCAACCAAATAAATCTCCAACAGTACCCCCAATGCAACTGCTGTTAAATGCCAGATATCTTTGGGACAGCAGAGATTTTGAGCAGCGCCTGCTGTGGGTCAATCTCACCAGAAAGAATTGGTTTAAAGCCTCCACCCCTAAAGGCGAGAAATTAAAATCAGACTATTCATTACTCCAATCCTCGGACTTAAGGGTCTAGGCGAGCTGTCAACTGTCGAGCGGTCAACTGTCAACTGAATGAAGGTGTTTTGTACTATTTCCAACCAGAATTTTCTGGTAAACTAAAGTGTAAAGTAGCCTTTTATCCCGAGACAGAAGTCAGAGGGTTTTCAGGCATTTTTTTGACAATAGAGTTTTTGAGAGAGTTGGGATTGAAATTACTTTGCCTCAGTAACGGCCACGGAGAAGATGCGATCGCCCGGAGCATCTTACAAGAACTGCAACAACACCCGCATCCCCCAGAATTAGCCGTGTTTCCGCTAGTCGGCGAAGGGCAAGCTTTCGCTCAACTAGAAAACGCCCGCATCATCGGCCCGGTGCAGCGGATGCCTTCAGGCGGCTTTATCTACATGGACGGAAGGGAATTTTTGCGCGATGTCAAAGGCGGCCTGGTTCAGTTGACCGTAGCTCAGTTTAAAGCCATCCGCGCTTGGGTGCGATCGCAAACAGATTCTGGGAATCAAGACGGCGTTATCCTAGCCTGCGGCGATATCGTACCGCTGCTGTTTGCTTGGCTCAGCGGCGCGCCCTATGCCTTTGTCGGCACGGCAAAGTCCGAGTATTATTTGCGGGACGAGGAGGGGCCTCTGGCTCGCAAATCCAGCCTGTGGGCTTGGGGGAGTTGGTCGCGATCAGTTTATTTCCCTTGGGAGCGCTGGTTGATGACTAGAAAAGCCTGTCGCGCCGTTTTTGTCAGAGACGCGCTCACCGCCGAGACTTTAGAAAAGCTGGGAATTCCCGCTTACAATCTCGGAAATCCGATGATGGACGGACTCGAACCGGAAAACCCCGCCAGTTTTTACGGCCCTGATGCAGAGTTTCGGGAAAGGTCGCGATCGCTCGTCATCACCTTACTTCCCGGTTCCCGAGCGCCGGAAGCCTATGCGAATTGGCAGCTAATAGTAGAGGCTGTTGCCGGAATTTTGTCCTTGTTTGCCGATCGTAAACTGTTATTTTTCGGAGCAATTTCTCCCGAATTAAACTTAGAAGCTTTGCGACCTATTTTAGAATTTTTCGGCTGGCGCACTGAAGGCGAAACTAGAACGCAGCGGCGAGAAGGAAGTATTTTGCGACTTCCTGTTTCTAGCGCTCAAGAAATTCAAAAAGCATCTCCTAATTTGCTATTGCCATTGACCTTTGTGCAGAGAAACGCCACAATGATTTTAACCCAGCAAAATTTTAACGATTGTTTGTACCAAGCCGATTTAGCAGTAGCAATGGCCGGAACAGCTACAGAACAATTTGTCGGTTTAGGAAAACCCGCGATCGCCATTCCCGGAAACGGCCCGCAATTTACTCCCGCTTTTGCCGAAGCTCAAAGTCGCCTCTTAGGCCCGTCCTTAATTTTAGTCAAACATCCCGCCGAAGTTGCCGGCGCCGTGCAGTCTTTGTTCCGAGACCCCGACAGGTTGCAGCTAATCGCTGAAAATGGCTGGCGCCGCATGGGACAAAGCGGTGCAGCAGCCAGAATAGCCGAGTGTTTAATTCAGCGGTTCGGCGGTGAAGGCAGCAATTCTTAATTGCCTGCAATACACTAAGGACGCAACAATATTGCGCTCCTACGGAGGATCTTTAATTCTACTTTGTTTTAAAAAAAATCTTGTTCACCAAATACTAATTCTCGTAGGTGCGCATTGCACACATTCCTAATTCTCGTAGGTGCGCAATGCGCACATTCCTAATTCTCGTAGTCAATCGGTGCGCAATGCGAACCCTACAAACTCAATCGGTGCGCAATGCGCACCCTACCAACACTGCACTCGCAGAAAATCTCAATTCGCGACTTTTTCTGAAGATGGAACCCAGAAATCAGCTTGAGGAATTTTAAAATCAGACTTCACCAACACACCCGGTTCTCGCTGCATTGGGAGCACATCTAAAGTATCCAATTGCGCACAATATTTTAAATCTTCAATCACGCCCAAACCGAGGAGGCGCTGGCCGTGACTGGCTTTTTCCAACAATTCGTGCAACCGATCTTGCCAGTGCAAATAAAGAGCGATCGCCCCAAACACTTCATCGTTACCAGCAAAATCGATCGCCGGAATACCGCTTTCTGCTAGCAGACTTTGGGCGATCGCACCAGCACACACCGTATCCTCCAACGAATAACTCCCTTCCCAACCAGAACCCACAATCCAAATACTTTCCGGCTTTTTGCTCAACAAAAACTGCACCACAGATTTGCGGTTAATCAAAGCCGCCGTCAACACAGTTGCAGCAGCTTGCACTCTCTGCAAAGCCCGAGTACCGTTAGTTGTGCTGATAAAAATTCGCTTCCCACTCACCTTTTCTGGCGCGCAGTCCAGCGGCGAATTCCCCATCTCAAATCCGTCAACTTTCGCGCCGCCGCGCTCTCCGGCGCGAATCCGCTTGTCAGCAGGCCATTTTTCGCTGCTTGCCATCAGCTTATCTAAGTCGCTGAAAACTTGCACGGCTTCCGCCCCATTATTCAGGGCCGTCGCCATTGTCGTAGTCGCCCGCAGCACATCAACTGCGATCGCGCAAGCCGGCATTTTGTCGGCTGGCGTAAGTTCCGGGGTATGGTAAATAAAAAGCTTCACTTTCCGCTGCTCCCTGCAATAAATCCTCATACGCAATAATAATAGAAAGTGACGCTTTCACCCTAATATCTCCACCGCCCAGACAGTTAAAATGTTCTTAATTCCTGAAACCCTTGATTTTATGGCTTCTGAATTCTCTCCTAAATAACGAAAGCCTTCTTCCTTCTATCCATTACATCCGTTACATCCGTTACATCCCGTACACTGCTCGTTGCCGAACTTCCTTCTGCTATATGTCAAAACAGCTCAATTCAAACCCCGCCCCCGTCGCCATTACCGCACCAATTGGACTCCTAGCAGGTTTCACCTATCCTTTGCGAGCTTTCACGCTGATTTGGCAAACTCCCAAGCTGTGGACTTATGTATTAGTTCCCGTCCTCCTAAATTTTTTAATTGGTATCGGTCTTTATTTAAGCTTGCTATTTCCCAGTTGGGCAGGTATAGACGTTTTGGTTGCCGATTTGTCCCTCCGATTTAATGCTTTAATTGCGAGTTTGCCAGCTTGGTTGAGTTTTCTCGCCGTGCTGACAGTTGCTTTCGGCTGGGTGCTGCGCGTACTTCTGGTGTCAGGACTTTTGTTAATAATCGGGTTTTTGTTAGTGCAGTTCGGCGTGATTTTAGGTTCGCCCTGGTACGGCAAACTTTCCGAACAATTGGAACTTCTGCGGAACGGTCAATTGCCCGCAGAAGCACCAATGAACCTGGCGAGTATTTTTCGGGATATTCAAATGGCGATCGCCTTTGAACTGCGAAAACTACAAATTTTGTTCAGCATCGGCCTACCGCTGCTGCTGCTGAATTTTCTCCCTGGTGCAGGCTCTATTCTTAGCAGTTTAGGAGGCGTAGCTTTGGGCGCGACTATTGTCTGTTTGGACTTTTTAAATGCACCTTTGGAGCGGCGGAAGCTACCTTTTCAGGAGAAGTTTGAGATAATTCGGGCGAGTTTGCCGGCTAGCGGGACTTTTGGTTTGGTTTGTTTGGGTTTGGTGAGTATTCCCCTGCTGAATCTGTTGGCGATTCCGCTGTGCGTCACGGCGGGAACTTTGTTTTTTTGCGATCGCATTTGGCCGGCCCGCTTTGCACTAGAAGAAACAAACAGCACTCCCGAAACTAACATTACAACTTAAAAACTAGGGAGATGCTTCTACTTTCTGCCGAATGCTTTCTCCCTGCCGCTGACTCTGTGACTTAAAGCTCAGAAACGGGCTCAAAAACAGCCAACTAACGAAAAAGAATGAAGCTGTAAATAGCTGGACAATATCGATTGCAGACAAATATCCATCAGACAATAGTGCAATGCTTCTATCTGTCAGCCCGAATATCCAAGACAGAATCCCAAACAGCCAAATGCCTTTTTGAAGCATGGGCAAAAACGTTGAAACTTCGGAGTTTTGCTGATTGTTCATTGATTTTGCCCTTGTTGGCGAAGAATCTGGTTAACCGGGCACCCCAAGGGCTTAAGGATTTTTGGTGTCTCCTCGGATTCCCTTTGTTCTCTATATGTTAAGAAATATTTACTTATGTTGCCATTGTCGCAAGAAGTATTCTCGCATCTATCTAAAGAAGTAGTATGAGCGTGAAAAACAAGTAAACTTTGCTACACTTTGGCAAAAAGCTGCATCGAACCCTCGCACCAGCCTCGACCAAAAGCTTGTCATTTGTCTTGAAGTATGTCATACTACACAAGTGGCTTTGAGGACTCAAGTCCTGAAAACCCCAAAACCCGCAGGACAAACAAATTGACGCTCAATATCAACCAAACTTCAGATAAGTTCAGCATCAATAACATCAAACAATGGCACGCTTAAATCAGATTATCGCGATCGAGAAAGGCATCAAAAGCCGATCGAGCCAAGAACTAGCAGAAGCCCAAAAAGCCCTCCAGAAGCCCGCCGTGCTTTCTGGAATCTCCCGCACTTACCGCCCCAAAGACGAAGAAGGCGAACAACTGCCGCCCGAGTCCAAAAAAGTCGAAATCAAAGCCGAAGAGATGATCCGCAAAACTACTGGGTTTTATGCTAATTTATCAATCAAACTAATACCAGTTTACAAAAAATAATGCAAAAGCCAGCTCTCAACCCATAAAGTATCAATCATTTCGTAGTGCGGACTGAAGTCCGCTTTTATGCTGCGGGCTGAAGTCCGCACTACAAACTAATCTTACTGTGGTCAATCCACCGGACATGATATGAGTTATTGCATTAATTCTCAATGCGAACAACGTGAAAACCCTACTGGTGCTCAAAATTGTCAGGCTTGCGGCACGGCTTTACTAATTGCCGATCGCTACCGCATCCTTAAACCAGTGCGATCGCCCAATCCCGCACGCCCCACAGACATCTGGGAAATCGAAGATTTGGGAACCGGGGAAAACGAATGGGGCACACTCAAAGTGTTAAAAGTCTTGAAACACGCCCACAATCCCGATTTACTTCGTTTGTTCCAGCAAGAAGCGCGAGTGTTAATTTGGCTAGCGGGAAAGGCTAGAGTTCCCCAAGTCGAACCCGACGGTTATTTCCAAATTAAACTCCACAATCACTCCCAGAAATTGTCTTGTTTGGTGATGGAAAAAATTAGCGGCGAAAACTTGGCCGAATTCTTAACTAAAAACCAGTTTGTTTCTCAAACACTCGCTTTCGATTGGCTGCAACAAATCACCCAGATTTTGCAGGAAATCCACAAATATCATTTAGTACATCGGGATATTAAGCCATCAAACCTGATGCTTGCAGGGGATGGGAAATTGCGATTAATTGACTTCGGCGCAGCAGCAGAAGCAGACACGGATACCGCACCCATCGGTTCTGCTGGATACTCTGCGCCGGAACAAATTGCAGGGAAACCAGAAGTGCGATCGGACTTTTTTGCCCTGGGGCGTACTTTTGTGCATTTATTGACAGGCATACCGCCGATCGACTTTCCCGTAAATTCAACAACTGGTAAGATTAATTGGAGGAACCAGGCTTTAGATGTTGACCAGTCATTCGTAGACTCGATCGACCAATTGATGGAACCGCTACCCGAAAACCGACCTAAAAATACCCAAGTTATCTTAGAAAAACTCAAAATTAACGACTCAGACCCCCTGACATAGGGGGACGCAACATCGTTTCAATAGATTTGTTCCAACCTGCGAAAATCTCGCTCAACTTCCGCCCACAAAGCCCGATTGTGAGGGTCAGTTTTCACAGCCTTTTTCAAATAAATTCTCGCCTTATCAACCTGCTTTTCCCCGATCAAATGCCGTCCCCAGCGCTGATAGGCGATCGCCTGCCACTGACGCACCTCCTGATCTTCGGGCACCCGCTGCGCCAAACCCTCAATTAGGGCGATCGCCCGCGGGAACCTCTGATATTTCAGCAACTGTTGCAGTTCAAAATAAGCATCTTGCTTTAACTTTTT
>JANYGO010000221.1 GCA_025362325.1 Cyanobacteriota bacterium | reverse complement strand
GTGGTTGTGAATTCGCGTGATTTCAGGAAAAAGAAAGTCAAGCTCTTCGTCTGAGTCACAACAGTGTATAATACCGAGGTTATCTTGACGGATTTGTTGTTGCAGTTGAGAAATACGATCGCCCGCAGCACCAAATTCATTCTGCACCTGATAAGTCGCAATAATACTTTGCTCGATCGTCCAACTGCACTCTAACCGACGCAACTGTCCCGCCGCACAAGTTTCTGACAACAACTGCGGGTTTCTGTAATCTGCTAAAGCTTCAAACAACATCCCCCGCGCCGCATCAATTTCAGCGTTGCGGCGGTTGATATCTTGCAATTGCAAGGCCGATCGCATTCGTTGAATTGCTTGATTAAATAACCCGTAAGCCCGCACTAACACTAAACGGTGGTTCTCAAATTTTAGATCTGCAACAACTTCGGCAATTAATTGCTTAATTTCCGCGCCTTGGCCTTTCAAAAGTTGTTCTAAATTGATGAAACCATTTTCTACTTTAACTTCCAGCCTCTCAACCGCTTTTTTTAGTTTCAAAGTTTGGTGCAAATTCACCGCAGACAAAGCTACCCCAGCCGCAACTCCCACACCAATGACGGCTGTTGTCGCTTGCAGCACCCCCAAACTCGCTTGGACGGCTTGAAAGCCCATTTGCGTTTGGTACATCTGCAAGCCGCCCATAGCAAGCTGCACGGGAGAAACTAAGGGAGAGAGAGGGCTATTGTTGAGGGCCGCGCCGATCGCGTGGGCCGCAAACTGTCCCGTCGCTGCATCTCTCGCCATGCCGATCGGCACTCCAGCCGATGTAAACACTTGTACGTACTTGCCAGCCTCGATCGCAGCCTGTACCGCCGGGGGAAATACAAAGTTCATCATCGATTTTTACCGCTACTATACCAAAAGAATTACTAATCAATTATGATACATTAAATAAAAAAAAATTATCATTAGGCGCGGCAAATGGACACTTCGCTAATTAGTTCCCAAACGGTTGAGCTTGTTTCGCTGCTGACCGGGCAAAACCTCCGCAAAAAGGATATTACTCCGCCTCTGCTTTTTCTGGCGGGGCTCGTAACGGTGTTGCTGGGAGTCATTCATGCCGACGGTACGGTAAGCGCTGAGGAAACGCAGCGACTGCGGGCAATTTTGACGGAACTTATTCCCGCTAACAACAGTTTGCGCCAATTGGTAATGCCGATGGTTAAGGGCGTGCGAGATCGGCAAGTTTACAAGAAATTGCAGGAGTTGCTGGCGCTGACTGCGTGTTTTTCTGAGGAGGAAAAACTGCTGCTGATTAGTTTTGGGTATCAAATGTCGGCGGCAGATGGAACAATAGACGATCGCGAAAAACAGTATTTGACCATAATTGCCAACAGACTCGGAATTGAGGGGCGATATTTGACTGTTTTGGAAGCGAGTTTTAGCAGTCAAGCAATAAGCGATACAGCAGCTTTAGCAGAAGTCCACTCGTTACTCGATCCGGCACAATTTCAATCTCTCGATTCTTTGTTTGTGCGTGCTGCCAGTCATATTATCGAACATTTGCCAGCAAAACCCAAACAGCAAAACGCTCGCAAGCATTCAGTTTCATCATATCAGGAGTTGAAAAGATTTCACGAGTATCGGCAACAACTAAATGCTGTTTGTCAGCAGCTATATTTAACCCTGCGAGATGGAATCGATCGCAACGTGCTATCTCCTAATTTAACAGAAGAAATAACAAAGATATCTCGCAAATTAGAATCTCAGCGTTTCCGCGTTGCTGTTGTCGGCGAATTCAGCAAAGGAAAATCCACTTTACTCAATGCTTTGTTGGGCGAGGAAATTCAACCCGTGCGGGATATTCCCTGTAGCGGAACGGTGACAGTTTTGAAGTACGGGCCGCAGCAACGGGTAATTTGCAAATACAAAAACGGACGGGAGGAAGAGATTTCACCCCAACAATATCAGGAAAAAGCTTCAATTTCTGAGGAAGCGGCTTTAGGTTCTTTTGGAGATGAAATTGTCAATTCAGAAATCCAAGAAATCATTTTCGAGCATCCGAATCTCGAATTGTGCAGCAATGGTGTAGAAATTATTGATACTCCCGGATTGAACGAACACGCGGAACGCACTTTAGTTACCGAACAGGTTCTCAAAACAACTGATGCGGTGATTTTCTTGACTAACGCTCAAAATGCTTTGACAAAAACAGAGCAGGAACTGCTTTTGTATTTGAAAAAAGAGTTGAATCCGGGGAAAGATGATGAAGCGGCAAAGAATATTTTTGTTTTAGTTAATTTTGCTGATTTGCTGCGTCGGGAAGGAAGCCGTCAACAGGTAAAAGTAAAGGTAGAAAACTTTGTTAAACAACCAAAGTTGATCGCTGGTGAAAACCGGATTCATTTTATTTCGGCTCAATCTGCACTTGATGCTACTTTAGATGGGACGGAAAATGAGTATGTGAAATCTTTTCAGGATTTTACTAAATCTCTGGAACAGTTTTTGACAGTTGAACGGGGGGCGATCGCACTTAACCAATCCGCCGCCGGCCTTAAGCAAATTATTAATACTGGCTGCGATGAATTGAATCAATATCGGGAGATGTTAGAAGGAAAGTTGACTATTTCTCAAGGAGATAAGGCGAAAATTTTTGAACAAATTGCGGAAGCAAGCGGCCGCGATGTTAAAATTAGATTGTTAGCAGGCGAACTGATAGAACAATCTGTAGAAGAATCTGTGGAATCTTGGAATGAATGGCTGGAAGGATTAGGAGAACGCCTGATTGCAAAAAGCGATCGCTGGACTTCTGAGCATTCGCATATGTGGAGTCAAAACGAGCTGACGAAAGATTATTCCGACCAATTTGTGCGAGATATTACCCAAGAAATAGAAGATTGGGCTACTAAAAAAGTACAGTCTATTTTACAAGAGAATATGGGAGATTTAAACAGTCAAATAAATGAAGACATTGATGCGATTCGGCAGGAGTTTCAAAAGTTCGATAAGCAACTGAGTAGTAACCTTGTCAGTCAATTTAATAATTTGGCGATCGCAGGTAATTTCGGTGGTATTGGTACAAGTGGAAGCACAATTGCTTCATCAATCTCACAAATAGAAGATGGCGGACTCATGGGCGGTTTAGGGATTGGTGCCGCAGTCGGTGCTGCGTTGCTGTTTTTGACAGGGCTTGGTTTTATAGGAGTTATTTTGGGTGGCTTAGCGGCGGGTGTTGGTGGCGGTTTGGGCTGGGGTTTCTTAGATGGCGATACAGTTAAAGCTCAAATCAAGGAAAAAGTTTGTGAGTTAGGTTTTCAGAAGTTTGATGAATCTTCGGAGTCTATTTTTGATAAGATACACGAAAGAATTATTGCAGTATTTGAAGAAAGAGTTGAGACGAGTAGCGGTGCGATCGCACAAGCAATGTCGCTGTGGGAGAATTTATTAGAACAGCAGGAAAAGCGCGATCGCCAAAATCAAGCAGAATGCGAGGCCCAAAAAGTTTGGCTGGCTGACAAACGCCGGGAACTTCAGGAAATAGAAAGCCAAATTGAGGCGGTTTTGAATCAAGGCGCTAAGTAGAACCCCAATTTCTTAAATAAGTCGGGGTTCTAATACCAATTTAAGGTGAAGTTGCACATATCTCGATCCCCCTAAATCCCCCTTAAGAAGGGGGACTTTGAGAATAATCTTGTCCCCCCCTTATTAAAGGGGGTGCTAGGGTGATCAGATCCTATGCAGCCGCATAAAAAATTGGTATAGCATCTGTTTCTACACCAAAACTGGCACTGGTTGCGGCCAACGATTCATGACTTTACCTATCACCGCCAATTCTTCCATCAACTTGTCGAACTGATCCGGTGTTAAAGATTGCGGCCCGTCAGACAAAGCTTTTTTCGGATTCGGGTGCACTTCAATCATCAGC
>JANYGO010000288.1 GCA_025362325.1 Cyanobacteriota bacterium | reverse complement strand
ATGAAGATGAGAGGGGCGATCGATCATTTCGATTCATACTGGTTTTTTTGTTAAAAACAGTTGATCCCTCTTTTTCTCTTTAATCCAGTCTGGGTCAGCTTTTATCCCGATCTTGACTGACTTTTGTCAGTCAACCAGCCGTTAGGGACACATATAAATGTAGTAGCTTGGAAATCTAAACTGAGTGAAAATATTGCTGTTACAGATTAAAGTGTGGCAGATGGAGTGTCTGTGAAAACTCACAGAACAACCAGCACTCATTTAGTTTAATGACTGAGCTAGCTGACATCCGTCTATAGAGTGACTTCTGTAAAGTCTCTTTTGCAGCTTTGACGATCGTCCTAAATCGCAGGCTGGCGATCGTCGTTTTGCCCCTCATGGGCAAAATTCCATTTCCCGCATTACTAACTAACAATACTGGAGGAATCAGGGTTATGACTACCTTAACGCTAGTCAAAAAAACATCTTTTACAGTCGCCAGCTTGGCAACCACAATCTTGCTCAGCATCTGTACGCCCGTGCGAGCTTTCATGTTTGGCACCAGCGGCATCCAGTTCGATCGAGATACAAGTATCAACTTTACCTTCGAGCAATCTCACGGCAATTACCAGTCCAGCTTGTTGGTAGCCCAATATCAGGTAGACGAGAAGGGCCCTAGCTATGGCAACATCTTCCCACCACTGTTTCAGGAGATCAAGCCCTCAGATAACGGCGCAGCCGACGAATCGAAGGGAAGTTTCGGCAATGCAGTCACCTCAGACAACGGCTCAATCACCCAAACCTTCAGATTTTTGCAGAATCAAACTTATGCCCTACTGCTGTGGAGCGACAGTGGCACCGGCAACCAATTCGAGCAGTACGCCTCCTCAAGCACCTTCATGAACAGCCCCGCATGGTTTGCCGCCAACAATCAGTTCCGGAGAGATGACTGTCTGGTGGCCGGCTGTCAGCAAGCTGTATTTGGGGACTTTAAGCTAGACTACAACTCCTCCGACTCATTTACAAGCGTCAACGGCGGTAAAGGCCCAGAGCAATATTCATTGCTAACCATGGCCCAACTGGCTCAGGGCACAAAAATTTCCTTCGACGATGCCGGAGGAGGAAACGATCGCGACTTCCAAGACTTCACCGTGTCGGCCGAGTTGGCCCCCGAGCCAGTGACAGTGTTCGGCACGATGATGGGGATCGGGGCTTTGGCTGCGGCTCGCGGAAAAAAAAAGCGACAGCAGCAACCAGAAAAATGACTCTTAACTAGCCCCATACAAATCTAAATAGTGCGTCTGTTCAGTGGTACTCTGAAACATGGCATTTCTAAATGTTAAGACTTTTTCCACAATGGGAAAAATAGCATCCTAACAAAGGCACTATTCATGGTATCAACCGCAGCAAAAACGAACGTAGGCTACATCACCCAAATTATCGGGCCAGTTGTAGACGTAAAATTCCCCGGTGGCAAACTGCCCCAAATCTATAACGCTATCACCATTTCCGGTAAAAACGAAGCAGGTCAAGACATTTCTGTTACCTGCGAAGTTCAGCAACTGCTCGGAGACAGCCAAGTGCGTGCAGTTTCCATGAGTACCACCGACGGCTTGATGCGCGGCATGGAAGTAGTAGATACCGGGGAACCGATCCAAGTTCCCGTCGGACTCCCCACTCTCGGCCGTATTTTTAACGTCATCGGCGAACCCGTAGACAACCTCGGCCCGGTCGATACTTCCGAAAGTATGCCCATCCACCGCCAGCCGCCGGCTTTCACCGAACTAGAAACCAAGCCTTCGGTGTTTGAAACAGGGATCAAGGTCATCGACCTCCTAGCCCCCTACCGTCGTGGTGGCAAAATCGGTTTGTTCGGCGGCGCAGGCGTTGGCAAAACCGTGATCATGATGGAACTCGTGAACAACATCGCTAAGGCTCACGGCGGCGTGTCCGTGTTTGGCGGTGTGGGCGAGCGCACCCGTGAAGGTAATGACCTTTACAAAGAAATGATCGAGTCTGGGGTTATTGACGAAAAAGACCGCAGCAAGTCGAAAATTGCCCTAGTATACGGTCAAATGAACGAGCCACCTGGTGCTCGGATGCGCGTGGGCCTGTCGGCTCTAGCGATGGCCGAATACTTCCGCGATGTCAGCAAGCAAGACGTGCTCTTGTTCATTGATAATATCTTCCGGTTCGTGCAAGCGGGCTCTGAGGTATCGGCTCTGTTGGGTCGGATGCCTTCGGCTGTGGGATATCAGCCGACTCTCGGTACAGACATGGGCGATTTGCAAGAACGGATTACTTCGACTACCGAAGGTTCAATTACTTCGGTTCAAGCTGTGTACGTACCTGCGGATGACTTTACTGATCCAGCGCCGGCTACGACTTTTGCTCACTTGGACGCTACAACTTTGTTGTCTCGCGGTTTGGCTGCGAAGGGTATTTATCCGGCTGTTGATCCGCTGGAGTCAACTTCCACAATGTTGCAAGTTAGCATTGTAGGCGAAGAACATTATGGTGTGGCGCGTCAGGTGCAGTCTATTCTGCAACGCTATAAGGAATTGCAAGATATTATTGCGATTTTGGGTTTGGATGAGCTGTCGGAAGATGACCGCTTGACTGTTTCTCGCGCTCGCAAAATTGAACGTTTCTTGTCTCAACCGTTCTTTGTGGCGGAAGTGTTCACCGGTTCCCCCGGTAAGTACGTCAAGCTGGCAGATACGATTAAGGGCTTCCAAATGATTTTGGGTGGCGAACTTGACGAGTTACCTGAACAAGCTTTCTATTTGGTGGGCGATATCAATGAGGCGATCGCCAAAGCTGAAAAAATGAAGGCTGACGCTAAGTAGAAAGTAGGTAATGGGTAATTGGTAATGGGTAATGGGTAATTGGTAATTGGTAATTGGTAATGAGTTATTGGAACTAACAAATAACTAATTCCCAATTACCAATGCCCTGCGCGGGCCAATGCCCTGCGCGGGCCAATGCCCAATTCCCAATTCCCAATGCCCTGCGCGGCCCAATTCCCTGTTTGCCCAATTCCCAATTACCAATTCGCTATTTATGACATTAACTGTGCGCGTAGTTGCCCCAGACAAAACTGTTTGGGATTCTAATGCTGAAGAAGTAATTCTGCCGAGCACCACAGGCCAATTGGGTATCTTGAGCGGTCACGCTCCGATGTTGACGGCTTTGGATACTGGAGTGATGCGCGTCCGTCCCGGTAAGGAATGGGTGTCTATTGCTCTGATGGGCGGCTTTGCAGAAATCCAAGAAAACAAGGTTACTATTCTTGTCAACGGCGCTGAAAAAGGCGAAACGATTGATAAAGAAGCTGCTCGTACTGCTTACACCGCAGCAGAAGCTCGTTTGGACAAGTCTGCTAGCGGCACTTTGCAAGAGCAAATTCAAGCTAAGCAAGCCATCAAACGCGCGAGAGCTCGTTTTCAAGCTGCTGGCGGTACGCTCTAGCGCTAAGGGTAGAAACACGGCTTTTGTATCTCTGGTTTGTATCCAAGTCTCGATCCCCCCTAACCCCCCTTAAAAAGGGGGGGACAAGAAATGGATCAAAGTCCCCCTTATTAAGGGGGATGCGAGGGGGATCAGGTCTCGGCGATAAACGACAGATACAAAGGGTTTGAGTTGACACTAATCAACTATTTTGTGTCCCTACTGTTTTGCTAAACTCCGGCCTCGGATAATAGCGATCGCATTGTTTCCCAAGATAACCCCTGCTGAATATAGCGGGGGTTATTTGGATTGTAGGGACTCTCTAGCCGATCGACACTAACTATCTTGGCTCCAGGCGGCAAAACTGGAATCTCTGGATCGCTCGCGGTCGATCGCACTAGGGAGCTAGAAAAGCCTTTAAAAATAGCAATTTCGTCGAATTCGCCGTCAATTTGGGCTTTGACGATTAACACTTCGTGCGATCGTGCGATCGTGTATTGTTCCAAGCGGCGAGCAATAGAGTCAGCCATAGCAAATCTCACTTTCCTGAAATCTGCTACAATATAGCTTAATTTTGCGGCTCATTTCAGGGACAGCCAGCCGAAATTTTATATTTAATTCGACCTTTTTTAAGAGCAGGAAGTAAGCAGACATAATATAAGTCCTGTAAAAAACATCTCGAAGATATTACCAGAAAGAATTTGTTTAAAGCCTCCACCCTTAAAGGCGAGAAATTAAAATCAGACTATTCATTACTCCAATCCTCGGACTTCCAGGTAGAGTTCGCCCTCATCTGTCGAGCGGTCAACTGTCAACTGTCAACTGTCAACTGAATCCTGCCAAACCTACTTCGACGATATTTTATGAGCCACAAAAAGACCCGGTTTCAATTATCTTTTTTAACTCAAAATATTATACAGCATTTGGCTTGGGGATATTCGCTGCTATTTATGTTGGTTTTTTGCTTGAGTTTAGCTGTGGCAAGTTGCAAGTCAGAGCTCATAAATAACTCGACAGCAAAAACCAAAAATGCACCCTCAAATTTAACAAAAGTTGTCAGAATCGGCCATCAGCGTTTCGGAGCGCTGTTTTATCTCAAAGCTAAAGGCTCTTTGGAAACCCGTTTAGCAGAAATGGGGTGGTCTGTAGAATGGACGGAATTTGTCGCTGGGCCGCCAATTTTAGCAGCAATAGGGACAGGAAAAATCGATCTGGGTTATGCAGGAGTTGCGCCACCAATTTTTGCCCAATCAGAGGGCCTACCTTTTGTTTATATTGCTAATGATTCAGCTTTATCTGGCAGCATTGGTATCATGGTTCGTCAAGATTCTCCTATTCGGACTCTGGCGGATCTCAAAGGCAAGAAAATAGCAGCAACTCGGAAAACATCAGGTCATTATTTGTTAATTCGGGCGTTAACTCAGGGCGGCTTGCAGTTAAAAGATGCAGAATTAGTCGATTTGCCTCCGCCAAAAGCTCAGGAAGCATTTCTCAGAGGCGAGGTTGATGCTTGGGCGATTTGGCAGCCGTTTATAGCTCAGTTACAGGAAACTATGCCTGTTCGTTTCTTGACTGACAGCGATGGGCTGATTAATGATAGAAACTTCTATTTGGCAAGTCGCTCTTTTGCTAGCGATTTTTTCGATATTGTTAATATAGTGATGGGAGAAACGCGACAATTGGCTACTTGGATAACTAAGAATCCCGAAAAAGCAGCGGAATTTATCAGCGCTCGAACGGGAATGAAAAGAACAACAGCTATGATGTTAACTAAAAGCCGCAGCTACAATTTGCTGCCAATTCAAGACGGGGCAGTTGAAGAACAGCAGCGCATTGCTGAAATCTTCTTTCGGTTGGGACTACTTCCCGATCGCATTTGGGTTGAAGATGCGATCTGGAAACAAAAATTAGATTTATAGCAGAAGGAAGTTCGGCAACGGATTGTGGAACGGATTTAACGGATTTAACGGATGTCAGGAAGAAGGCTTTAGTTATCTACCAGAGGTAGAAGTTACAATCTACCGCTGATATTTGAGCCATTAAGAACGTCCTCACCGTTTTGGCGGTTGCTAGATAAAATCAGAACTTAGGCACAGGTAACGATAAATCAACGGTGGCGATTGCCCAAGTCTGAAAAATGCAATTGGGTGTATCCTAGAGACTAAGTTCAAATTGTTAACTTGCAAAATCAAATGTCATCAATTGCCAATCAACTGCGTTACGGTTTTGTCTCGATTGTTGTGGCAAGCGTATTGATGGCGGGCAGTACGTTAGCTTACCTCAGCTTTCGGGGACAAATAGAACAGACAAAGCAGCTTCAGTATGAGCGATCACAAGCTGCGGCTACCCAAATTAGCGCTGATCTAGATAACTTGCAGCGTCAACTCAATTATTTGTCAGAATTGCGTGGCTTAACAGAATTTAATCCTGAAACTCAGCGGAGCATTCTCGAAGGATTGGTAAATAGCAACAGCGCCTATGAAGTGGTCGGGATTTTTAACAATAAAGGTCAAGTTGTACAGGTGATGTCGCCTTATGAACCCTTCTCGATCTCTAGCTTGAGTTTGGCAGGTATCTCGGCAGATGCACCTATATTTTGGGAGACCTTTCGGCAGGCTCAAAATTATGTTGGTTCGGTAGATGTCGATATGAAAACAGCGGTTAATGTTGTTAATTTTGCAGTGCCTATTCGCGACAGTAAAAATCAAGTTGCTGGAGTATTATTTGCCAGAGTTAGTCTTAATTTTTTAACTCAAATTGCCGCCCGATCGCAAGTTGGTAAAACTGGATACAGCTACGTTCTCGACCACCGCTCAGTGCTGATTTCGGAAACCGGAAGCAAGATTAATCCGTATTTACTGCAAGATTTGAAAAGGCGATCGTTTGTGCGAGAGTTATCCAAATTAGCTTTGGCTTCGGGGATTCAATCTCCGATCATTTATCGAGGCTGGCGCGGCGAAGAAGTAATGGGCACGGGTGCGATCGTGCGGAGCGTACACTGGATGGTGGTTGTAGAGCTACCGACAGCGGAAGCTTACGCTCCCGTGCGATCGCTCATCTACGTCATGGGTGCAGTTACCACCGCCAGCGCCCTCGCCGCCGTGGGCTTGGGAGTTGCTTTTGCTCGATCGATTACAGATCCTTTAAAATCCCTCACATCCGCAGCTACTAAAATGAGTAGCGGAATGTTGGAAACTCGGGTAAATATTGCAGCATCTAACGAACTAGGAAAATTAGCCAATGCTTTCAACAGCATGGCCGGTCAATTGCAAGTATCTTTCACAAAAATAGAGCATCAAAATGCCAATTTGCAGCGACTTGACAAACTCAAGGACGAATTTTTAGCCAACACTTCTCACGAACTCCGCACCCCGCTTAACGGCATTATCGGTTTAACAGAATCTTTGATCGACGGTGCTACAGGACAATTGCCAGAATCGACTATTTACAACCTGCAAATTATTGTATCTAGCGGCAGAAGACTGTCCAATCTCATCAACGACATTCTCGATTTCTCGAAACTGAGACACAAAAACATCGAACTCCAAATCAAGCCCGTAGGCATCAGAGAAATTGTGGATATCGTGGTAACTCTTTCTCAACCTCTAATTTGCACCAAAAACTTGCAGTTGATTAATTCAGTCACTCCCGACATTCCCCTCGTGGATGCCGATGAAAATCGGCTACAACAAATTCTTTATAACTTAATCGGAAATGCGATTAAATTTACCGACACTGGTACTGTAGAAATTTCGGCGAATGCGATCAGCTTGGAATCGCCGCAGTTGGCCGAGAAAGAAAGTTCAGTAACCAGCCAGATTCAATCTTTAATTGTCAGGTCAAAACTGCAAATTACGGTATCTGATACCGGGATTGGCATTGCACAAGATAAATTAGAACGAATTTTTGAGTCTTTTGAACAAGCAGAGGGTTCTACTGCTAGAGAATACGGAGGAACAGGTTTAGGTTTGGCAGTTACAAAGCAGTTGGTCGAGCTGCACGGCGGTGAAATTCAGGTATCTTCAGAACTCGGTATTGGTTCGCAGTTTACCTTTAGTTTGCCCATCTCTCAAACTCAGTATCTCGATCGCAATCAGTTGCCATCAACGGTGCGGCACTCTTTAGTTTCAAGAACCAACGAGCGCAAGTTAATAAATAATGAAAGTGCTACACCAAGTATTAAAAATCCCAGTTATATTAATGATAAAGAACGCCAAGAGAACAATCAGGTGAAAATCTTGATTGTAGATGACGAACCTGTGAATATTCAGGTATTGGCTAACAATTTACTTCTCGAAAACTATGCGATCGCCGAAGCTAGCAACGGTAAAGAAGCTTTAGCCCTTATAGACAGAGGCTACAAGCCCGATCTAATCTTGCTAGATATCATGATGCCGCGGATGACTGGTTACGAAGTTTGTGAGAAAATTCGAGAGAAATTCACCGCGATCGAAGTGCCAATTGTGATGCTAACCGCCAAAAATCAAGTATCTGACTTAGTACAAGGTTTCAATGCCGGAGCGAATGATTTTTTAACTAAACCGTTTGTCAAAAATGAATTGCTAGCCAGAATCAAAACTCACATCCGTCTGGCAAAAATCAATGCAGCTTATGGTAGATTTGTCCCCCACGACTTTCTGCGTTTTTTGGGACATGAAAGTATTCTTGATGTTCAACTAGGCGATCAAATTCAGAAAGAAATGACAATTTTATTTTCTGACATTCGCTCGTTTACGACTATCTCCGAAGCGATGACTCCTCAAGAAAACTTTAATTTTATCAACAGCTATCTGAGCCGTGTAAGTCCGGTAATTCGCGCTCACCAAGGTTTCATCGATAAATATATTGGCGATGCGATTATGGCGCTATTTCCTGAGTCGCCAGATGATGCTGTTCGCGCAGCGGTGGAAATGCAAAAACAAGTGATTATTTACAACCAGCACCGACAATTAAGCAATTACGCACCAATTGCGATCGGCATCGGTTTGCACACGGGTACTTTAATGTTGGGTACGATTGGCGAGGAAGAACGGATGGAAAGCACGGTGATTGCTGATGCGGTGAATCTCGCTTCTCGTCTGGAAGGATTGACTAAGGTTTACGGCTCGGGAATTCTGGTAACAGAATCAATTTTAGACCGTTTGGGCGATCGAGAACAATATATGTGTCGATTTGTCGATCGAGTCACAGTCAAAGGTAAAAAATCTGTGGTGTCGGTGTTTGAAATTTATGATGCAGAAACAGAACAAAGCATTGAACTCAAACAGGAAACTGCTGCTGCATTTGAAAAAGGTCTGGAGCTTTATTTTGAGCAAAATTTTACTAAATCGCAAAAACTTTTCAAGAAGATTTGCGAAACAAATCCTCAAGATAAGTTAGCAGCAATCTACTGTCAGCGCTCTTTGAAAAATCGAATGTATGGAGTGCGTGAAGGATGGTTGGGCATAGAAGCTTTCGATGAAAAGTAGTAAAAGTAACATCTAGCTGAAGGTAGAAACTTTGGCGTGTTTATCCGATTTTTTGTAAGAGGTCTGAGTCATAATCTATTCAGGCAGAAGCGTGAAAGCCCAAAATTGCCAGTTTTCCTGAAATATACGCTGTAGAGTTCGTTGCTTTTGACTTCAAACTCGAATATAATGCGGGAAGCTAGAAAAAGAAACCCGGTTTCTCTGCAAAATCTCAGGTTTGACAGCGATTCAGGAAGCAACCGAGAATCTGGCTTTACTTGCGTAAGTTTTGTTCAAGTACAAAAAGATTTACAATATTTAACAACGGTACAGCTTCGATCCGATTATCAACTGTGTCTTTCAAGCTAAATTAATGTTATGTCAACTTTTTATCTCAAGCGCTTAGTTGCCAAACTTTCCAGAAAAGCGACGCTGCAAACTGTACTGATAGTGCCGTTTGTCTTGCAAGTATTTGCAGCGGTGGGAATTGTCGGATATTTATCATTTAGGAACTCTCAAACAGCAGTGAATGACCTTGCAGGTCAGTTGATGGGGGAGGTGAGCAATCGCATCGAGCAAAATTTGAGAACTTATCTGCAAACTCCGCATCAAATCAATCAAAGCAAGCTGGATGCGGTGAAACTCGGTTTTGTGAACATGAAAAACTTGTCAGCTTGGGAAAAGTATCTGTGGCGGCAAGTGCAATTATATCCTGATATCAATTTTACGTCGATCGCCAATCGAGATGGAGAATACCGCACAGGCGAAAAGATGTCGGATGGGACTTTATTGATTAACGCCTCGGGCCCGTCTACCAAATTTAATTTTTATTCTTACAATACTAATAATACGGGCGATCGCGCGACAGTAGCAGCCACCGTCAAAAACTTCGACATCAGACAGCACCCTTCCTACAGCTATGCAGCTCTACAATCCAAACCAACTTGGAGTTCAGTTTACGTATCCTTCCTAGAACCCACACTGCTCCTCAGCGCGCTGCAACCAGTTTACAACACACAGAACCAGCTAGAAGGAGTATTAATTGCTGCTTTGCGTCTCGACAGTATCGGTGAATTTTTAAACAGCCTCAAAATAGGCAAATCTGGTCAAACTTTTATCATCGAAAGAAACGGCACGCTGCTGGCAACTTCCACACCCGAAAAACCTTTCCGCACCCAAAACGGTAAAAAAGAACTGTTTAAAGTTACAGAAAGCAGCGATCCCGTAACGCAGACTACAGCTAAATATTTAGCAAATCACTTTCAAAACTTGCAGAACATTTCCCGATCGCAGCAACTCAATTTTGAAATAAAGGGCAAAAAGCAATATTTAAAAGTCCTACCATTCCAAGACGGTAAAAGTTTGGATTGGCTGATTGTCGTCGTCGTTCCCGAAGCCGACTTTATGGAACAAATCCATGCTGGAAACCGAACTACAGTGTTGCTATGTCTGGCAGCTTTGGGCATGGCAACTGTGCTGGGAATTGTTACTTCTCGGTGGATTATCAAACCGATTTTAAAACTAAAAGATGCAGCAATAGCTTTGTCAGAAGGACAATTTGACAAAACTGTCAAGCTCGATCGCTCCGACGAGTTGGGCGTGCTCGCCACTGCTTTTAATAGCATGGCAGCACAACTGCAAGCATCTTTTAGTGCCTTAGAAACTAAAAATACCGAATTGCAGCGACTGGACAAACTGAAAGACGAATTCTTAGCCAATACTTCCCACGAACTCCGCACACCTCTCAACGGTATTATTGGGATTGCAGAATCTTTAATAGACGGTGCTACCGGACAACTGCCAGAAACCACAAATTTTAACTTAGCTTTGATTTCATCGTCTGGAAAAAGATTGTCTTCTTTAATTAACGATATTCTCGACTTTTCTCAGCTCAAACACAAAACTTTAGAGCTGCAAATTAAGTCCGTCGCTCTCCGAGAAATAGTTTCTGTAATTCTCATGTTATCTCAGCCATTAGTAGGCAAAAAGAACTTGCAATTGATTAACTCAGTCGCTCCCGAATTGCCAGCAGTAGCAGCCGACGAAAATCGCTTGCAGCAAATACTTTACAACTTAATCGGCAATGCGATTAAATTTACCGAAAGCGGCACCGTTGAAATTTCAGCAGCATTAATAACTGGCAACGAACAATCATCGCCTAATTCCCAATTAGCCATTACTGTATCCGACACTGGGATTGGCATCCCCGAAGATAAATTAGATCGAATTTTTGAATCCTTTGAACAAGCTGACGGTTCCACTGCTAGAGAATATGGCGGCACCGGTTTAGGGTTAGCTGTTGCCAAGCAATTAGTGGAATTGCACAGAGGTAAAATTTCAGGATCTTCAACTGTAGGTGTCGGTTCCCAATTCGTCTTTACTTTGCCCGTATCTGAGAGTCAGCCGGAGTTTAGCAGCAGAGAGCCGCGTTTAACCGAGGAATCTCGCATTTTAACCACTCCTGAATTTGCCTACCAATCATCTATAATTAATTCTCAGGCAGTAGCCCAAAGCGACTTGATAGAAAGTGAAAAAATAAAGATTTTGGTGGTAGATGATGAACCGATTAATCTTCAGGTGATCGCCAACAATCTTTGTCTGGAAAACTACGCGATAACTCAAGCGAGCAACGGCATAGAAGCTTTAAATCTGATTGAATCAGGATTTAAGCCAGACTTAATTTTACTCGATGTAATGATGCCGCAAATGACTGGTTATGAAGTGTGTCGAGAAGTTCGCAAAAAATACTCGCCTTTAGAAATGCCGATTTTGATGCTGACGGCTAAAAATCAGACTACTGACTTGGTAGAAGCTTTTAACTTAGAAGCAAATGATTATCTAACTAAACCTTTTCTCAAAAAGGAATTGGTGGCGAGAATTAACACGCAAATTCGACTGGCTAAACTGAATGCAGCCTACGGCAGGTTTGTGCCGCACGATTTTTTAAACTTGCTGGAAAAACCGAGTATTATTGAAGTAAAATTAGGCGACAATCAGGAAAGGGAGATGACTGTGCTGTTTGCTGATATTCGCTCGTTTACGTCGCTTTCAGAACAGATGACACCGCCAGAAACTTTTGCATTTATTAATACTTACTTGGGAAGGGTTAGCCCTGCAATTAGGAAAAATAACGGGTTTATTGACAAATATATTGGGGATGCAGTCATGGCTTTGTTTCCTACATCTCCATCAGATGGTGTGCGAGCAGCAATTGATATGCAAAAAGAAGTGAATATATACAACGAGCAGCGAGAACAAAACGGCTTGTTTCCGATCGCGATCGGCATTGGTTTGCACGCGGGAAATTTGATGTTAGGTACAATTGGCGAGCGAGAACGCATGGAAAGTACGGTGATTGCTGATGCGGTGAATCTCGCTTCTCGTTTGGAAGGATTGACTAAGGTTTACGGCGCGGGAATTCTCGTTAGCGGTGCAATTATCGATCGCCTGGACGAGCCAGAAAAATATCAGTACAGATTTGTCGATCGAGTAATGGTGAAAGGAAAGACAACTGCTGTGTCGGTGTTTGAAATTTACGATACAGAAACAGAGAAGAGCATTGTACTCAAGCAAGAAACTCAGGAGGTTTTTCAAGAAGCTCTCAATTTATACTACCATAAAAAATTTGTGGCCGCCCAAAAAGTATTTGAGAATATTTTACAAATCAATCCTGACGATCGGGTAGCAATGCTGTATTTCAAACGCGCTCGCAAATATCGAATGTACGGGACGCCGGATGGGTGGTCGGGGGTGGAAGCTTCGACGGAGAAATAGGGCGTTTTTTAAAGGAAGAGGGAAGTTCGGCAACGGATTATTTAACGGATTTAAGGGATGTCATCGATTTAACGGATGAATGTTTAGGGTAGAGGGAAGAGAGGAGAGGGAAGAGAGTAGACGGTAGACTTAATTAAACATTTCTGGAGGCAGAACCTAATTATGTAAAGTCTCAGGAAATAATTGTGCAGCACAGGTTCTTAGCATGAGCTACAATGCTTTCTATCGGGGAACTTGCCAAATTTGGCTCGGTGAAGCGCGATCGCATCACGCATCCGAATCGGCTAATTTTGGCCCAATTAGCGACAATTAGCTGAAACTAATTACTAATTACGCTCAAATGAAAGAATCGACCGATTTGTGCGGCAGCTCTGAGAACTGAGACTATTTACTATGTTATTAAAAAGTATCAGCAGATCGATCGCAAAATTGTACAGCAGCGTGCCCCTCCGTTTAGCGCTGACAGTGCCATTTGTCCTGCAAACTGTCGTCGCAGTGAGCCTAGTAGGATATTTGTCTTTCATCAACGGACAAAAAGCTGTTCAACAACTCGTCAATAGCTTGCAGGGCGAAATTAGCGATCGCATCCAAGAGCACCTCACAGATTACTTGGAAAAACCTCACATCATCGCCCGACTCAATGCAGGTGCAGCTCAACTCGGCAAGCTGCATCCAGCAGATTTGCCAGCAACACAGCGCTACTTTTGGCAGCAGATGCAAATATTTTCCTCGGTGCGAGACATTTATTTAGGCAGTAAGGAAGGTGTATTTATCGGAGTTAGACGAGAAGAATCAGGGCAGTTTGTTGCCAGAATCACAGAAAATTTTCCTCAGCGTTCTTACTATGCTTTAGATGACCAAGGCAATCCCACTAATTTATTAAGTTTTGAACCGAATTACGACCCGCGACTTCGCCCCTGGTACATCAGTGCAATAGCCGAAAAAAAATTAGTTTGGACTGAAATTTATACATTTTTTCAGGGCGATTTGGGAATCACAGCGGCTCAGCCTTTCTATGACGATCGAGGTGACTTTGTTGGAGTAATGGCAGTCGATCTTATTCTGAGCCAGATTGGGGACTTTCTGGGAAAAATGAAAATTAGCCGATCGGGTCAAACTTTCATTATGGAGCGATCGGGCGCTTTAGTGGGCTGTTCGACACAGGAAAAACCATACATTCTCGGCCCAGACGGCAAAGCTCGACGATTGCTGGCAATTGACAGCAAAAATCCTTTAACTAACGCCGCAGCTAAACACATCATTAGTAATTTCAATTTAAGCTTTGTCGAACCGCCCCAAAAACTGCAATTTCAACTCAACAATCAGCGGCATTTTGTGCATATATTGCCCTACAAAGACCCGAGCGGAATCGATTGGTTAGTAGTGATAGTGATTCCCGAAAACGATTTTATGGCAGAAATTCATGCCAACACTGCTAGCACTCTCTTACTCTGCATCACCGCGTTAATTCTAGCAACAATTATTGGGATTTTTACGGCTCGCTCGATCGCGCGGCCAATTCTGCGGTTAAACGCAGCAGCCAAAGATATCGCCCGAGGAGAATGGGATCAGACACTAGAGTTCGATCGCACCGACGAAGTAGGCCAGCTCGCCAAATCCTTCACCAGCATGGTATCTCAACTGCAAACATCCTTCGCCGCCCTCGAAAATAACAATCAAGAATTGCAGCAACTCGACAAACTAAAAGACGAATTCTTAGCCAACACCTCCCACGAATTCCGAACTCCCCTCAACGGGATGATTGGCATTGCCGAATCAATGATTGACGGCGCCACCGGAACTTTATCGGAAATTCAGCAGCAAAACCTCTCAATGATTGCCAGTAGCGGCAGGCGTCTCAACGAACTTGTTAACAATATTCTCGACTTTGCTCAACTCAAAAATCACAAACTCGACTTGCAGCTTCGCAGCGTAGGAATCAAGTCGATTGTCGAAGTTGTTATCACAGTTAGCCAATCTTTAACAGGTACTAAAAAGTTGCAGTTAATTAACAGTATTCCCGCCGATTTGCCCTTGGTTTGGGCTGACGAAAA
This sequence comes from Cyanobacteriota bacterium, assembly GCA_025362325.1. Taxonomy (GTDB): domain Bacteria; phylum Cyanobacteriota; class Cyanobacteriia; order Cyanobacteriales; family Microcoleaceae; genus Microcoleus. The sequence goes on along the minus strand of JANYGO010000288.1, from coordinate 12,603 downwards.
CCGCCTGCAACAAATTCTCTATAACTTAATTGGCAATGCGATTAAATTTACCGAATCCGGGACTGTTGAAATATCAGCAGAAATTGTCGATACCGACGGCGAAACCTTCCTCGAAGTCCCCGCATCAAGCCCGGATTTTCAAATAGCTGTCACCGTTTCCGATACCGGAATTGGCATTCCGGGCGCGAATCTCGATCGCATTTTTGAGCCATTTGAACAAGGCGACGGTTCCACAGTCAGGCAATACGGAGGAACAGGTTTAGGTTTAACACTATCCAAACAATTTGTCGAACTCCACGGCGGTAAAATATACGCAGCATCCCAAGTCGGTATCGGTTCCCGCTTCACATTTACCCTGCCTTTTTCTCCCGAACCAATTCATCCTAGCGAATCGGCAATAAATCTGCCGCCAGCCACACAAACTAACGGTTCAGAATCAGAAAATAACAAAATTAAAAATTATTTATCCAGCTCTTTAAAATTACCTCAACCCGCTCCGAATCTGGCAGTTCAAGCCGCCGCGCTATTAGAAGTCGAACAATTTAAAATTCTGATAGTTGACGACGATCCGATCAACCTCCAAGTTTTAAACAATCACCTTTCTCTGCAAAATTACAGAGTCATTCAGGCACTAAACGGCGAACAAGCCTTATCACTCATCGAAAGCGGACAGCATTTTGACTTGATCGTTCTCGACATCATGATGCCCAGAATGTCTGGTTATGAAGTCTGCGCCAAACTCAGGAAAAAATATCCCTCCCACGAGTTGCCAGTAGTCATGTTGACGGCGAAAAATCAAGTATCAGACTTAATCATAGGATTTCAATTCGGCGCCAACGACTATCTAACCAAACCCTTCTCGAAAGACGAACTTTTAACCAGAATTAAGTCTCACATCAACTTATCGCAAACTAACAGCGCCTACGGGCGATTTTTCCCCGATGCTTTCTTAGAATTTCTCAAAAAAGAAAGCATTGTGGATATCCAATTAGGCAATCACGTCAGCAAAAAAATGGCAGTTATGTTTAGCGATATTCGCTCTTTTACCTCCCTTTCCGAAACGATGACTCCCCAAGAAAACTTTGACTTTGTTAATGCCTACCTGCGAGAAGTCAGTCCGAAAATTAGAGAGCATCACGGCTTTATTGTCAAGTATTTAGGAGATGGGATGATGGCAGTTTTTCCCAACGGTGCTGACGATGCACTCAAAGGTGGAATCGCTAAACTGCAACGAGTTCACGAATATAATGCCGATCGCGAAAACAGCGGTTATCAACAGATTCAAGTCGGCGTAGGAGTGCATTTTGGACACATGATGGTGGGCATAGTTGGGGAAGCGGAGAGAATGCAGGGAGATGCTTTTTCGGATAATGTCAACTTAGCCTCTCGTTTAGAAAGTCTCACTAAGTTATATGGAGTATCGTTAATAATTTCCGAGAAAGTTTTGGATAATTTGACTCATCCCGAACAATATCAAATCCGTTTTTTAGACAGAGTAATTGTTAAAGGCAAACAGCAGCCAATTTCCATCTATGAAGTCCTCGACGGAGAAACAGAGTTAGTCAGGGAAATGAAGTTACAAACTCAGCCGAATTTTAAACGGGGTTTAGAACATTATCGCCGTCACGAATTTAAGGCAGCTAAAATTTGTTTTTATCAAGTTTTAGCCGTTAATCCCGACGACAAAACGGCTGCACTGTATTTAGAGCGAGTCAACCATTTGATAGAAAAGGGCGTGCCCGAAAATTGGTCTGGGGCTTGGACTTTAACTCAGAAGTGATATTGTAGTATCGGTAGATAGTAGATTTGCGGCTGTCAAACAACTTGAGAATTGAGTCAACGACTATTTCTGTAACTATCGGGTTAAAGTCGGAAATAAAGTCATCGCCGTCCAGATTTTTCCTAAAAAATTCCTTAGCTCGATCGCACTGATAGCGCATTTCGTCAAAGCCAACAATTTTCACCACAAACGTCGCCAGCGGCGAGTTTTCCAAATCGGTATTAGAATTGCTTTTAGCCCGCCCATTTTCTAATAAATTCAATACTTCCGCTTCTACACCAATTTTAGGTTCGTAAGGTTTCTCTATTTCTGGAAAAAAGCTTTCCAGGCGCAGGCCTTTAGCAGCTCTATCCGGGAGTTCTCCCATCATCATCGCCAGAGAAACATCGATGCCCAAACCCGAAGAAAGAGCTTCCAGCAGGGCGATTGCAGCGAGTTTGCACCCCAAATAAAGCTTGGCAATTTCGAGATTGTACTGAGCGGTAGTTTTCCAGCGCTGATAAGTGCGATCGTCTGGACATCCCTCAAACTGCCGGAAAATAACGTCAGGCTTGAGATAACTCAGAAAACCCTCCATCTTCTGCAAAGCAACTCGGTAGTCGCGAACCGTGTAAAAACCGCAGCAGGTAAGATTGTGATTGGTTTCCGGCAGTAAATTCCAGGTATTTGCCAAAAAATGCGCTGAACTCTGGTAAGCAAAACTGATCACATCCCGGTTAGCAATTCGCACAGCTTTTTTCACGGTTTCCCGCATTTCCTCGTCAGTAAAACTGAGGTCAAACAGGTTAGTTATTGCTTGCAAGCGGTCATAAAGGCGCTGGCTTGCTGTGATTCCCGACTCGGCGGCGCGAAACGGAATTGTTTCTTCAATGCAGGCGGCAATTTGAAGCAATTGCTCGCGTTTGAGAAATGGTTCTAGAGCTTTTGCTGCGACTAAAGCGCTGAGAAACTCATTTTGTCCGGAGAAGGGATTGAGCACTTCGCCCGGTACAAAACCGAATACCAGCATTACCATCTCGAAGGTAGCATCAGCAGACAGTTCAGATCGATCGCGAATCTGTAGCTGTTTGTTAACCTCTTTGGTTATAGGAGTGATGTAGTAGCTGACGTTAAAGTTAATGCTGCGATCGACTTGCACGTAGACGATATCGTGAAATAAAGCGGCCATTACCTCGATCGCATCTTCATTTCCCCCGACATCAAAAATATGTTGGGGAGTGTGAAAAAACCGCCAGGGTCCAATCATCGGCTGCACAATCAGTTCAGCAATCCGAGCGAGTTCACTTGGTTCGACTTTTGCTTGCAGGCGATCGATCGCCCAACTCAGCCTTTCTAAGCACTGTAAGTATGCCTCTTTGCTATCCATCACAGTCTTTTCCCAAACATTACTGTCACGTCAGCCATCCTCTTGTTTAATTGGATTTTTTCGTATATCCGCCCCGTTTTTTTTGAACTTTTGGTTTTTTTTTGAAGACTTGCGCGGGGATTGACGAGGCAAATATCTACTTAAAATTAACTTAGTTTCCGGTGGCTGACCTCCCCTGTTTTGCAAATTTAATTAGTACAAAGTATGACAAGTAAAGTACATAAATTGCCAAACCTATCAGACCCAACAATCCCAAAAATTGAGGGTTTGCCCTAGCGTGAAACATCTCTTTGTACAGCCAAGGCGGATCTAACCAAATGCGGCAAAAAGGTTCGTCAATTACCTGACTTTGAGATTTAAACGCACAGATTAAGAAGGGAATTTGAGCTAGAGCCCCCAAACCGCTGTAAACAGTAATCGCCCACCGCCAAGCTGTAAATGCCAGCTTCAAAGACGACTGCGGGCGATCGGCAATTTCGTCGTTTAAATCCTCCCAAAACCACAGACAAGCAGGAATCAATGCCCTCCCCATCACCGACGACACAAAGCTCACAGGCAGCGCAGCCATCATCAGGTAAAGTGTAATTGCCAGCAAACTCGCCACCCGCCAATAAATCATCAACAAACGGGCGATCGCGTCAGATGAAGCAAAAACAGCCCAAATCAGCACTACCAGCGGGATCGAAACAGTTAATAACACAGACAACCGGTAATCCATCCAGACTAGCGGTTGAAACCAAGGCCCGGTGGCTGCCAATAAAAGACTCAACATCTTTGGGAAAATATACTCACTTATTTGTGACAAATTTTACTATAAAAAGGCTAAAAAATCAGCAACTAGAACACGCTCTTAATGTTCCAGTTGCTGCTGCAATGATTGCCAAATTCACTTGGCGCGCTTTCTTATTTGGTAATTGAGACAGGAGAGAGGGCAAATATCGCCATTACCTGAAGGCTCAAGCCGTAAAAGTTTCCCGCGCCAAAAGCTAGATTTCGGCGCGGGAGAGAAGACAGGGAGCTAAATTCCTCGCTTATTCGTCGTAGATGCGACACTCAGCAGCGTCAGGATTGTCGTCGCAATATTTTTCAAAGGAATTTTTAGGTTTGACTTGCTTTTGGTGGGAAGCTTCAGCTTGCAGCTCTTCAACTGCATCCCACGCCGCCGCACATTCCCCGGAAGTTGCGCCCTTCAAGTCACAGACGGTACGAGCGCTTTCTAGTTCTTCTTCAATTTTTTCTTCGATGTTGCCTGCGGGTGTTGTTGTCATAAAGTTCTTGACTAAGAAAGGTTTTCTTTTTGGATGTTAGCTTGTGTTGGATTTGCAGTTTCCGTCTGGCGACCCCAGCTAATACTAGCTTGAGATGTGCTGCTGTTGCAGCCCAGATAGAACCCATCCATAACTGCGATCGTAGTAGCGGTCTCTACTTCCTGCTTTACTTTAGCCCGTCGGCGGATTGTAGTCCACAGGCATCAATGCAGGTCGATCCGACCTTACTTTTGTTGAAAACATTACACGAAGTTGGTGTGTCAAACTGTATTGAGCTTTATCTTTTAAGATTTAGCTGAACACGGCATTTAACGCTTAACAGATTTATTCTACACCCATGTTAACTTATGTTAACACAAGAACGGCCTTGGAGGGGAATCGATCGCCCAACAATACCGTCCCGCCAGCGGCAGTTCCGGTTAGCCTAATGTATAGAGATACTTTTATAGAGAAGTTCGCCTTATGGACAAGCAAAACCAAATGCAGTGGGTCAGCGCCTTATCAACCCGTCCGTCATTGGAATCAGCCCTCAAAGAAGTTGTAGAACAAGCCGATCGCGAATTAGAAGGCCCGGCCGATTTAGCGCTGATATTTATCTCATCTGCCTTTGCCAGCGAGTATTCTCGGCTGATGCCTTTACTGCAAGAACTGCTGCCCGTGCCTGCGATTCTGGGCTGCGGCGGGGGAGGAGTCATCGGCACCAACCGGGGCGGCCTCACCGAAGAAGTGGAGGGCTCTCCGGCAGTCAGCCTGAGTCTGGCCCGCTTGCCGGGAGTAAACGTCAGAACATTTCACGTCGGTGGAGAAGAACTGCCGGACTTAGACAGTCCCCCGGATACTTGGGTGGATCTGTTGGGCGTGCCGGCCGAGGAAGAACCGCAGTTTATCATCTTGGCCGACCCCTTTTCGGCAAAAATTAACGATTTGCTGCAAGGGCTAGATTATGCCTATCCGGGTGCGCCGAAGGTAGGGGGACTTGCCGGCGGGGACGGTGCAGGCAGGGGCGCGGCGCTGTTTTGCGACTATCAGCTTTACCGAGAAGGGACGGTGGGAGTAGCTTTGAGCGGCAATATAGTTTTGGAAACGATCGTAGCGCAAGGCTGTAGACCGATCGGGCATCCTTATCGGGTGACGGAAGGAGAGCGCAATATTTTGCTGAAACTCGAAGAACAAACCGATGATATCGGCAGCAGGGGCATCGAGCGATCGCCCTTAGAGGCCCTGCGAGAGTTAGTTCAAACTTTGAGCGAAACAGACCGAGAATTAGCGCAGCACTCGTTATTTGTCGGCTTAGTCAGCGATGAATTCAAGATGAATTTAGAGCCGGGAGATTTTTTAATCCGCAATCTGTTGGGAGTAGATCCGAAAGTGGGGGCAATTGCGATCGGCGATCGAGTCCGTCCCGGCCAGCGCATCCAATTTCACCTGCGGGACGCGCGCACCTCCGCAGAAGACCTAGAAATGCTGCTCGATCGCTATCAGCGATCGGCCGAGTACAGCGGTACATCCAGCGCCGGCGCCTTGATGTTCTCTTGTCTGGGGCGCGGCGAAGGGCTTTATGGCCAGTCGAACTTTGACTCGCGACTGTTCGGCAGATACATCAAAAACATCCCGCTGAGCGGCTTTTTCTGCAACGGCGAAATCGGCCCCGTCGGCGGCAGCACATTTCTGCACGGCTACACATCCGTATTCGGGATTTGCCGCCAAAATTCATAATCGGTTGACAGTTGACAGTTGACAGTTGACAGTTGACAGTTGACAGTTGACAGTTGTCAGTTGACAGTTGTCAGTTGACAGTTGTCAGTTGTCAGTTGACTGATGACTCATGACTGTTGACTGATGACTGATGACTGATGACTGATGACTGATGACTGATGACTGATGACTGATGACCAAAAACTAAAAGCGACAGTCGCCTGCCGCTTTTAGCTGTAACTAGATATCAGGAAACCTTAGAAACTAAAGGTTGTCCGCAGGACTCCTACCCAGATATTGTCGTTTCTCTTGTTTTGTTCTGGATTCTGAATCATGTAAACGCCCGGTGTCACCGCAATAAAGTCAGTAACTTGGAAGCGATAGAAAGCCTCGTAGTGATAAGAGGTGTTGCGGTCTCTGGCGACATTGCTCTCAGTAACTTTCGGGGGTATGCCCGCGATCAAACCGAGGAGGTTGCCTTGCTTGCCAAAATCTGGCAGTGCCAAGAAAACCGCACCATTCTGAACAGTAGACTTACCGCGAGGAGCATTGATGTCACTACCGCCGCCGCGTTCTTCGCGAGCCTTGGTGTAACCGTACCAACCACCAAGCTGGAAGCGGCTGCTGGGTTTGAAGTTAACTTGCACCCCATAGTTATCGGATACAGTGGCTAATTGACCGAAGGGCCGGTTAGCCAAGACACTGCCGGTACCGCCCATGATGCCAGCAGTCTCGCCTGCCCGATTGTATTTCCGGTTGTAACTAACACCGACATCAAATGCTTGGCTCAGATTTAAGTTTAGCTGACCCAAAGCGCTGAAAGAACCGTCGGCAACGCCCCGGCCCTTGGCTGGATTGGCAGCGTCGCCGTCGGAGGCAAGATAGGCTGCTGTGGCTCTCAGGGGGCCGAAGTTGTATTTCAGAGCAGCACCTGCTCCTTCGGGGCCGCGGAACACTGCTGGGTTGTAACGTCCAAACCTGGAGAGAGCACCGCTGCCACTAGCTTCCAAGGGAGCAGTCAAATCAGCAACGTCATCGAGCCTCAGTCCTTTCGGGCCGAAGTAGACTGTAGCGTTGCCTGCTGGGAAGCGATACCACAATTGATCGAGAGAGAATTGGGTGCCGTCCTCGCCGTCGATGGCGAGGCGAGTCATGTTGGTACCGGTGGTCGTCGCTGTACTGTAGTTGGCGACGTTTCTAGCTTGCAAGCGGGTTCTGAGCAAGTCTCGACCGGTGAAGCTGGTGTTGAAGTTCAACCGCACCCGGTAGCCGAGGTTGGTGACAGTTTTGTCGTCCCGAAGACCGACACCATTTCCGAAGGTGTCGCTGGCGATAAAGATGGCTTCTCCGGCCAGTTTGGTTGTGGTGGAGAACTGGTTGGCTTCGAGTTCTGCGGTGCGAGCTTCTAGGCCGTCTACTCGTCCGCGCAGGGTAGCGAGTTCGGCTGCAAATTCTTCTTGCAGGCGTTGCAGGATGGCTAAGTCGTCTTTGGTGACGAAGGTACCTGTTGACGAGCTAATTAGCTTGGTTACTTGGTCTAAGCAAGCGTTGACGCCGGCTGCAAATTCGTAGCGAGTCAGGGCGCGGTTGCCGCGGTAGGTGCCGTCGGGATAGCCTGCGATACAACCGTAGCGTTCGACTAGGGATTGCAGGGCTTGGAATGCCCAATCGGTGGGCCGCACGTCGGAGAGCTGAGAGACCGATGTCACTTGGGACATGGCTCCAGATTGTTCGGCCGGCAGCTCTTGGGGAGCAGCAGGTACGATCGATCCGCCCATGCCGGCGGGTACTGTCTGAGCAATTTCTACTTTAGTCGCTGGGGCAACAGCGGCGACTGCTGGCACTTGAACTTTCCCAGCGGTTTCTGTGGGGCTGCTTGGCGCTGCCAAGTCTGATGCTTGGGGAGACGGTTCGGCTGTTGTGATTGCAGCTAGAGGCTCAGTCGCTGTCGCTGTGGTAGCGGGGGCGATTGGGGCTGCTGAATTGATGTCGCTGACTGCTGTTTGCAGTGCTGTGGCGCTGGTTTCTGGTGCGATTGCTGCCAGTTTTTCAGCGTCTGTGCTGCTGTTTAAAGCCAGCTTTTCTGGGGCAGCAGGGGCCGCGGCAACTGGTTCTGCAACTGGTGCTGCAATTTTTGACTCGGATGGCTTCGCTGTGGCTAACTGGTTGGCTTCAGCGGTTGCTGGAGCTTCTGCTGCGATCGCACTGGCACTGACAACTGATGATAGCCCCAAAATTGCCGGGGATACTAAAAGTAAATTCCAAAAAGTTCTGTTCATTTTCCTCACACCTTCACACTCTATTCAACTCGATCGGCAATAATTCCCAACTGCTGATTTTTGTGGTTGCTTGCCTGTTGACAATAACTGCCAGAATAGAACCTATCCATAACTGTTGATTCACAGTAGGCGTGTCTAGTTCCTGCTTGAACGTATGGGTTGGGCCCTTGTACGGTGCAGGCATCAGTTCAGGTCAAGCCCACATTACCTTACGGTTGATTATACCATCACTTGCTAATTTCATCTCTCGATCGCCCGACTTGCTGGAGTTGCTTTCTCCGAAAGGGCGATCGACAACTGGTTGTACGGGTTCCACCAGAATCTGCCTCAAACGCGCCACTGCCCAGAGTCCTCGATGGCGCCAGACTTAACAGGCAGTTATAGGTAGGATTTGGGCTGCTTGTCGCATCCCTTATACAGCTTTCTCTCCCCTGATGTCAAGCTTTTTAACCTAACTTTAAACCTCGGTTCCCCACTCGGGGCGACTTTTTAGCCCCGAGTGGGGAACCGAGGGCTAAAGGCTGGTATATGTACGGCGTCTGGGCGAAATTTCAGGCTTGAGCAATTTTGGTTTTCTGATGCACTTTGCTGTCGGGACTTGTCAGGGCGATCGCCCTTCTTGAGACTGCTTGTCGGCTAGTTTAATTTGCCACTACTTTAACACAATTTTTTGTAGTCTGGCAGCGGCACCGGGCTGAATCTCTGTGAGGTGAAATTAGAGTTGAGCGACCAGGCTGCGAAAGCGTTTCACAGCCAGTTATTTTTTTGGCACAGCCGATGTCTTTTAAATCACCTTTTGTATGTGATTCATACTACATCAAAAGTATTTATTGATACTCCAGTCTTTCAGGAAGCATCAACCCGCTTAAATGAAAATACCTGCTTTGATGCCCTCGCTCGAAGTTAAAAAACCCGTGTATGAGAGTAAGGAGTGCATTCAGGACGTTCGTAATTTTTAACACAACCAATAAATGCCACAAGTTATTAGAGGGCGATCGAATAACCTGTAGATTTGGCAATCAACTCGACGTGACTCTAGTATGTTACATTGAGGCGCAGCATCTATATTTATTGAGAGTATCTATGACTTTGATTAAAACGAAACTGGGCTTTTTAGTAGTTGTCTTATTGATATTAGAATTGTTTTTTCGCTTCGCCAACATCGACAAAAAATTTTATTGGTACGATGAAGTATTTACTTCCCTGCGGATTTCGGGATACACGCAAACAGAAGTGCTGCATGAAATAAGTAGCGGTCAGTTAGTAGCGGCAAAAGATTTGATGAAATATCAGCGCCCCAATCCTACCAAAAATTTTGGCGATACTGTTAAAAGTTTAGCAATTGAAGAACCTCAACTGCCACCGCTGTATTTTTTGGCCGTCAAGTATTGGGCAAAACTATTCGGTGATTCTCCTTTCTCGACGAGAATTTTCTCAGTTTGGATGAGTTTGTTAGCGTTTCCCGGTATGTACTGGCTGTGCCGAGAATTGTTTCGGGCACCGGAAGTGGCGTGGATAGCGGTGGGATTGCTAGCAGTTTCTCCCTTGCACGTGCTGTACGCTCAAGAAGCGCGTCCTTACAGTTTGTGGTCGGCGCTGATTTTGGTGGCTTGTGCGTCTCTGCTGCGAGCAATGCGGCTGCAAACTATAGCCTTTCGAGCTCTCATATGAGGTACGCGAACGGCATAGGGCATAGGGCATAGGGCATAGGGCATAGGGCACAGGGCATAGGGCATCGGGCATAGGGCATAGGGCTATCCTCACCACGCTTGAGAACCGCTATAAGTTGAGTTGGGGCATTTACGCAATAGCAACTATTCTGGGATTTTACACTCACTTGTTTAGCCTGTTAGTTGCGTTTGCACACGGAATTTATGTATTGGTAATTCAAGGTTTTAGGTTGAACAAAAAGGTCCTTAGTTACCTGATAGCAAGTGCCGTGTCTTTGCTCGCATTTTTGCCTTGGTTGGGAATCTTATTGGTGAATAAAAAGGCAGTAGCCGGGGCGACAATTTGGGCGGAGCTAGAAACAAGCAGGCGATCTTTAGTTAACAATTGGGCGGGAAATGTCGGGCGCATTTTTTGGGATTTCGGGCTAACTTCTAATGCTAGCTCAATATATTTGATAGCCTGGGCTGCTCCTACTTTAATTTTATTGGCAATCGTAGGGTATGCAGTTTATTTTCTGTGTTCTGAGACGAAGAAACAGGTTTGGCTGTTGGTGTTGGTGGTGATGGCGGTGACAGCACTGGCGGTGGTGCTGCCGGATGTTATATTGGGAGGAATCCGATCGACTAAACCTCGCTATCTATTTCCGACTTATTTGGGGATGCAAATAGCTGTTGCTTACCTGTTAGCGACTAAAATTAGCGCGCTGGGGGTGGCTTGCGGGAAACGGCAAGTCTGGAAAGTTCTGACAGTTGTACTGTTAACGGGCTCTGTGCTGTCGGACGCTGTTAGCTGTCAAGCCGAGAGTTGGTGGACGAAGGAATGGGCCTTTGAAAATCCCGCAATTGCTCGCAGGCTCGATCGCACTACAAAGCCGCTGGTTGTCAGTGATATCTCGGAAGTCAGTCTGGGAAATATACTGTCAATGAGTCATTTGTTAGAACCCAAAGTGCGGCTGCAATTGGTGTTGCTCGACGAGCCAGCGCGCAGTCAAGCTCAGTTGCTGGACACACCAACTATACCCAAGATTCCCAGCGGTTTTAGCGATGTTTTTGTCTACGGGCGATCGCAGAATTTTAGTGCTAAGCTGGCGAAAAAGCAGAACTCAAAAATAGAGCTGCTATCAAAACAAAACACCCAAACGCTGTGGGTGGGCAAGTTAGTAAAAGAGTGAGGGTTTATGGAAGATTTTGGTATAATTATTGCTTGCTGCGATCAGGATTATCTGTTTGCTAAGGGGTGCTGTGCTAGCATTCGATATTTCCTGGGAGATGTGCCGATTTGTCTGTTGATTGACGGTACGTTTTCTGTGAGTGCTTTGGAGAAGTCCTACGGGGTGCGAGTTATCGATCGCACAACGGTGTCCGAAGAGGTTCTCAGAAAAAGAAGTTTTGGTTGGGGAAAAACTAAAATGATTGCTTTCTGGGAAAGTCCTTGGTCAAATTTTATGGTTTTGGATGCCGATACGATCGTCTGGGGCGATGTTCTGAAGTTTGCTAATTTTAAAGAATTTGATTTTATTGTAGACCAACCTTGTCAGGAAAATTCGGATGCAGATGTTTCCAAGTTTTTCTTTGACATTCCGGGCGTTGAAAAGTATTTTCCCAGTTTTAACTGGCAGAAATTTAAAGCTAATTATTTTTGTACTGGTACTTTTTTTGCTAAGCGCGGCATTTTTAGCTTGGAAGAATACGTAGAAATTTTAGATTTTACGGTGGCTCATCCGCAGATATTTAAGTACGGAGAAATGGGTTTTTTAAACTTTATGATTTTCCGGGCGGCGCAAGAAAACCGGCTGCGGGTGCAGAGTGTGGATATGCAGTTGTTGGTGCCGGATTTTGACCAGGATTTGGTGAAAAAGCGGTTTCCGATGGCAGAAAGCGGGCCTGCGGGCGATCGCGCCTCGGCAACTGTTATTCACTGGTGCGGGCCGAAACCGACTTTATCGACATCTAAAGTTTACTCGGAACCGATGAATTTTTGCCGCCGCAAGTGTCAGGAGGATGTTTGGAACCGCACGGGTTTGGCGGCCGAGATGTCGCTGCAAGTTGAAGATTTGCAGCGATCGATCTACGTGTACAAGAATAAGTTTAAGAAGAAGTTTCGGCAGTTGACTGGTAAGTAGATAAGGAGTTGCGCGCGCGGGGCGAGAAACCGCAAGTATCCTAGATTTCTCGCCGCCAAGTTCAGACTTTTCTAATAATGACATTCCACCAATACTAAGCGCCCATCAAGGAATGTGAGAGTATTGAGCACTGTCGAACCAAATGAGCGCAAACACCAGGTAAGCGATGGCTGCTGCTTCAATGCCGTGAAAGGGCGATTTGATGGCTGAGTAAAGATAATATCCCCACAGTCCGGCGTAAGATATTAGTCCCAAGATGCCGACTGATAAGGTTGTGTCGAGTATTACAGCAGATTCCATGTATGTGTGGTACACTAAATTCAGTATATCAGCATAAAAAATGAAAGCTTATTCGATCGAGTTTCGTGAAAAAATAGTTAAAACCTATGAACAAGGTGATACATCAATCAGGAAAGTAGCCC
>JANYGO010000008.1 GCA_025362325.1 Cyanobacteriota bacterium | reverse complement strand
CATCTGAGAGTCTGCTTGACAACTTCAGGCGATACATCATCAAGAAACTCAATTAATTCCTCAACCGCCGCTGCTTCTCCCCATTCGGCCAAAGTTCTCATGACCAGTTTTCTTTGAGGTTCGCAACCGTCAAAGCCCATTGACTTAATTAATTTGTCAGATTTATTAAATTGATTCTTCAGTTGGGCGAAGGAATCTTGCCAGCAATGCGGATTAGCTTGAGAAAATTGATAGAATTCTTGCAGCAGGTTTGACCAATTCCCTGTAACTTCCGTAATTTTTTTTCTCACTTCTAGTTCGCTGGGCAAATTAGTATCTTCCAACCAATGTCGCAGGGCAGCATCGTGCCAAGGTTTGAGGCTGAAAAATCTCAGATCCTTAAAGAAATCAAAACCTGTCCAATTATGAATAACTAACTGCCAAGCCTTCTGAGGGTCGGCGACAAAAACAAGCTGAATAAACGCTTCTTTCTTCAATCTTTTGATTTTCTGAATTGCCTCATCAACCCAATCCTTACTCCAAAGGGTGCTGGCAGACACAACAATAAGTGTCGTAGTATCTTTCTTGCGACGGTTACTAATTTCTGTCAAACGCTGGCTGAAATCCGATCGGTCTGAGAGATTTTCTAAATAGTGAATTTTGCAATCCTTCTTACTAAATGCTGCTTCCATAAAAACTCTCAAATCGTCAATTCCTGCGGCTTGGCAGCCAAATATAATAGAGACACCATACTCCCGGCGCAGCAAATCTGATTCCTGTTGAACAGTTAAAGGACTGCGCCGGGAATCAGCTTTATTTTTGGCAAGAGGAGAACGAAAAGTAGCAGGTTCGTATTCAGGTTGAGGTTCGCGGTGTCTCAGAAGTTCTGCTTCAATTTCTGGCTGCGTACCCATAAGCAAGGCTAAATTAGAACTTCTCAGAGTGAAGTAACCAGCATCGGTTTCTCGTAAAACTCCTAATCCGACCATTTCTTCTAGTAAAGCAAGAATTTCATCTTCCGATGACCTTCCCGCGAATCCCTCAGACCACCAATCCAAGACTTGTTCGCGAATCCAAGATACAGAAAACCCATCCTCCATACCTGTTTCATTCTGCTGAGAACCATCAGCAATCGAGTAGGCAATTACTTCGTAGCGCTTATCGAGTCCCAGTGTCAACTTAAAGCGATCGCGAATATTTTTGCGAAGGTCTTGACTTTGATAAGCTTCTTCTACATGGCGAGAAGCGATCGCGTAAGGCGGGCTAATTTTAGGATCGAAAGTAGGGACATCTGGGTTAGTGATGTGCTTGAGTAACTGCTCGCAATAAAGTTGAATCAAGCTCGGATAATAGTTAGTCTGCCACAAAATACGCGGGATTAAATCTGGCGATTCAAAACGATAGCCAAGACTAGCCAGCGGACGTTCTACCAAAGCTGTTGCGGCTCGCATTTCGCCATTATTCAGAAGAGGCCCAATGCAGATCGGCTTGCCAAAGTGAGCCAGGGGATGGTTTGCTTGTCTAGTGGTTCTCAGAACGTTGTGCAATCCGGCAAAGACAACCTTAAAACGTCGGTTAGTTTCCGTCATTAATTTTCTGAACTCATCACAGCGCGGGAAATCCTCCTTACCATCAGCTTCCAGGAAATTATCTGCCTCATCCAACAACAGCAAAAAGCGCCGCTGCGTGTCGAATTCCAGCCAACTTTTAATCCGCTGCAAGCTGCTTTCGCGGACGGAATTGCGCCGGTTGGTATCGGGAATTTGCAATTTATCCAATTCTTCGTTTAGTAGATGCCAAATTTTATCTAACTGTTGCTTGCGCCCAATTTCTTTGATATCCAAAAATAGGGCGTTCCTTCCCGCGTCGGTTGCGTGAAAAGTCCGCTGTACATACTTAAGCAAAACCGTTTTACCTAACTGGCGGCCTCCATAAATTAAACAAGAACCTTCGGGATTGATTATAGATTCCCGTTCTCGTACTCGCCCGTAAAACATCTCAGGCGGAACTTCTCCTGCTGCGGTTTTATACGGTTCCAGGAAAGTAAAGGGTAAGGTACAGTCAAACAATACAGGTAAACGTGTTTTTTGTTCTCCGCAAAGGTAGAGCATCAGCACATCATCTATAACAATGAAAGTGCTCCGACGCTGCCGACACAAATCAGCCAAATCTCGGCGTCTCTTGACGGTCATTCGCCCAAAATGAAAGACGAAAATCGACCCTCCCAGAGCAGTTTCTCCAACCGAATTGAGGATATCCTGTTCGTTCGGTATACCCCATACGCAGAGAATGCGATAATGACCGTTCGCGGCTGAACCATAGGCAGACACAGGACAGCGATTTTGGTCAAATATCGGCTCAGCATTAACTTCTATCCAGGTATATTGTCCTGATTTTTTAAATGTAAGAGATTTTATATTAAAACCGAGGTTGCTGAGAATTTGATGAGCATCTTTCTCTGTGGCTTGATTCCTTCCCTTAGCTGCAAACCAAGCATCGAGCATTTCAGCGGCTTTTTTAGCTTGGGCCCCCTGCGGCATCTGGATTTTCGCGATACTTTTTCCTTTGGAAATGTCTGCAATTAGCTCTTGCTTTTTGTAATCCTGAAGAACTTTTTCGATCGCAGCATACTTATGCTCGAAGAAGTCTTTAAAAGCATCTCTTTTTTCCTCTGCTTCAGGAAGCGATCGCCCCTTTTTCAGCATATCTATATATTCCTTAGCCGTCAGGATATCGCCTCGATCCAATACACTGCAAATTCTGGTACGATCGGCATCTGCTATACCTGTTTGCTGAAGGCTCTCTAATTGCTCCGACACTCGATCGATCTGTTCCTGGCACTTGGCACTAATTGCTTCACCGATCGCGCGAAGCAGCTCAATTTTTTGGGAAAACCGCCTGGTAGTTTCCAGAGCATTTTTAATGCTTTCAATTTGTGCTGCATAAGCAGTTCTATCTGTTTCTCTTAGCAAACCAAAAGCTACGGCACTTTCGAGCTGTTTGCTAGTAGTCTCGACCTGCTCCTGCAAAATTCCTTGACACTTTTCAATCCGATTATTTCGTAAGTCCTTTAGCTGAGCGATGTCTAATGTTGGTTCCGGGTTGTGTTCGAGATATTCGATGATTTGCGCCGTAGCCTCGTGATTTCCGACCGCTTTTGAACTACAGACATAACTCTGCATATCGAATGCTTGTTGCCAATCCCAAATGTCATTTTTGACTAACTCCAAAATTCCCTCTATACCCGCTTCAGGATGCGCCATATCCAGTTCCCAGGCATCGTCGTTCGGGATAGATGGCATTCTCAACAGATCCGCGTGCAGGATATGTTTTAGGTAAGGTTCTGCGGTTGGCAATTCGGTATCTGGATCGAAGATATTGCCGATGTCTTCCACAGCTTTTCGGCAACAAGCGATACCAGCTAAAATAAACACTGAAGGTTTTGTTTCTTCAAAGGTATCCAATTCTTTGAGAACAGTATCTTGAAGATTCTCAATATCTTGTTTTAACTGTTTGGCTTCTTTCTGAAGATAATTGTCTCTTTGATCTAAACGCGATTCCTGAATCTCAATCCACTTTCGTACCAAATCAACAGGTTCACGAACGCGATCGCGAAACTGAATCACGGCTTTCCCCATCATGGAGTCACGGCGACTGCTGCGAATTTTACGATCGGTCTTCTCAATTTCAGAGTCGATCTGGGATTCGTCAGATAATTGATTGACTTTCTGCTTGAGTGCTAAAAGTTTACTCAAATCTTTTTGAAGTACAGGAAATACTAAAGAGTGAATCAGTTCGTCAGGCTTCAACCAATCTTGCCACACCTTCTTCGCCGGCGGGTAAATCATATCTTTTTTCTGTGCTTGAGACCACCACAATTCGATGTTTTGATGCAGAATATCTAAAGATTTTTGTATGTCTGCTTGGTCTTTAGCTTTCTTGATGGCTTTGAGATCCAGCGCCCGCTGACCATCGCCATGTTTGGCGATAATTTGGCAATAATCGTACAGTTTTGCAAGTCCAGCTTTACCGAAGTGAAGTTGCTGAAGAAGGTGCTTCGCACCAGTATTTGGCGCTAGTAAAGACGGTCGCATTGCTGCTGCGGTCAAGAGCAAGCTTGCAGCTTGATTCCATTCACTTTTGTCTGGTAATGAATAGCTGGCGGTGTAACTTGTGAAATCATCTTTAAGCAGATTTGCCAGTTTTCCATATCCTACGTCATAGCGCAGGTTTTGTCCTAGCAATACGGCTCGAATTAACTGCGGTGGCAGGTGCGGTTCAAAGTGGGAATATTGTTTTTCAAAGCAGCGAGCTAAATGAAAGGCTAGACTGAGTTTTTGTTCAAAAATCAGCCGCCAAACTAAGTCGCGCAAAACTGCTGGACGTTCTCGATCGGGGTCGTCCAAGATGGATTGAGCGATTTTTTGAGCGGTATCATTGGGCGATGAGCTGTAGAGAGGCTGTTTTTCTTCTCTTTTTTTATTACCCTGATTTTCTACTTCTTTCCCTTGCTTATTTTCAGAATATTGCTGATTTATCTGAGTTGCGGTTGGCGGTTCTATTGGTGGAATATCTGGGATATTTTCAGGGGTTGGCGGCGCGATCGCATCCTCTGTCAATACCGCTTTCAACTCTGCTACTGCTGGTTGTTCGACAATAAGCACTGTTTCAGATTCCGGCTCCTCAACCAAAGAAGTTTCCTCTAACTTATTATTAGTAGAAAGAGCAGGCAAATCTAGTATTGCTTCCGACTGAATAATCAGTTTTCCTCTGACTGCTGCCATCGCCAGAGTTCTTCCAAACGATTCAGATACGGCATCATGTAAGGAATCCAAACGCTCTTCATCTGCTTCTTCCAATTCTGCAATCAGTGTTAGCAGTTTGGAGAAAGGATGATTGCCCTCAGCCAATAGTTGGATGTCGGGATGCAAGTCAGACTCCTGGGATTCGGAGATGGCGCGTTGAAGTTCGCGGGCTTTTTCCTGACATTCCAGCAATGATTTAAAATTGCTCTCTACTCGATGGGCGATCGCTAAAATTCGTTCCAGAACCCTCAAAGCAGAGTCGCGGACAAGAGCGATCGCACTTTTTTGCTTCTCGGCCAAATCCACACGCTCAAGTACAGACTTGATATCTGCTAAAGAACCAATTTCCTCTGTTGTCAGCGTTGGCGATACTGCCAAATATTCAGCCAATTGTAGTACCTTGTCGCGAAGCTGAATAAACTTTTTATGGGACTCATCAAGTTCTTGAATCAGATTTTGAGATATAGGTATACCAGGGTTTAGTAATTTTATACTCGCCTCTGACAGCCGTTTCTCTAATTGGGAAAAAACATCTTCTAGTGCGGTGAGTTGTCTGAGTAAGTCTACTGAATTTTGTTTCATCGGTTTAATCGCTTTATTTAAGTCATTTTCTGTCAGTTCGGCAATGTGGAAATTATGCTCGTTTAAATTTGCATGATTCAGATTGTTTTGACTTCCATCGGCACTTGACAGGTGAGTCTGAGCCAACTTTGTTTGTTCTATATTTGATTCTTCTATGAAATTGTTAAAAGGAATTAATGGTTCGGTCGTATTAGCTGTTTCAACTATTTTATCACGAACAGGCTCCAGTAAGAAAGTGTCGCGGCTGGGAGACCAATTTTCTGAGATGTTGAACTGTCTGGGCTGCATCGGTTTGGCGATCGGTCTTTTTGTCTGAGTTTGATAAACTGGTGTAGGGCGAATATAATCTTTTAAAATGCTGTTGCGGTTGGGATGGCGCAATCTTAGTAAAGCCTTAGCCTCAATTTGCCGAATCCGCTCGCGGGTAACATCAAATATATTGCCGATTTCCTGTAGACTTTTCTCGCGGCCATCATCCAGTCCGAATCGCATCCGAATAACGTCACGTTGTCGGGGGCCCAGAGTATCTAAAACACTTTCCAAATCCTCGCGGAGCAAATTTTTAGATGCTTGTTCTTCTGGTGTTTCTCCATCGAATTCAATCAACTCTCCCAATGTAGAACTTTCCTCCTCACCCACTCGAGTATCTAAAGAAATGACAGGCACAGCCAATTTAGATTTAATAAAGCGCAATTTGGCAATTGTCATCTCCATTCTAGTAGCGATTTCTTCTTCCGTAGGCTTGCGACTCATTTCTTGAGAAAGCAGTTTGGTAGTTTGCTTAACCTTGGAAATTGTTTGCCACAAGTGAACTGGTAGCCGTATGGTGCGGGAATGGTTGTAAATTGCCCGCGTAATTCCTTGACGAATCCATCCAGTCGCGTAGGTGGAAAACCTGGTTCCCCTCGTGCAATCAAACTTTTCTACAGCCTTGATTAAACCGAGATTTCCCTCCTGAATCAAGTCTAAGAAATCCAGTCCTCGATTTTGATATTTTTTAGCGATTGAGACTACCAGCCGCAAGTTAGACTCTACCATTTTGTCTTTCGCTTTTCGGCTGCCCTCTAATTCTAACTCAGCAATTTTACGAGCTAATTCAATCTCTTCGTCAGCTTTGAGCAGGGGAAATCGACCGATTTCTTGCAGGTAAACCCGAAGCGAATCTGGCAGTAGGCGCTCTTTTTTAAATTTGATGCTGTCAGAAATAGTTTGATGCAAAGCTTCATTAAAT
>JANYGO010000240.1 GCA_025362325.1 Cyanobacteriota bacterium | reverse complement strand
AGGAGAAAAGTTTGCGGCGATGCTGTTGAACCTGCACCAAATTGCTTTGACTGAACTCAAAGATTTGGGGCTGCAAAATGGGGAAATTCTCGATAAATTGGAGGCGGTGGCAACGCAGCAGCAGATTTGTCAAGTGATGGGGAAATTGGAAGCGATAGAAATTGGCATCCGATCCGATTTGGCGCAAGTTCAGAATTTACTGGAACGATTTGTTGATACTGCCGCGCCCCGATTGCCGCTTCCCTACGAGTGCGAAACGATTATTCAAGACCGGACTCAAGACTTTACCGGCCGCCGATTTGTGTTTGAAGCAATAATTGAATTTTTGCAGAAAAATCCCAAAGGATATTTTGTTTTAGAAGCAGATCCGGGTGTCGGGAAAAGTTCAATTATGGCAAAGTTAGTGCTGCTGATGCAGCGGCGCTGTGTTGTCCATTTTAACTCGCAATCTCAAGGTACTGTTAAGGCAAAGCAATTTCTGGAAAATGCCTGCACTCAGTTAATTCAAGCCTTTAAACTGGATTACCCCAAATTGCCAGAAAATGCGACTACAGATGGCAATTTTCTCAGTCGATTGTTGGGGGAAGTCAGTCCTAAATTGGGCGGTAAAAAGTTAGTTTTTGTTGTGGATGCCCTCGATGAAGTCGATCTGAGCGATCAGGGGCGTGGCAGCAATGTCCTCTATTTGCCAGATGCTTTGCCGGATAATGTTTATTTTATTGTCTCGAAGCAGCCGAAAACTCTGCCTTTGCCAAATCATCAGGTTTTTGATTTGATGCAGTACAGTGCAGAAAGTTTGGCGGATGTCAAGCTTTATATTGACAAACGCACCAGCAACAGCGCGTCAATTCAGAATTGGATTAACCGTCAAAATTTGCAGCTATCGCAGTTTGTGGCGGCGGTGGCGGAAAAAAGCCAGAATAACTTTATGTACCTGCGCTATGTGCTGAATGATATCGACAGCGGCAAGTACAGCGATGTGACTTTGAAAGATTTGCCGAGGGAGTTGGAAGGATATTATGACAAGCATTGGGCGCGGATGGAAATGGCGGTTAGAGATAAAGAATTGCGCCGCCGGAAGTTGAAGGTTATTTATTTGTTGACCAAAACTCGTAAGCCGGTTTCCTGCGATATTTTGGCGGATTTTGCTGAGGAAGATGCTTTGGATGTGCAGGAAGTTCTCGATGATTGGGAACAGTTTCTGCGGCGTAGCGGTGATAGTCCTCCCGATTACAGTATCTATCACGCGAGTTTCCAAAGATTTCTGCATCGTATGGATGTCGTGCAGAAAGCTGGGGTGTCACTGCGGGATATCGAAACGGCGATTTCTGATAATTTGTGGGAGGATTTGTACGGCGATGAGTAAGTTTAAAGAACGGTTGGGGAAATTGTCGCCGAAAAAGCGGCTTTATGCTTTGGAAACTCTGCCGGGGCATTTGGCGGAGAGTGTTCAAGGGGAACGGCTGCATCAGTTGTTGACGGATTTTGATTTTATTGAGGCGAAGTTGGATGCGGTGGGGGTTCAAGGGTTAATTGAGGATTACGATTTGGCGAGAGTTTCTGATGTTTTGTTATCGGAGGGGCAAACGGAAACTCTGAAGTTGATTCAGGGGGCAATTCGGAAGTCGGCGCACGTTTTGGATGGGGATAAAATGCAATTGGCTGGGCAATTGTTGGGGAGGTTGCTGGATTTTGAAATGCCAGAGATTCAGAGGTTGCTGGAACAGGCGAGGCAGTCGAAAGATGGGCCTTGGTTGCGGCCTTTGAAGGCTAATCTGGAAAGGGCAAATGAAGGGGCACTGCGGACACTTGCTGGTCATACTCACTCGGTAGTAGCAGTGGCGATCGCACCAGACGGCAAGATAGCGATTTCGGCTTCATTCGATAAAACCCTAAAAATCTGGGACACAGAGAGTGGCAGGGAACTGAAAACTCTCACCGGTCATACTGACTCGGTAGATGCAGTCGCGATCGCACCGGACGGTCTAATAGCGATTTCTGGTTCATGGGACAAAACCCTAAAAATCTGGGACACAGAGAGTGGCACTGAACTGAAAACTCTCACCGGCCATACTGACAGGGTATCAGAACTCGCGATCGCACCGGATGGCAAAACCGCGATTTCAGCTTCAGACGATAAAACCCTGAAAATCTGGGACATTGATAGTGGCACTGAACTGAGAACTCTCACGGGTCATACTGAGCCGGTATCAGCAATCGCGATCGCACCAGACGGTAAAACAGCGATTTTCGCTTCAGCCGATAACACCCTGAAAATCTGGGACATTGATAGTGACACTGAACTGAGAACTCTCACGGGTCATACTGGCTGGATACGTGCAGTCGCGATCGCACCTGACGGCAAGCGAGTAATTTCCGCTTCAGCCGATAAAACTCTAAAAATCTGGGACATCTACAGTGGCATCGAACTGAGAACTCTCACCGGTCATGCTTATGAGGTATCAGAACTCGCGATCGCACCCGACGGCAAGCGAGTAATTTCGGCTTCAATGAATTTCCTAAAAATCTGGGACATAGACAGCGGCAGCGAATTAAGAAATTTCACAGGTCATACTGACCGTGTATTAGCAATCGCGATCGCACACAACAAACGAGCAATTTCAGCTTCAGTAGACAACACCATAAAAGTCTGGGACACAGACAGCGGGACTGAATTGAGAATGAGAACTCTTATTGGTCATACTAAGTGGGTAAGGGCAGTCGCAATAGCGAATGATGGCAAACTTGCAATTTCCGCTTCAGACGATAACACCCTTAAAATCTGGCATATGCTTAGCTGGAGGGAAATCAGAACTCTTACGGATCATAAACGGGTAGGTGCAGTCGCATTAGCACCAGACGGCAAAACAGCGATTTCCGCTTCCTACGATAACACCATAAAAATCTGGGACATCGACAGCGGAACCGAACTCAGAACTCTCACCGGCCATACTGACTCGCTAGATGCAGTGGCGATCGCACCAGACGGAAAAACAGCGATTTCAGCTTCAGACGATAAAACCCTGAAAATCTGGGACATCGACAGCGGCAGGGAACTCAGAACTCTCACGGGTCATACTGGCTGGGTACGTGCAGTCGCGATCGCACCAGACGGCAAAACAGCGATTTCCGGTTCATGGGATAACACCATAAAAATCTGGGACATCGACAGCGGCAGGGAACTCAGAACTCTCATGGGTCATACTAGCTTCGTAAATGCAGTCGCGATCGCACCTGACGGCAAACGAGCGATTTCGTCTTCACGGGACACCCTCAAAATCTGGGATTTACTTAGTGGCAAAGAGGTTGCTAGCTTCAGCGGAGATGTTGAGTTTGAGTGCTGTGCGATCGCCCCTGATGGAGTGACAGTTGTAGCGGGCGATCGATCGGGCCGCGTGCATTTCCTGCGATTGGAGGGAGTTACACAGTTGACAGTTGACAGTTGACAGTTGACAGGAAGTTACCCGGCGGTTGGAAACCGCGTC
>JANYGO010000238.1 GCA_025362325.1 Cyanobacteriota bacterium | reverse complement strand
AGGAGAAAAGTTTGCGGCGATGCTGTTGAACCTGCACCAAATTGCTTTGACTGAACTCAAAGATTTGGGGCTGCAAAATGGGGAAATTCTCGATAAATTGGAGGCGGTGGCAACGCAGCAGCAGATTTGTCAAGTGATGGGAAAATTGGAGGCGATCGAAATTGGCATCCGATCCGATTTGGCGCAAATTCAGAACTTGCTGCAACGATTTGTCGATCCTGCCGCGCCTCGATTGCCGCTTCCCTACGAGTGCGAAACGATTATTGCAGACCGCACTCAAGACTTTACCGGCCGCCAATTTGTATTTGAAGCAATTGCCGAATTTTTGCAGAACAATCGCAAAGGTTATTTTGTTTTAGAAGCAGATCCGGGTGTCGGGAAAAGTTCGATTATGGCCAAGTTAGTGCTGCTGCTGAAACGGCGCTGTGTCGCCCATTTTAACTCGCAATCTCAAGGCATTGTCAAGGCAGAACATTTTCTGGAAAATGCCTGCACTCAGTTAATTCAAGGTTTTAAATTAAATTATCCAAACTTGCCGGAGAATGCGACGAGAGATGGCAATTTTCTCGGTCGGTTGTTGGGGGAAGTTAGCGCTAAATTGGGTGGCAAAAAGCTGATTGTTGTCGTCGATGCGCTGGATGAAGTGGATCTGAGTTTGCAGGGGCGCGGTAGCAATGTCCTGTATTTGCCGGATGTTTTGCCCGATAACGTTTATTTTATTGTTTCCAAGCGGCCGGAATCTCTGCCTTTGCCAAATCATCGGGTTTTCGATTTGATGCAGTACAGTGCAGAAAGTTTGGCGGATGTCAAGCTTTATATTGACAAGCGCACGACTCACAGCGCCTCAATTCAGAATTGGATTAACCGTCAAAATTTGCAGCGGGAACAGTTTGTGGCGGCGGTGGCCCAAAAAAGCCAGAATAATTTTATGTACCTGCGCTACGTGCTGAATGATATCGATAGCGGCAAGTACAGCGATGTGAATTTGGAAGATTTGCCGAGGGAGTTGGAAGGATATTATGAGAAGCATTGGGTGAGGATGGAAGTGGCGGTAAAAGATAAGGAATTGCGCCGCCGGAAGTTGAAGGTAATTTATTTGTTGACTAAAGTTCGCAAGCCGGTTTCTTGCGATATTGTGGCGGATTTTGCTGAGGAAGATGCTTTGGATGTGCAGGAAGTTCTCGATGATTGGGAACAGTTTTTGCGGCGCAGCGGTGATAGTTCGCCAGATTACAGTATCTATCATGCAAGTTTCCAAAGATTTCTGCATCGTATTGATGTGGTGCAGAAAGCTGGGGTGTCGCTGCGGGATATTGAAACGGCGATTTCTGATAATTTGTGGGGGGAGTTGTACGGCGATGAGTAAGTTTAAAGAACGGTTGGGGAAACTATCGCCGAAAAAGCGGCTTTATGCTCTGGAAACTCTGCCGGGGCATTTGGCGGACAGTGTTCAAGGGGAACGGCTGCATCAGTTGTTGACAGATTTTGATTTTATTGAGGCGAAGTTGGATGCGTTGGGAGTTCAAGTGTTAATTGAGGATTACGATTTGGCGAGGGTTTCTGATGTTTTGCTGTCGGAGGGGCAAACGGAAAGTTTGGGGTTAATTCAAGGGGCAATTCGGAAGTCGGCGCATATTTTGGAGAAGGATAAAACGCAGTTGGCAGGGCATTTGTTGGGGAGGTTACTCTATTTTGAAATTCCCCAGATTCAAGAGATGTTGGAACAGGCCAAGCAGTGGAAAGATAATCCTTGGCTGCGGCCTTTGAAGACTAATTTGGAGCGGCCCGGAGAAGGATGTCTGCGAACTCTCACCAGTCATACTGGCGGGATAATTTCAATTGCGATTACACCTGACGGCAAAAGAGTAATTTCCGCTTCATTGGATCAAACCCTAAAAATCTGGGATTTAGACATTTACAGCCAACCAAAAGTTCTCATCGGTCACACTAAGTCCATAACAGCAGTTGCGATGACACAAGATGGTAAGCGAGCAATTTCCGCTTCACGAGATAAAACTCTAAAAATCTGGGACACTCACAATGGCAGAGAAGTGAAAACTTTGATCGGTCATACTGACTCGGTATTGGCAGTTGCGATCGCACTCCACGGCAAACAGGCAATTTCTGCTTCATGGGACCAAACACTTAAAATCTGGGATTTAGAAAGCGACAGCCAGCCGAAAACTCTCATCGGTCACACTCAACCTGTAACAGCAGTCGCGATCACACCTGACGGCAAACGAGCAATTTCAGCTTCAGCCGATAAAACCCTAAAAATTTGGGACACCGACAGTGGCATTGAACATAAAACCCTCACGGATCTTACTGACTCGGTATTGGCAGTTGCGATCGCACCAGACGGCAAACGAGCAATTTTGGCTTCAGTGGATAAAACCCTGAAAATCTGGGACTTAGACAGTGGAACTGAACTCATAAATCTCACCGGTCATACTCACCGAGTAAGAGCAGTCGCGATCGCAGCAGACGGCAAAACCGCGATTTCCGCTTCAGACGATAAAACTCTTAAAATCTGGGATATTCACAGTGGCACAGAACTGAGAACTCTCACCGGTCATACTAACAGGGTAAATGCAGTCGCAATTGCACTCCAGGGCAAACCGATGGTTTCGGCTTCCTCCGATAACACCCTCAAAATCTGGGACATCGACAGCGACACCGAACTCAGAACTCTCATCAGTCATACTGACTTTGTAACGGCAGTCGCGATCACACCTGACGGCAAACGAGCAATTTCAGCTTCAGCCGATAAAACCCTAAAAATTTGGGACATTGACACTGGCAATGAACTCAGAACTTTCATCGGTCATACTGACTTTGTAATGGCAGTAGCGATCGCACCCGACGGCATGACAGTGATTTCGGCTTCATGGGATAAAACCATAAAAATTTGGGACATTGACAGTGGCATAGAAATGACGTATCTCACAAATTCTACCAATTCATGGTATAAAACCATAAATTGGGACATTGAAAGAGGCATCCAAAAGAGAAATATCACAAGTTCTACCTCATCGGTAAATGCCTTAGCGATCGCACCCAATGGCAAAACAGCAATTTTTGTTTCATCAGATGGCACCGTGAACATCTTGGACAAAGACAGTGGCATGGTACTGAGAACCCTGATTGGTCATACTAACAGGGTAAATGCAGTAGCGATCGCACCAGACGGTAAAATCGCGATTTCCGTTTCTGATGATAAAACCCTGAAAATCTGGGACACCGAGACAGGTTGGGAACTGAAAACTCTTACGGGTCATACTGAATCGGTATATGCAGTGGCGATCGCACCAGACGGAAAAACAGCAATTTCCGCATCAAGGGATGAAACGCTGAAAATCTGGGACACCGAGACAGGCACCGAAGTTAGAACCCTCACGGGTCATACTAACTGGGTAAGTGCAGTCGTGATCGCCCCTAACGGCCAACTCGCAATTTCCGCTTCATCGGATAACACCCTAAAAGTCTGGGATTTGCTTAGTGGCAAAGAGGTTGCTAGTTTCAGTGGAGATTATGGGTTTGAGTGCTGCGCGATCGCCCCTGATGGAGTGACAGTTGTAGCGGGCGATCGATCGGGCCGCGTGCATTTCCTGCGATTGGAGGGAGTTACACAGTTGACAGTTGACAGTTGACAGTTGACAGGAAGTTACCCGGCGGTTGGAAACCGCGTC
>JANYGO010000164.1 GCA_025362325.1 Cyanobacteriota bacterium | reverse complement strand
CAGTTGACTTTCTACCACAATTTCTCCTCCCATCAGGCCGACAAATTCACGGCTGATAGTCAATCCTAAACCCGTACCTTTCTGAATTTTTTGACCGGAAGCTGTCTGCACAAATGCCTTAAAAACATTGCCCAATTCTTCCGCAGCAATGCCAACTCCTGTATCTTCTATCTCAAACTGAAGGAAAACAACCGGATCGATAGTTGTTAAGTCATCAGCCTCGTCCGTCAATTCAAGCCTTGCCAAATTTCTGCTACTTATGGCAAATTCCCGAATACTTGTAGCGGTATCAAAAAAAGCTGTGGAATTCTCCAATAAATCAACAAATCCCGAATTATCTAACTTTCTAACTCTTAATATAATCCCTCCTATTTGCGTAAATTTAATGGCATTGCTGAGGAGATTTATCAGCACTTGCCGCAGTTTAATATCATCGGTTCGCACGTACTGGGGAACGTCAGCCTCGCGCTGGAAAAGCAACTGCAATTCTTGGCTTTGTGCCCGCAGTTGAAACATATCTTGCAAGTCGTCAAGCAAGCGGTAGAGGTCGAAGTTTTTCGGGTCGGTCATCATCCGTCCCGCTTCGATTTTTGACAAGTCCAAGGCTTGATTGATCAGTGTCAGCAAGTGTTCGCCGCTGCGGTGAATAATTCTCAGATTTTCTCGGTTTTCGACAGTCAGATTGGGGCTGGGTTCCATGATTTGTGCAAACCCGAGTATGGAATTGAGAGGGGTTCGCAACTCGTGGCTCATATTGGCCAGAAACGTGCTTTTAGCTTGGTTTGCGGCTTCAGCAGCTAATGCGGCTTGTTGCAGTTGTTCTGTGCGTTCGTCAATTTGGGATTCTAAGGTGTGCTGGTAATCTGCTAGTATTTTTTCGGCTTGTTTGCGATCGCTAATATCTTGAAAAGCGGCGATCGCATAAACAATATTTCCGCTAGCGTCAAAAATCGGCGTAGTATTGATCTCGATCGCAATTATTTTACCATCTTGACGGATTTCTACATCGTCAACCTGGACAAATTCTCCTTTGAGGGCGCGCAAAATTGGCAAATTCTCCGGCGGGTAAAGCTCATCAGTATTCGCAACATAAAGTTGATAAGTTGCAGCTAATTGTTCCGCAGTGCTTTCCGGGATCGTGTCTGCACCCAGTAAATCCCGCGCTGTCTGGTTGAAATAGGCGATCGAGCCATCTCGATTGTAAACAGATACCCCCACTGGCAAAGCCTCTAAAAATTGGTTCAGCCGGCTTTCACTCGCAGACAGGGCCACATTTACTAGCTTTAACTCCTCATTTACTTCTTGTCGCTTCAAGATTTCATCTGTTAACTTTTGGTCTTGCAAGTAACTGTGAATTGCTTCTACCACCGTTAATTTCAAGTCTTCATTTTGCCAAGGTTTAGGAATATAACGGTACAACTTAGCATACTTGATCGCATTGCTCAGAGCTTCCAAATCTGCTTGCCCCGTCAGCATAATAGTCAGCGTATCCGGCGAACTCTCGTGAATTCGTCTGAGCAGTTCGTCCCCCTTAATATCCGGCATGATATAATCGGAAAGCACCAAAGCAATCTCGTACTCATCAGCCTGCAAATCTGCCAGCAACTCTAAAGCATCTTCCCCCCCTTCCGCCGTTTCAATAATACATTGATCGCCGATCGCCTTTTTCAGTTCAATCTTTAAACTGTTCAAAACATCAGGTTCGTCATCAATACAAACAATCACAGGTTTTTTCATAACTTAGCCAGCCCAGATTTTATCGTCTCTATCAACTCTTTGCTATTCCACGGTTTGTACAAACAGCAATATAAATCAGCTTCTTGTACTGCCCGCTCGACTGCCGCTGCATCGGCTTGTCCCGTCAACATCACCTTAATAATTTTAGGATATTTTTGGTGAACTTTAATTAAAAGTTCATCACCTTTAATTCCCGGCATCAGCCAATCAGAAACAAGCACAATTACCTGACATTCTTCAGGAAACTCGTCAAGTAAATCTAAAGCTTCATCACCACTTTCAGCCAATTCGTAAAAAAAATCATCTTTAAATTCATTTTTTAGCTGCATCTTGAGAGTCTTCAAGATATCCGGTTCATCGTCAACGCAAAGAATTACAGGCTTATTCATCTTTTGCTCTCTGCTATTATTTTAGTGGGTTTACCGACAGGACTTGCTTCTACGTTATTGATTTCGGGCGAGGATGCACTAGATATGTCCCGTATCTTATTTTAAGAGGACTTCCGAAAAGAAACCCGGTTTATCGCAATAAATCTTCTCTTTGTCAGCGAGACAGCCCCCTGGCGCTACCGGGAATCAGCCACTGCGGGTAATACCATTTTCGCATTGGAGTATGGGGGATTTTCGATTGGGCATCACTGATGACAATCGGGGTTGGGCATCACTGATGACAATTCCATTCTTTTTTTAAACTGGTGTAAATTTTGGTTAATAGATTGGCAGCGAGACAGTAAAGGTTGTCTGCCCCGGTACCGACTCTACAGCAATTGTGCCTTCGTGTTTCTCAACAATTTTTCTCACAATATCCAATCCCAAACCGCTACCTTCCCCCGCAGATTTAGTCGTAAAAAATGGCTGAAAAATTTTGGGAAGAACTTCTGTGGGAATGCCTTTGCCGTTATCAGTAAATTTTAAGACAATATTTGCCTCTTGCTGGTGAGTTTCAATAGTCAAAGTACCTTTATAATCCATTGCTTGCAGGGCATTGTGAATGAGATTAGTCCAGACTTGATTCAATTCATCGGGATAGCAGACTATTTTGGGTAAATTTCCATAATTTTTCACTACTTCTATACCGTATTTCAGTTGATTTTGATATAGGGTTAACACCGTTTCAATGCCGTCGTGCAAGTTCGCCTGGACTTTTTCTTGCTTGCTATCAAAATGAGTATAGCTTTTCAACGCAAATACTACTTTTCCCGACTTAGCTGTCGCTCTTTGGATCAGGTTAATACTTCTTTTAAAACTCGAAAACTGGTAAGCAGTATTTAAGATCACTTCCCAATCCGGCAATTTAAAAAGTGGCAACAACTGTTCAATGTCCTGGTAGATTTCCATGTCAACTAAGGTGTCCGCAATTTCCTCGGAATTTTCCACATATTCTCGGATTAAATCGCGAATCAACTGCTTGGATTTGCGCTTCTCTTTACTTGTAAATGAACTTTCTTGATTGGTCGATCTGTACACTAAACTTAAAAAATAAGTTTGGCTTTCTCCAGACAACTGTTGAAAAAATTGAGGCATTTTTACTAAATTATCGTCCCAAAAATTAGCGATATTATCAATAGAGGAACCTATAATGCCCAGCGGGGTATTGATTTCGTGAGCAATGCCGGCAATCAGTTGTCCCAGTGCCGCCATTTTTTCCGATTGAATCAACTGCTCTTGGGTGGCTTGCAGTTGGTGGATAGCAGTTGCTAAATCTTGATTTTTTTCTTGCAAACTTTGTTGCAGCGAACAAATTTTTAAATGGGTGTCGATCCGGGCTAAAACTTCTTCAACTTGAAACGGTTTGGTAATAAAGTCCACTCCCCCAACTGCAAAAGCTTTAACTTTATCCATCACATCGTTAATCGCACTGATGAAAATAACCGGAATGTCTTTGGTTACTTCAGAATCTTTGAGCCGCTGACAAACTTCATAGCCGTCCATCTCCGGCATCATAATATCCAGCAGCACTAGATCGGGAGGCATTTTTTGAGCAGCAGAGAGTGCTAGCTTGCCGTTGGGAACCGGGCGAACTTGATAGCCTTTTTCACTCAAAATTCCTGCTAGCAGGCGCAGGTTT
>JANYGO010000162.1 GCA_025362325.1 Cyanobacteriota bacterium | reverse complement strand
CAGTTGACTTTCTACCACAATTTCTCCTCCCATCAGGCCGACAAATTCACGGCTGATAGTCAATCCTAAACCCGTACCTTTCTGAATTTTTTGACCGGAAGCTGTCTGCACAAATGCCTTAAAAACATTGCCCAATTCTTCGGCAGCAATGCCAACTCCTGTATCTTCTATCTCAAACTGAAGGAAAATTACTTGAAATCGAGTTGAATCCTCAGCCTTCTCCCTCAATTCAACAGTTGCAGAATCACTGCTAATTATCGAAAAATCCCGAATACTTGTTGTCGTATCAAAGACAACTGTTGGACTATCCAATAAATCAATAACTCCCGAATTTTCTAACTTTCTAACTCTTAATACTACCGCACCACTTTGCGTAAATTTTATGGCATTGCTGAGGATATTTATCAGCACTTGTCGCAGTTTAACATCATCCGTTCGCACGTACTGGGGAACCTCAGCCTCGCGCTCAAAAAGCAACTGCAACTCTTGACTTTTTGCCCGCAGTTGAAACATATCTTGCAAGTCGTCAAGCAAGCGGTAGAGGTCGAAGTTTTTCGGGTCAATCATCATCCGCCCCGCTTCGATTTTCGACAAGTCTAAGGCTTGATTGATCAGCGTCAGCAAGTATTCGCCGCTGCGGTGAATAATTCTCAGATTTTCTCGGTTTTCGACAGTTAGATTGGGGCTGGGTTCCATGATTTGTGCAAACCCGAGTATGGAATTGAGAGGGGTTCGCAACTCGTGGCTCATATTGGCAAGAAACGTACTTTTAGCTTTGTTTGCTGCTTCAGCAGCTAATGCGGCTTGTTGCAGTTGTTCTGTGCGTTCGTCAATTTGGGCTTCTAAGGTGTGCTGGTAATCTGCTAGTATTTTTTCGGCTTGTTTGCGATCGCTAATATCTTGAAAAGCTGCGATCGCATAAACAATATTTCCGCTAGCGTCAAAAATCGGCGTAGTATTGATCTCGATCGCAATTATTTTGCCATCTTGATGGATTTCCACATCATCAACCTTGACAAATTCTCCTTTCAGGGCGCGCAAAATTGGCAAATTATCCGGCGGGTAAAGCTCATCAGTATTAGCAACATACAGTTGATAAGTTGCAGCTAATTGTTCCGCAGTGCTTTCTGGAATCGTATCTGCACCAAGCAAATCCCGCGCTGTCTGGTTGAAATAGGCGATCGAGCCGTCAGGATTGTAAACAGATACCCCCACTGGCAAAGCTTCTAAAAATTGATTCAGGCGGCTTTCACTCGCAGACAGCGCCTCATTTACTAGCTTTAGCTCCTCATTTACTTCTTGCCGCTTCACGATTTCATCTGTTAACTTTTGGTCTTGCAAATAACTGTGAATTGCTTCTACTACCGTTAATTTCAAGTCTTCATTTTGCCAAGGTTTAGGGATATAACGGTACAACTTCGCATACTTAATAGCATTGCTCAGGGCTTCCAAATCTGCTTGCCCCGTCAGCATAATCGTCAGCGTATCCGGCGAGCGTTCGTGAATTTGTCTGAGCAGTTCGTCCCCTTTAATATCCGGCATAATATAATCGGAAAGCACCAAAGCAATCTCGTATTCATCAGCCTGCAAATCTGCCAGCAACTCTAAAGCATCTTCTCCTCCTTCCGCCGTTTCAATAATACACTGATCGCCGATCGCCTTTTTCAATTCAATCTTTAAACTGTTCAAAACATCAGGTTCGTCATCAATACAAACAATCACAGGTTTTTTCATAACTTAGCCAGCCCCGATTTTATCGTATCTATTAAGTCTTTGCTTTTCCACGGTTTGTACAAACAGCAGTATAAATCCGCTTCTTTGACTGCCCGCTGAAGTGCCGCTGCATCCGCTTGTCCCGTCAACATCACCGTAATAATTTTAGGATACTTTTGGTGAACTTTAATTAAAAGTTCGTCACCTTTAATTCCCGGCATCAGCCAATCAGAAACAACCACAATCACCTGAGCTGCTTCTTCAAAATCCTCAAGTAAATCTAAAGCTTCATCACCACTTTCAGCTAATTCATAAAAATAATCATCCTTAAATTCATTCTTTAGCTGCATCTTGAGAGTATTCAAGATATCCGGTTCATCATCAACGCAAAGAATTACAGGCTTATTCATCTTTGCCTCTCTGGTTTAATTTTAGTGGGTTTACCGACATAACTTGCTTCTACGTTATTGATTTTGGGCGAGGATGCAGGATATCTGTTCCCTATCTTATTTTAATCGGACTTCCGAACCGAAACCCGGTTTCTCGCAATAAATCTTGTCTTTGTGAGCGATAGTGCGATCGCGCTACCGGGAATCAGCCCCCTGCGGGTAAGTTTTGGTTAATAAATTGGCAGCGAAACTGTAAAGCTTGTCAGCCCCGGTACAGACTCTACACCAATTGTGCCGTCATGTTTTTCAACAATTTTTCTCACAATATCCAATCCCAAGCCACTACCTTCCCCCGCAGATTTAGTCGTAAAAAATGGCAGAAAAATTTTGGGAATAATTTCTGGGGGAATGCCTTTGCCACTATCAGTAAACTTAAGGACAATATTTGCCTCTTGCTGCTGAGTTTCAATAGTCAAAATACCTTTATAATCCATTGCTTGCAGGGCATTGTGAACGAGATTCGTCCAAAGTTGACTTAAGTCATCGGGATAGCACATAATTTTGGGTAAATCTCCATAATTTTTAACTACTTCTATACCGTGTTTCAGTTGATTTTGATAAAGGGTTAACACCGTTTCAATGCCGTCGTGCAAGTTCGCCTGGATTTTTTCTTGTTTGCTATCGAAATGAGCGTAGGTTTTCAAGGCAAATACTACTTTTCCCGACTTCGCTGTCGCCCTTTGGATCAGGCTAATACTTTTTTTAAAGCTCGCAAACTGGTAAGCAGTATTTAAAACTAATTCCCAATCCGGCAATTTAAAAAGCGGCAACAACTGTTCGATGTTTTCGTAGATATCCATGTCAACTAAAGTATCGGCAATCTCCTCGGGATTTTTCACAGCTTCAGCCATCAAATCTGCCGTCAACTGCTGCTTGAATTTTCGCTTCTCCCTGCTGGTAAATGAAGTTTCTTGATGGGTAGCTCTGTAAAGTAGAGTTAAAAAATAACCTTGGCTTTCTTCAGACAACTGTTGAAAAAACTGAGGCATTTTTTCTAAATTGTTGTCCCAAAAATTAGCTATATTATGAATAGAGGAACCTATAATGCCCAGGGGGGTATTGATTTCGTGGGCAATGCCGGCAATCAGTTGTCCCAGTGCAGCCATTTTTTCCGATTGAATCAAATGCTCTTGGGTGGCTTGCAGTTGGTCGATCGCAGTTGCTAACTCTTGATTTTTTTCTTGCAAAGTTTGTTGCAGCGAACAAATTTTTAAATGAGTTTCTATCCGGGCTAAAACTTCTTCAACTTGAAACGGTTTAGTAATAAAGTCCACTCCCCCAACGGCAAAAGCTTTAACTTTATCCATCACGTCGTTAATCGCACTGATGAAAATCACCGGAACGTCTTTGGTTACTTCAGAATCTTTGAGTCGCTGACAAACTTCATAGCCATCCATCTCCGGCATCATAATATCCAGCAGCACTAGATCGGGAGGCATTTTTTGAGCAGCAGAGAGTGCTAGCTTGCCGTTGGGAACCGGGCGAACTTGATAGCCTTTTTCACTCAAAATTCCTGCTAGCAGGCGCAGGTTT
>JANYGO010000065.1 GCA_025362325.1 Cyanobacteriota bacterium | reverse complement strand
TGACAAAAGTATCGAGCAGGTTGAACTGCGAATTAAAACCTTTTTTGAAACTCAACAATTGCAGACTCCAATCCAAATTGCCAACACGATTCAACATATCTATAATCTCATTCTATAGTCTTCTAGCGGGAAGGGAGTATCATACATTCCCCCGCTGACAATTAATCCACCCTGCTTTCTTAAGGGGGGCTAGGGGGGATCTCCGGGTTTTCAACTGAAGACTGAAACCCTCTGTATCTCTCGTTTATATCGAAGTCTAGATCCCCCTAAATCCCCCTTAAGAAGGGGAGTAGGGGTTGACTTTGAGAATGCTCTTGTCCCCCCCCCTTACTAAGGGGGCTAGCGGGGGGCTCTCCGGGTTCTCAACCCCCAGCAGCCCCCACTCTCTAATTTGTAAACTTTTTTATCAACCCGATCGCACGGCTTTCATTTGACGGATAATATCAGGTTATTTATTTTTTTTCCTCCCCAGCGATCGCACCGCAAAAAACTTTACCTTTCTTTACAAACAACAGAGGAAAAACAGCGTGTAAAACAAAAATTCCCTTACAGACTTTAAAAGCGCCGCACGATCGACTAAAGTAAAAAAAATGGCTTTATCCGTTTATTCATCGCAAAGGAAACAAAGCTCATGGTTCAACGCGGTTCGACAGTCCGGATTCTCCGCAAAGAATCCTTCTGGTATCAAGAAGTGGGCACCGTTGCTACGGTAGACCAAAGCGGCATTAAATACCCCGTTATCGTTCGCTTTAACACCGTAAATTATGCAGGCGTCAACACCAACAACTTCGCCCAAGGCGAATTAGTGGAAGTGGCAGCACCCAAAGCAAAAGCCAAAACAGCAACTCCAGTCGCTTCCGGCGGCAAGCAAACCACCCTCGACGAGAAAACCCGCAAAACCGGCAGCGGAGGAGCCCCCCAGCAGCCGAAAACTTCGACCGACAGCAAACCGGGCGCGGAAGTTCCCGGCACCGTCGAAGGTTCGCCCAATCAAGGAACAGAACAGCGCTAATTGTGCCGGAACTGCCAGAAGTAGAGACTATTTGCCGGGGTTTGAATCAACTTACCCTCGATCGCGAAATATTGGGCGGAGACGTGCTGTTAAATAGCTCGATCGCCCGCTCAATCTCTGCGACCGATTTTTTGACAAAACTCAAAGGAAAGTCGATCGCATCTTGGTACAGGCGCGGCAAATACCTCCTGGCAGAACTATCGCAATTGACAGAAGCAGAAAGGAAGACGGACAAAGTTGGGAATTTTCCAACTCAAAATCTCAGTTCTTCCCTTCTGCCTTCAACAGCCGGCTGGTTGGGCGTTCACCTGCGGATGACCGGACAATTACTGTGGGTAAACGAATCCGAACCCCTGCCAAAACACGCGCGAGTCAGGATATTTTTTGAGGGAAACCAAGAACTGCGGTTTGTAGACCAGCGCACCTTCGGCCAAATGTGGTACGTGCCCGCAGAAACAGAAGTGGACAGCACAGTCATCGGCCTGAAACTCCTAGGCCCCGAACCGTTTTCCGACGAATTTACCACAGAATATTTAGCCCGCAAGCTGCACCGGCGGGCGCGACCGATTAAAACAGCTTTGCTAGACCAGTCACTGGTAGCGGGTTTGGGGAATATCTACGCAGATGAAACTTTGTTTCTGTCGGGAGTCATGCCGACAACTCTGTGCGCCGATTTGACAAGAGAACAAATCGATCGCATCCATTCAGCTATCATTCAAGTTCTACAGAAGGCGATCGCCTCCGGCGGCACAACTTTCAGCAATTTTCTCAACGTCCAAGGTGTGAACGGCAACTACGGCGGCGTTGCTTGGGTGTACAATCGCGCCGGTCAACCCTGCCGCACTTGCTCTGCAACCATCGAAAAGATAAAATTAGCAGGGCGATCGACTCATTTTTGCCCCGCGTGTCAGAAATAAGTCGATCGGCAACAGATTATGTAGCGGATTTAACGAATATACAAAATCCGAGCTTCCCACTCTTGAGTCGGCGTCCGGCGGACATCGTTTGTGTAGACCTGGTTTCAACCGCCGACTCAATCAACCCCCGACTCTTCCGACTCTTGAGTCTGCGGAGGCAGACTTCGTTTGTGTAGTAGCGGTTTCAACCGCCGACTCAATCAACCCCCGACTCTTCCGACTCTTGAGTCTGCGGAGGCAGACTTCGTTTGTGTAGTAGCGGTTTCAACCGCCGACTCAATCAACCCCCGACTCTTTTAACTGGTATTAAAGCCAAATCAGCATTAAAATTTGTATACTTTTATAAATTAAGAAGAGCAACTTATGGCAATCAAAAAAGGTAGCATAGTCCGCGCAATTCGCGAAAAACTGGAAAACAGCCTAGAAGCCCAAGCCAGCGATCAGCGCTTTTCCTCCTATCTATTTGAAACAAAAGGTGAAGTGATGGATGTTCGCGGCGACTACGCCTTCGTCAAATTTGGCAAAGTCCCCACCCCAAATATTTGGCTGCGCCTAGACCAACTCGAAGATTTTAACTAACTCACTGAAACAAAACATCAGTGTTCTTGATCTAAAGTAGGGTGCGCACTGCGCACCTTCCCCCGATTAAGCTCATTCTTAAAATCTCAAGTCTCAAATCCCAAATCTAAAATCGAATGAATTCCCCTTCAAATCATCCATCAACCCGCGTCTCAATTATCGGTGCAGGCAAAGTCGGTAGCACCTTAGCCCAGCGAATTGCCGAGAAAAATCTCGCAGATGTAGTATTGCTAGATATTGTCGAAGGTTGGTCGCAGGGCGTTGCTTTGGACTTGATGCAAGCCAGGGGAGTCGAACGCCATGATCGCCAAATTGTCGGTACAAACCATTATACAGATACAGCTAACTCAAATATCATCGTAATTGCCGCCGGAATCCCCCGCAAACCCGGTATCAATCGGGAAGATTTAATTAAAATCAATGCTCGAATTGTTACCGAAGCTGCAAAAAGTGCGATCGCCCATTCCCCCGAAGCAATCTTAATTGTAGTCACAAATCCCCTAGATATTATGACTTATCTAGCATGGGAAGCTACGGGTTTACCAAAACACCGAGTTATGGGTATGGCGGGAATTCTCGACTCCGCCCGCTTTCAAACTTTTATTGCTATGGAATTGGGCGTTTCAATCGCCCAAATCAATGCAACTGTGCTCGGTTCCCACGGCGATTTGATGGTGCCTTTGCCGCGATATTCCACTGTCAACGGCATTCCCATCGCTCAACTTATGGATGCTGGGGCGATCGATCGCATTGTACAACGCACACGCCACGGCGGCGCAGAAATTGTCGGATTGATGAAGACTGGTAGTGCTTATTTTGCACCCGCATCTTCTACCTGTTTGATGGTCGAATCAATTTTACTCAATCAGTCGCGACTCTTTCCTTGCTCAGTTTATTTGGACGGCGAATATGGCGTGCAAAATATATTTTTAGGAGTTCCCTGTCGCTTGGGATATCAGGGCGTTGAACAGGTAGTCGAACTCGAACTCAGCGATACCGAAAAAGCAGCTTTAATTGAATCGGGTAAAGTGGTTTCCCAAAATATTGAGGAAGCAAAGGCGATACTAAAAACTGCTGCAACTAAGGAATGAGAATTCAATAACAATAAAAATTGTAAGTTATTTAATTCGCGCTCCTAAGTAATCGCGAGTCAAAGAAAAGTACAAAAAACTGAAGGCGATAGATAATAAGATGGCGGTTGAAAGCGCCCTCTTATTATGTTAAAATTATCTGTGGCGTTCGGCGTTGCATCTGCGGTTTCCCGAGCGCTCAAATATTTATGCAATAAAAGTCTGGTATATTTTAATAAGTTTAAGAAATCAAATCTCTCGCATAAAATGATGAGAATGCCCGGAAAATCATCTCAAAGATCTGATTGCCCCAAGGGCTGCATAAAATAGAGTCATCGCCGATCGATCGAGAATTAGCGAAAAAGGGAGAAAAAGCCGATGGCTCAATTTAGACAAATTTTAATAGAGGCGCTCCCAACAGGATATTCGATCGCCAACCCCAGGAAACCATCGATCGAGTTTTCGGTAATAATAAAAAGGTAAGAATTGCGACCGCAGGCGATCGCAAAAAATGTCACGATTAGTCAAGACTCTGGGCCCACTCCCGCCATGAAACCGGGTTTCTCGTTTCCAGTTTCCCAGCTTCCCAGACTCAATTACGTTAAGAAACGGGGTTTATGCGTAAGTTGGGCGAGTACAATTCTCAATTATTGACAATTTATGACGCAGCCAATCACCGATCGCCCGTTTTCACCGTAAATATACTGAGTCAAGATACTCGATTGACCTCCCAATCTAGAAAAAATACGGATATGCAGGACGAGTAGCTGCTAAGTGCTAGCAGAAGCAGCAGAATTTGTCCTTTGCCTTGTTGATTTACCAGGCTCGACTTGCAGAGCGCTATGGGGATGCTATGTACCTCGATACCAAATCGCAAAATAACTAAACAAATAAGATTATGTTTCATGAATACCTGTATCAAGAAGTAACCAATCTGCGCGAAAAGCTAGCTCGCCTAGAAAGAGAAACCCAGTCTCAAACCTGGTTCAAAAAGCTGCAAGCGCTGATGGGAGTGATTGGCAAAATTCGCGAATCCCTAGAGTTAGACACAATATTCAAAATCACAGCCACCGAAGTCCGGCAACTCCTAAATGCCGATCGAGTCGCCGTCTATCGGTTCATTCCCGAGTCCGACTGGAACGACGGCGAAGTAGTATCAGAAGATGTGCTGCCCCAATACAGCCCATCTTTGGGCGCAAAAGTTCATGACCACTGCTTCGGCGAACAATTTGCAGCCAACTATGCTAAAGGATACGTTCAAGCTGTCACCGATATCTACAAAGCCCGGTTGAGCCCCTGTCACCTCAGAATCCTCAAGCGATTTCAAATCAGAGCAAACTTAGTCGTACCCCTACTGCAAGGGCAACATTTGTGGGGATTGCTGTGCATTCACTCCTGCGGCCAACCCCGCGATTGGCAGGAAGATGAAATTGAATTTGCCAGACAAGTAGGCGACCATTTAGCAGTTGCAATTTCTCAGGCCGAACTGCACTTGCAAACCCAGAGACAAATAGCAGAAATTGAATCTGCGCAGCAGAAACTCCGCGACAGCGAGCAAAAATATCACCAAATTCTCGATTCGATCGGCGATATGGTATTAGTCAAAGGCCCCAAATCCAAAATCGTCTGGGCAAATCAAGCATTCCGCCACTATTACGGCATGAGTGAAGAGGAACTGCAAGGCATCACAGACGCACCTTTCGCCGAACCTGACCACACTCTCCAGTACATTAAAGATGACACCTTCGTATTTGAAACCGGACAAACCCTGCAAATTGCCGAAGAACCGGCGACGCGCTACGACGGAAAAGTGCGGCTGTGGAGCACCGTCAAAACACCCATCCGCAATCAAGACGGCCAAATCACCATGACTGTCGGCGTCTCCCGCGACATGACGGAACGCAAAGCAGCAGAAGAAGCCCTCAAAGCCAGCGAAACCAAATACCGCAGGCTGGTAGAAACTTCTCAAGACATGATTTGGTCTGTCGATGCGACTGGGCGCTACACCTTCGTCAACCCAGCAGTTAAGTATATCTACGGTTACGAACCAGCAGAAATGCTCGATCGGCCATTCTCCGATTTTGTGACACTAGAACAAGCCCAGAAAGATTTAGCTGTTTTCGCCCGCCTGTTTGCGGGAGAATCAGTTTTTCAGTACGAAAGCACCCAAATTGCCAAAGACGGCAGCATCAAACATTTGATGTTCAACGCGATCGCCCTCTACGACGAAACCGGAAACTTCCTCGGCACCACCGGTACAGCCACCGACATTACCCATCGCAAGCGCGCCGAAGCAGCATTGCAACACGCCAACGCCGAACTAGAGCGCAGGGTAGAAGCGCGCACCGCCGAACTGCGCCAGACTTTTAGCGCCCTCACCGCCAGCGAAGCCAAGTTCCGAACGATCGCGGCCACCATCCCCGGAGCCCTGTTCCAATTTTCCAGCCGCGAGGGAGTGTGGAGAGTTGACTACACGAGCGATGGCATCGAAGATATCACCGGCATCACAGCCGCAGAAATGATGCAAGACATCACCTGCTTCATTTCCCGCGTCCACCCCGAAGACATGGAAAGCTACATCGCTTCCGTCACCGAAGCCGTCGAAAACCTCTCTCCCTGGCACTACGAAGGGCGGTTAGTCAAGCCCGACGGCGAAATTCGCTGGTGGCAGGGCGAGTCGATGCCCAGCCGCAGCGAGAACGGCGAAATCGTATTTTGCGGCGTATTGTTGGACATTACCGATCGCAAAATTGCCGAAACCGCCATCCGCGACAGCCAGCGGCAGCTAAAAGAAGCCCAGAGACTGGCCCACGTCGGCAATTGGGAACTCGACGCAGCCACCGAAACCTTCACTTGGTCAGAAGAACTTTTCCGCATCTTCGGACTCGAACCGGCTGCCACAGCACCCCCCAGAAAAGAACAAGTCGCTCAGATCCATCCAGAAGATTTGGAATTGTGGAGGACGGAAGTAGAGCGAGGACTTGACTTCGGTATTCCCTTTGATTTTGACTACCGTTTTTACCGTCCCGACGGCACTCTGCGACACGTCAACGCCTTGGGCAAAGCTGAAACCGATGCCAGCGGCAAGGTGGTAAAATTGTTCGGCACGGCGATCGACATTACCGATCGCAAAGCCGCCGAAGCAGCCCTGCGGCAAGCAGCAGCCGAGTTAGAAGACAGAGTGAGCGATCGCACCGCCGAACTTTCTCAAGCAGTCAGTCAGTTAGAACAAGAAATTGGCGATCGCTTCCTAGCAGAAGCAGCGCTGCAAGTTTCCGAGCAAAACCTGCGAACCATATTTAACAATGTCTACGATGCTATCTTCATTCAAGACTTAGAAGGTAACATTCTCGATGTCAACGATCGAATGTTAGAAATGTATGGAGTTAGTCGGGAACAAGCAACAAAATTATCAATTACAAAGGACTATTCAAGTGACGAAAATCCTATTCAACTAATGAGAGAACTTTGGGAAAAAGTATTATCAGGCGAAAGCACCCGTATCGAATGGAAATCTAGGCGTCCCAATGATCGTTCCACCTTTGATGCAGAAATTGCTGTGTCAAAAATTAATCTCAACGGCAATGTTAACATCATTGCCAACGTGCGAGATATTAGCGATCGCAAAGCGGCGGAAGCAGAACTGAAACACACTCAAAATTTTATGGAATCAGTGCTCAATACCATACCCGTAGCAGTGGTTGCCAAGGAAGCCCGAGAACTGCGATTTGTATTGTGGAACCCCGTCGCCGAAGACTTGCTCGGTTTCAGTGAAGCAGAAGTTATGGGCAAAAATGATTGGGACTTGTTCCCAACAGAACAAGCTGATGTTTTCAGCGCCAAAGACCGAGAAGTTCTTGACAACGGGCAAACTCTAGAAATCACCGAAGAAGAGATTGAAACCGGTAAAGGAGAATCGCGGATATTTCACACCAAGAAAACAGCAATCCTTAATGCTGATGGCAAACCGCAATATCTATTAGCTGTCACCGAAGACATTACCGATCGCAAACGGGCAGAAATTGCCTTGAAGCAATCTGCAGCCCAACTCAAGCAGCAAGCAGATAGAGAAAAATTGCTCAACAGTCTCACCGCTCAAATCCGCAATTCCCTCGACTTCGACAGCATCGTCACAGTCGCAGTTGAAGAAATTCGCGCTTTCATGCAGATCGATTGCTGCAATTTTGCCTGGTACCGCGACGGCGGAGACCAGCCTTACTGGGAAA
This sequence comes from Cyanobacteriota bacterium, assembly GCA_025362325.1. GTDB lineage: Bacteria > Cyanobacteriota > Cyanobacteriia > Cyanobacteriales > Microcoleaceae > Microcoleus. The sequence goes on along the minus strand of JANYGO010000065.1, from coordinate 40,792 downwards.
TTATTAAAGAATCTCGCCGGGCCCAACTTCCCGACTTAACAGGTCGCTATCAAGCTTCCGATTTCGGTCTGATTGGACAACAAATCTTGCAGATGGAAATGCTGCGGGTGGATGATGTCGAAACAGTCGCAGATCCTCTGTGGAAAGAAACCGTTAGAGCAATGGGCTACCAATCGCTATTAATCATTCCCATGCAGGCACTTTCCGGGGTAGTGAGTGCAGTTAGCTGCTGCAACAGCCGTTCTGTGCGGCCCTGGAGCGACAGCGAAGTCGAATTGTTGCAAGGGATTACAGTTCAATTGGCGATCGCCCTCAACCAAGCCGAACTTTACGCCCAAACTCGCAACAAAGCTCGCGAATTAGAGCAAACATTGGAGCAATTAACCAGCGCTCAATCGCAGTTAATTCAAAGCGAAAAAATGTCATCTCTCGGTCAACTCGTCGCAGGAGTTGCCCACGAAATCAACAACCCAGTTAACTTTATTTACGGCAATCTCACCCACGCCAACGACTATACTCAAGACTTGCTGCACCTGATCGAACTTTACCAAAACCACTATCCCGATCCTGTCGCGGAAATTCAAGAAGAAGTAGAAGCTATTGAACTCGACTTTCTGATGGATGACTTGCCGAAACTGCTTACCTCGATGAAAGTCGGTGCAGACAGAATTCAGCAAATTGTAGCATCTCTGCGTACATTTTCCCGCATGGACGAAGCAGAAATGAAAGCAGTTAACATCCACGACGGCATAGATAGCACTCTGATGATTTTGCAGCACCGGATCAAAGCCAAACACAATCATCCCGAAATTGAGGTGATCAAAGAATACAGTAAATTGCCGTTAGTAGAATGTTATGCCGGACAGCTAAATCAAGTATTTATGAATGTTCTGAGCAATGCTTTAGATGCTTTGGAAGAGAGAGACGCGCGGCGTTCTGCTGAGGAAATGCGGCAAAATCCTAGTATGATTTCCATCAAAACTGAAATGCTGGAGGGCGATCGAGTCCTGATTCGGATTGCTGACAATGGGCCGGGAATACCAGAGACTGTCGGTACTCGACTTTTTAACCCATTTTTTACCACTAAACCTGTGGGAAAAGGCACTGGGATGGGCTTGTCAATTAGCTATCAAATTGTTACAGACAGACACAACGGCTCGCTGAAATGCACTTCTTCGCCCGGACAGGGTGCTGAATTTGCGATCGAGATTCCGCTCAAAGCTAATTGCTATAACAGTTGACAGTTGACAGTTGACAGTTGACAGTTACATAGTACGAGAATCAAACCGTTTATGCTAAGTAGCTGGACATAAACAAATATAATAATGTCCGAAGAGAGGAACGAAGCAATCGCAGGGTTTTGGGATTACTTCGTTGTCTCTTATGACGGGAAATATATAGCGGTTCTCAAGCGTGGTGAGGTATGCCCACGGAGGCCACGGAGGCCACGGAGGCCACGGAGGCCACGGAGCCCTGTTTGGCCTGTTTGGCCACGGAGGCCACGGAGGCCACGGAGGCCTATGCCGTTCGCGTACCTCATCTTTCTGAGAAAGACTATATATGTCCATCTACTTAAAAGGCTACTAGGATCTATTCATGACATTATTTATGGTTGTCGATCGAGCTGGACATGATATAATAATTGGTCATCGCACTCGCTTTTCCGGCGATTTGTGATGCGGCGACAGAATCAAGCCTATGCACTTTCACTATCTAGCATCTTCATCTGAGGTTCGTCGTAGCGAGTTCCAGCGATCGCAGATGCAGAAATTACCGCTTCAATCTGAGTCAAGTCTTCCGAGGATAAATTCACCTCAACGGCGGCCAAGGATTCGGATAATTGAGTTTGTTTGCGAGCACCAATTACTGGTACAATGTTTATACTTTTGGCAAGTACCCAAGCAATCGCAATTTGGCTCGGGCTAACTTTTTTATCCGCAGCGATTTGCTTGAGTTGTTCAACTAAACGCTGGTTCAGAACCATGTTTTCCCCGCGGAATCGGGGCAAGAAGGCACGGAAATCATTGGGCGCAGTGGGGATGGAACCACTCAGCAATCCCCGCGAGAGCACGCCATAGGCTGTCACTCCGATGCCAAGTTCTTCAAGCACTGGAAAAATTTCAGTTTCTGGGCCGCGACTAATCAGGGAATACTCGATTTGAAGGTCGCAGATGGGATGAACTGCATGGGCGCGGCGAATTGTCTCTGCACCCACCTCCGACAGTCCTATATGTCGGACATAGCCAGCTTTTACTAAATCGGCGATCGCGCCAATGGTATCCTCGATCGGCACATTAGGATCGAGTCGCGCCAGACGGTAGATGTCGATATGCTCGACTCCCAGGCGATTCAGGCTGTAGGAGGCAAAGTTTTTCACCGATGCGGGTCGCCCATCTACACCAATCCAGCCGCCATCAGGAGAACGCAAAGCACCGAACTTGACAGACAGCATAGCGCGATCGCGGCGGTCTTTGAGCGCCCGACCAATCAGCATCTCGTTGTGCCCGCAGCCATAAAAGTCGCCTGTATCCAATAACGTCACACCGCGATCGATCGCAGCATGGATCGTAGCAATGCTTTCATCATCATCCGATGAACCATACGTCCCAGACATTCCCATACATCCGAGCGCTAACGGGAAAACGGTTGGGCCTGTGGAGCCGAGTTGACGGGGTTGGATGGTATTTGTATTAGTCATTGTTTGTTGTTTTTTGAAAGAAGTGACGATCGTTGTGCGAGAAACCTACCGCCAGCCCTGAACGATCGCACCGCCGAAGATGATGCGGTTCACCTCGCTCGTGAAGATTCCGTAAGGGAAGGCGGGGTCGAGCGCACTGCTGTCGTTCAGCGTCTGGAACTGTTCTGGGGTGAGGCGAATCTCTAGCCAGGACAGGTTATCGTGCAGTTGCTCCAGCTTGCTAGCACCCACGATGGGCGAGGTGATACCGGGCTGTGCCGACACCCAGGCCAGGGCGACTTGCGCCAGCGGGCGATCGACCTGTGCAGCCACAGTCCGCAGGGCATCGAGCACGCGCCAGTTGCGATCGCTGAACTTCTGGTTGCCGAAGGGATTACTGCCGATCAATCGTCCCTGTCCGGTGGCTCCCTCGTCCGCCTGCTGGTATTTGCCTGCGAGAAAGCCGCCAGCCAGCGGGCTCCACGGACAGATGCCGAGCCCCGCGTCGCGAGCCGCAGGCAGATGTTCGCGCTCGATGCTGCGCTCGACGAGGGAGTATTCAAGCTGCAAGGCAATGGGTCCGGGAATGCTGTGCGCCGAAGCTAATGTGGCGGCTTTGGTAGCGTACCAAGCAGGCATATCCGAAAAGCCGAAGTAACGGATCTTGCCAGCGCGTACCAGATCGCCGAGGGACTGTAGCACCTCTTCGACGGGCGTCACCATATCCCAGGCGTGCATCCAGTAGAGGTCTATGTAGTCGGTGCGGAGTCGGCGCAGCGAGCCTTCAAGTGCGCGATATATGTTCTTGCGTCCGTTGCCGCCAGCATTCGGGTTGCCCGGTTCGCCGCCGTGAAAGGTAAACTTGGTCGCGAGTACCAGTTGGTCGCGCAGACTGTGATCGGCGATATAACCACCAATCAGTTCTTCACTGCGACCCTTGGCATACACGTCGGCGGTATCGATGAAGTTGCCACCAGCCTCGACGTAGGCGTGGAAGATGGACTCGGAGACTTCATCGGGCGAACCCCATCGCGGGGTGCCGAAGGTCATGGTGCCGAGGGCGATCGGGCTGACGATCAAGCCGGAGCGTCCGAGGGTGCCGAAAGCGGTGAGACTCATGGGGTTTATTCTAGTAAGGGCTAGCAGTCGGACGCACAATTATTTCGCTGACATCGATATCGGGTTGCGCGATCGCAAATTCAATTGTATTTGCGATCGCCACAATAGGAATACAAAGTTTTCTAAATCCTTTTATTCCTATTCGGGCATTTTCATCGCTGCTCCTAAATCGAACTAAGAGGGTTTACCTAAGAAATCCATTTTACCCAGCTCTACACCGTTATGGCGGAGAATGTCATAGGCAGTAGTGACATGAAAATAGACATTGGGAAGAATGAAAAAAAGCAGATAGGGCATCCCCTTAAAACTCATGGATTCTTTTCCCATTGGTAAGACAATTTCCTTCTCCTCCGAGCCATCGATTTGCGCGGGAGTCAGCGTATTGAGATAACCAATCGTATTGTGAATACGATCGACTAATTCGGCAAAAGTAGTTTCATCATCTGCCATCGCCGGCGCATCTAATCCTGCCAATCTTGCAACACCCCTGCGTGCAATGTCAGAAGCGATTTGAACTTGCTTGCTCAAGGGGAGCATATCTGGATACAGACGACTAGCTATCAGCACACTTGCTTCGATCTTTTTGGCTTCGGCATGAGTAGCACCTTTTTCAAGAATGACTGCCAGATTATTTAGCGATCGAATCAGCGATGGTACTGAGGCTTGATACATGGAAATAGTCATGGATATTTTTTCCTAAGATCGCGTCATCACTAATCTTATCTCACAACAGGGGGTCGGCTCGACCCTTAATAAGGGCTAGCAGTGGGGCGAACGATAATTTCGCTGACATCCACATCATCAGGTTGATCGATCGCAAAAACAATCGATCGCGCGATCGCATCCGCCGGAATACAGATTCTTCTGAATTCTTTCATCCCCATTCTGGCATTTTCATCACTGATGCTATCAGCTAATTCCGATTCCGTGACTCCCGGAGAAATCACCGTCACCCGAATATCACCGCCGACTTCTTGGCGCAATCCTTCGGAGATTGCTCCCACAGCAAATTTAGTCGCACAGTAAACCGCAGCAGTAGGAGACACCGCGTGTCCGCCGATCGACGAAATATTAATAATCTGCCCTGATTTTTGCGCCTTCATCACCGGAAGGGCTGCCGCAATTCCGTAGAGAACGCCTTTGATGTTGACATCAATCATTCGATCCCATTCCTCAACTTTCAGTTGTTCGAGTGTAGAAAGTGGCATCACGCCAGCATTGTTAATCAGGACATCCACGCGACCAAACTTATTTTGGGTAAATTGCACAATTTCTTTCAATTGACCTTGTTGTGTCACATCCAGAGCCTGGTATTCAGCAGTTCCACCCGCAGCGCGAATGTCTGTGGTAATTGCCTCTAGGCGATCGGTGCGACGTGCGCCCAAAACCACTTTTGCACCTCGATCAGCCAACATCCGGGCTGTGGCTTCACCAATGCCACTACTGGCTCCAGTAATAATCACGATCTTTCCATTTACATTCGGCATTGAGAACTCCTAAACAACTCATCACTTTCTAGTAAATTCTGCCAACTTCACCTGCCAATGTCGATGTTGTCTAATAATTATCTGCCATCGCATTATTAAGACCTTGAAAAATGGAATCATAATGTCCACTTTCAGCAGCTAAACGGAGATTTTTTACTTGCTCAACGCAAACCTCGGTAACTGTAGATTGAGTCTTCAGGATCTGCATCACCTCTGCAATAAACTCTTCCAAAGGCATCGCACGAGGATCGGAGGCTCCGTTCAACAGGTCTGTGGCAACATAAGGAGGAACAAGTTCCAGAATTTCTGTCGTAGACTCCCGAAGCTGGTAACGCAGTGATTGCGAATACGAGTGAATGGCAGCTTTAGTTGCACAATAAGTAGGAGTTGGAGCCAAAGGAACAAAAGCCAGCCCAGATGAGACATTCATAATGACAGAATATGGCTGTTTTTGCAGAAGTGGCAGAAGCGCAGCAGTAAGACGAATGGGCCCGAGCAAATTAGTGATAATGGTAGATTCCGCATCCGCCAAGCTATCCTGTTGAGACTGGAGTTTTTCAACCCGCATAATACCTGCATTGTTGATCAGAACGTTTAGCTGTGGATAGTGCGTTGCCATGTCAACTGCGAAAGAACGGATGTTAGCAGGATCTTCAATATCGAGCGTCATGGCGGTCATCCCAGGATTAGCAGCAACAGTTTCGTCAAGTGGTTGCTGACGGCGACCAGCTATAATAACTTTGTTGCCAAGAGTATGGAAAGATTCTGCAAGACCGCGACCAATTCCCGATCCACCACCTGTGATTAGGATTGTATTGTCAGTTATTTTCATGATGATTTATTGTTATTCGCTGATTCGGACTAACTAATAGTATGAGCAAAAACAAGAGGTTTAAATACACAGAACTCGCACTTCATTGCCTAATCCTCCAAAACACGCTCTATAATGCTCAACAGAAAGCGATTAAATTAGCCAAAAACCAGCATGACGATTGAAATACTCAACCAGGATGCGATCGGCAATCAGTGTCAAGAACTTACAGCACTGCTAACCCGACACACGGACGGTAAGGGGGACGGTTTTCATCAAACAGATATAGACAAGCTGGAATTTCAGCGAGTATCTTCTGTCTTCACCGCCCTACATGGCGTCAGTACACCGATCCTCGCTATCCTCATTCAGGGCAAAAAGAAAGCCTTGCTGGGTGAGGAAACCTATTGTTATGGCGCGTCTCAATATCTTGTTGTCTCAGTTGATTTGCCTCTGAGCGGATTTGTGGTTGAGGCAACCCCAGACAAGCCGTATTTAGGATTTAAGCTAAATTTAGACCCACGCCAACTCTGCGATATTATTGTCCAAACCAGTCCTAGCGCACGTCAGAAAGAAGACTCGGTTAGAGGCTTGTTCGTTAGCACAGCCGATACATCGTTGCTTGATTGCGCGATCAGACTGACAAGGCTTTTGGATACGCCGCAGGATATCCCGATCTTGGCACCGATGATTGTCCGCGAAATCTATTATCGTCTCTTAATCGGCGAACAAGGCGAAGCTGTCCGCCAGATTGCTACATCCGGCAGCAATATGCAGCGCATTGCTGAGGTGATACAACTCATCAATGCCGATTTTACACAGCCGATGCGGGTTGAGGATCTAGCTGAGCAAGTTAGTATGTCTCCTTCATCTTTCCATCACCATTTCAAGCAAGTCACATCAATGAGTCCAATTCAATATCAAAAGCAATTAAGACTATTAGAAGCGCGTCGCCTGATGCTTGCCGAAAACTCTAATGCGGCTAGTGCTGCCTATGATGTGGGTTATGAAAGCCCGTCACAGTTCAGTCGCGAATATAGGCGGTTATTCGGTGCACCTCCGTCTCGCGATATTGCTCGGATTAAAAGTCGTTAAAAAGCTCGATGGTACAACGAAAGTCTTTAATAATATTGCTATTTTCAAGGCGGTCTTGAACACTATTTAACCAGACTTGATATTGCCCTGATTTATCAGTATTTCAGTCATCGTTACACTGTCCAAAGGTTTAGAAAACCAATATCCCTGAGCTAATTCGCAGCCTAGTTCCCGAAGCTGTGCTAACTGTTCGGCTGTCTCCACACCTTCGGCGATCGCATTTAATCCCAAATTCTGAGCCAAAGTTACGATCGCCCGCACAATCTGCAAAGGCTGACCCCCGCCGTCACCGTTTTCCACAGCCCCCAATCGACTCACAAAAGATCGATCAATCTTCAGCGTATCCAGCGGAAAACGGTGCAAGTAACTCAAAGACGAATAGCCAGTACCGAAATCGTCGATCGACAATCGAATATTTCTAGCTTTTAGTTGGGCAAGCACAATATTGGCTTTAGCGACATTTTCCACGATCGCACTTTCAGTAATCTCCAATTTTAAACAGCTCGGATCGCAGCCTGTTTCTGCCAAAATTTCATCGATATGTTCGATCAAATTCGGCATACCTAACTGTTTCGGAGAAAGATTGACGCTCATTGTTAATTGCGAAGGGTCAATAATTGGTAACTGGTAATTGGGCATCGGGCATCGGGCATCGGGCATCGGGCATCGGGCATCGGGCATCGGGCATCGGGCATCGGGCATCGGGCATTGCCGAACTTCCTGCTTCCCTGTATCAGTTAAATCCGTTAAATCCCGTACATTGCTCGTTGCCGAACTTCCTTCTTCCATCAACATTTCTTGCCACAGGCGCAATTGCCGGCAAGCTTCCCGCAGCACCCAAGCTCCCAGAGGCACGATCAAACCGGTTTCCTCAGCTACAGGAATAAAACTAGAAGGCGGCACTAGACCCCGAACCGGGTGCTGCCAGCGCACCAAAGCCTCAAAACCCTCGATCGCACCGCTGGCGATCGAAACAATCGGTTGGTAGTGCACAATAAAGTGCGAACATTCATCCTTACTCGAACCTAATTCCTCCTTGCCAAAAATAGCCAACCGCAGGTCAGTTTCTAACTGCAACAGCGACATAGTTTGGTCGTGCATCGCCAAATTAAACACCTCGTAGCGAGCCTTGCCCAAAGCTTTAGCGCGGTACATAGCAATGTCAGCATCGCGCAGAAATTCTTCCGGGTGAGCGTACAGATTCGATTCGCCTCTGGCGTTGGCTGCTGCGACTTCGCCTTGACTGAAAACAATGCCAATGCTAGCGGTGGTAAATACTTCGTGCCCTTCGATATTAAACGGCACAGTCAGTTCTTTTTGTATCTTGTTAGCTGCTAGGGTGGCATCGCTGAGGCTCGGAATGTGGTCTAGCAGGATGGTGAATTCGTCTCCCCCCAGCCGGGCGACGGTATCAGAAGCCCGCACGCAGGTTTGCAGCCGGTTCGCGAGGGCGACTAGCAGTTTGTCTCCTAAAACGTGTCCTAAAGAATCATTAACTACTTTGAAGCGGTCTAAATCTAGGAAAAGTAAACCAAATTTGTAATCGGGGGACTGATTGGATCGGCGGATGGCTTGTCCTAGCCTGTCGAGGAACAAAACGCGGTTGGGCAAACCCGTCAGCGCATCGTGAAAAGCGCCGTGCAGCAGTTGCTGTTCTACTTGCTTGCGCTCGGTGACATCTCGGATAATAATCTGGGCGGCGGTCAAGCCTTGATAAGTAGCGGGGATGCCGACAACTTCAACGTCTATTATTTGTCTGTCGAGCCGGATCAGTTTTTGTTCGGCAAGCTCTATAGGCTGATTTTCTTGCTCGACTTGCCTCATGCGCTCTCTGGCTATTTCCAGATAGTTTGGATGGACGAAATTCAATACCGGAAAGCCGATTAGCGCCTCGGGAGAGCTAGCGCCCAGGAGTTTAGCGCCGGCTGCATTGATGTAGGCGATTTTCCCTTGACTGTGAACGGCGATCGCTTCGGGAGATAGTTCTACTAAACGGCGATAGCGTTCTTCACTTTCTTGGAGAGATACTATCAAATCGCAGCGCTCTGTTTCGGCTTGCTGGCGTTCGACTTCCATTTGGTGAACCGCCAGAAATTTACCGATGCTTTGAGCCATCAATTCTATGATTTCTATTTCCTGGTACTCAAAATCTTTTTTCTTGATTTCTCGCGAACTAAAACTCAACGTCCCGTAAGTTTTATTGTTAACAAATATCGGCGTTCCGATGTAAGATTCCGACTGGCATTTTAGATAAGCTGGATGTTCGCGCATCTCAATTTCTGCTCCCATATGAGAACACGCAACTGTTTTCTGAAGTTTGATCACCTGAGCGCCGTAAGTATCGCTGAGGTTCAATTCTAAGCCGCGCACGAAGTATCCTAAATCTGTTTTTACTGCCCGCACAATAAAAATTTCATTCTCAACTTCAGCCATGATGCCAATAGAAAGTCCAAACATCAAACAGCCTGCTGTTAGATAATTGTCAACCAGTTCTTCAAAATTTTGATAATGATAAGTTGTAATCCGGTGCAAGTGTTTGAGATTAGCACTAAAAGCTGCTAAAGCTTGAGAATTTAAAAATAATTCTTCTTCCGAGCGCTGGCGGTCGGTGATGTCTGTTTGCACTCCAATAAAGTGGGTTAAGTGTCGCCGCGAGTTGTACACCGGAGCGATCGACAGTTCGTGCCAAAAAGGCGTGCCGTCTTTCCGAAAGTTGCGCAGGATAACTTGAGATTCTCTGCCTTCTTCAATCGCAATTCGCAATTGTTTGGCAGCGGCGGTGTCCCTGTCGGTGCCCTGCAAAAATCGGCCATTTTTCCCAATTAACTCGTCTCTGCGATAACCGGTGATCCGCTCAAAACTGGGATTGACATAAATAATCGGATTATCTGCAAGCGTCGCGTCGGTGATGGCAATGCCGTTGCTGCAACTTTCGATCGCCCGTTCCATCATTTGCAAGCGCTCTTGCGATCGAATGCGCTCGATCGCCGCGGCTAACACGTTGGCGATCGCTTCTACAAAATAAACGTCATCTTGACTGAAAACCCGCCTCTGGTTGGTGTGAACCCCTAAAACGCCCCAGGCTGGCGACTCGCAAGTTTTCGCTGGTTCTGCTTGTCCCCAGTTCCTCTCCAGTCCCCGATTGCCGGGAACGATGACAGTGACGCCGCTGACAGCCCGGTGGTTGTGCAGCAGCGGCAACTCGCTAAAGCGCGTTTCCACCCGCAAATCTTCGACGATCGTCGCTTGGCCCACTAGCAATGTGTAACCTGCTTGCGATCGGGCAGAAGCGCTAACAGTAGCGCTACCGACGAGGCCGGGCTGCCAGCCAACCCCCGCTCGCAGCAGAAAAGCATGGCCTGATGGCAACAGTTCTAACAACTGACAATAATCAACGTCCAGCGTTTGAGCAATTAACACCGCAGCTTTGTCCATCAGTGCAGACAAATCTGTTTCGGCCAGGGCCTGCTGCCCCAAGTAAGCGACGGCCGCTTGCTGGCGGGCCCGCAAGTGGATTGACGCCAGCAATTCCTGTTCCTTGGCGGCGACTCGCTTGCGCTCGGTAATGTCGCAGAACACCGACAGCACAGCTTTTTCCGACCGCAATGTCAAATACCGCATCGATACAGTTGCCCAAAACAGCGTGCCGTCAGCTTTTTTAAGGCGGACTTCAGTCTCGCGGACGTGTCCGTTGCGGGCGAGAACATCCAGCAGTTCCTGGCGGTCTGCGGGGTTGTTGTAGAGCATGGAGGCTTTTTGGCGGTCGATCGATTGGAATGCTTTGAGCTCGAAAGCCTGATGACATAAATCGTTGCTATAAAGAATTGTGCCGTCAGCCAGACTGCTGACGATCAGGGGCATCGGCATCGAATTGGCGATCGTCAGCAGCAATTCTTTGGTTCCTTGCAACTCTTCGTACAAGTCTGGCTTGGCGGCACAGCCCTGATCGTCTTGACAGTTTTCAGGGATAAAACTTTCCATTTTTTAATTGATCCATTGAGCGGATAACTTTTTTACACTTGTGGTGAGTGAGGATTTCAGATGCAGAGGACGATCGACAGTGCCCCCACAACATTAATCTTAACCAGAACAATGCAACTAAACGCCCCAAAACAGCTCGGCTGGAGTTTGAGCTGCACTCCAGATGGAGAACACATCTGTCTTTAGTATGAATATCTACAGTTTCTCAAGTTGCGTTAAGTTTTCATGTATGGCGGGGCACTTTGCCCAAGAAGAGAGCACCAGCCCCTAATCTAAAAAGTAATGTCACTTGCTTGCCAACCACCGAACACTATCCGAGGAGAAAAGAGAAATGCTTGAATCTTACCGCCGTAACGCTGCCGAACGCGCCGCATTGGGAATTCCACCCCTGCCGCTAGACGCCGAGCAAACCTCAGAACTGTGCGAACTGCTTAAAAATCCGCCGCCGGGGGAAGAAGAAACCTTAGTAGAATTATTGCGCGATCGCGTGCCCCCCGGCGTAGACAGCGCCGCCTACGTCAAAGCCGGTTTCTTAACCGGTATTGCTAAAGGCGAAATCCACAGCCCGCTAATTGCTCCCAAATGGGCAGTTTACCTGCTGGGGACAATGATGGGCGGTTACAACGTCCAATCTTTAATCGATTTGCTCAATCCCACTGCCGAAATCGCGATTCCCGCCACCGCAGCCCGGGCCTTGAGCAAAACGCTGTTAGTATTTGACGCCTTCCACGACATTCTCGCCCTGTCGGATACCAATCCCTACGCCAAACAGGTAGTCGATTCTTGGGCTGATGCCGAGTGGTTTACCGGCCGCCCCGAACTGCCGGAAGCGATTACTGTTACCGTCTTCAAAGTACCCGGAGAAACCAATACTGACGACTTGTCGCCAGCACCTCATGCTACCACGCGGCCGGACATTCCTCTGCACGCTTTGGCGATGCTGGAAAGCAAGATGCCCGGAGCCTTAGAAACGATCGCCCAATTGAAGCAAAAAGGCCATCCCGTCGCCTACGTCGGCGATGTTGTCGGTACCGGTTCCTCGCGGAAATCGGCGATTAACTCCGTGCTGTGGCACATTGGTAACGATATTCCGTTTGTTCCCAACAAGCGCAGCGGCGGATATATTCTCGGAAGTGCGATCGCCCCGATTTTCTTCAATACCGCTGAAGATTCCGGCGCATTGCCGATCGAATGCGATGTCTCCAAAATGGAAACCGGCACGGTAATCACCATCCATCCCTACAAAGGCGAAATCACCAACGAAGCCGGAGAAATCATCTCCACCTTCACCCTCAAACCCGACACAATATTAGACGAAGTGCGCGCCGGCGGTCGCATTCCGCTATTAATCGGACGCACCTTAACCGACAAAGTTCGCGAAGCTTTAGGACTAGGAATCAGCCCGATTTTCACCCGTCCAACTATTCCCGCCGATACCGGAAAAGGCTTCACCTTAGCCCAAAAAATGGTAGGAAAAGCCTGTGGTTTAAATGGCGTTCGTCCCGGCACATCTTGCGAACCATTAATGACCACAGTCGGTTCCCAAGATACCACCGGCCCCATGACTCGCGACGAATTAAAAGAACTTGCTTGTCTGGGATTTAGTGCCGATTTGGTAATTCAAAGTTTTTGCCACACCGCCGCTTATCCGAAACCAGTTGATGTCAAAACTCACCACGAATTGCCCGATTTCATGGCACAGCGCGCGGGCATAGCTTTGCGTCCCGGAGATGGCATTATTCACTCTTGGCTGAACCGGATGTTATTGCCGGATACAGTGGGAACTGGTGGCGATTCTCACACTCGTTTTCCTTTGGGAATTTCCTTCCCGGCGGGTTCGGGATTGGTGGCATTTGCTGCTGCTCTGGGCGTGATGCCTTTGGATATGCCGGAATCGGTATTAGTGCGGTTCAAAGGTGAATTGCAACCGGGAGTAACGCTGCGGGATGTTGTGAATGCAATTCCCTACGTAGCGATTCAAAAAGGTTTGCTGACAGTCTCCAAACAAAATAAGAAAAACGTCTTTTCGGGGCGGATTATGGAGATTGAAGGTTTGCCCGATTTGAAGGTCGAGCAGGCTTTTGAATTGACCGATGCCTCGGCCGAGCGTTCTTGCGCCGGATGCACGATTAAATTGAGCGCTGAGACGGTCTCTGAGTACATTCGTTCTAACGTCGCACTGCTGAAAAACATGGTGGCGCGGGGCTATGAAGATGCGCGGACGATGATGCGCCGCGTGGCGAAGATGGAGGAATGGCTGGCTAATCCGGTGCTGCTAGAAGCCGATGCTGATGCGGAGTACGTTGAAATCATCGAAATCGATCTCAACGAGATTACTGAACCCATTGTGGCTGCACCGAATGACCCGGATAATGTGAAGCTGTTGAGTGAGGTTGCGGGCGATCGGGTTGACGAAGTATTTGTCGGTTCTTGCATGACAAATATCGGTCACTACCGCGCCACTGCGAAGGTATTGGAAGGTGCAGGGGAAGTGAAAACTCGCCTGTGGATTTGTCCGCCAACTCGGATGGACGAACAGCAACTGAAAGAAGAAGGTTATTACAGCATTTTTGGAGCCGCAGGAGCGCGCACGGAAATGCCGGGATGCAGTCTTTGTATGGGAAATCAAGCGCGGGTTAAAGATGCCACAACGGTGTTTTCCACTTCGACTCGCAACTTTAACAACCGCATGGGCAAAGATGCGCAAGTTTATCTCGGTTCTGCCGAGTTGGCGGCAGTTTGTTCGCTGTTGGGTCGAATTCCCACAGCCCAAGAATACCACGAGATTGTGGCGAAAAAAATCAATCCTTTTGCTGGTGATTTGTATCGCTATTTGAATTTCGATCAAATTGCTGGTTTTGAGGATGAAGGGCGAGTGATTGCTTTGGAAGATATGCCTCGGATTGAGGATATTTTGGGTATTCCTGATGGTGTGTTGAGCAAGTAAATCAAGGGCGGGCAATTGCCCGCCTTTTGTTTACAATAAAAGTAGAGTGGGTTTCACCAACTGAGCTTGTAGGGTGCGCAATGCGCACCGGCTGAGCTTGTAGGGTGCGCAACAAGTTATACGAAAGTTGGTTTGACGGTATCAAGACGATGAAACGCAGGTAAATCAGTAGACTTGTGGCAAAAGTAGAAAGTATCTTGCAATTATCTGCGTTTATCTCCGTTTATCTGCCTTATATCTGCGGTTTTCGTATTAATCAAAGATTTATGCAAGAAGTCTAGTGATATCCGGCGCTGCTCAAAGTCAACCGGTGCGCAGTGCACACCCTACAAACTACTAAGTTTATAAATCGATCGCAATTCAAATAAATCCGAGAAAGGAGAAAATTGATTATGTCTGAACAAGCTTTAATCAGTGACAGTCCACCGACAGCAACTTCAGCGCCAGAAACTCGCATTGGCAATGAAATGGTAGAGTTTCTCAGTGTAATTCAGCAAACTCCGAGAGCATATTGGCCGAATTTGCTTAAAATGATGCGGTTATTTCTGGAAACTGTGACAGTTAAGCCCGGATTATCGGAAGCTGCCGAGACACCTGAAAATGTAGATTTCACTAAACTCTCGAAGGAGGAAAGGATCAAAAGAAATCAACCTGCGATCGAATTATTGCGATCGTGGCGAGAAGATGAGCATGATGATGAACAACCAGAAAGTATCGATCCTTTACAGCAGCACGAAGCTCTGAGCAAGCTGTTACAGTCTTGGGTAGACGATGGAGATGAACAGGAACAAACAGAAAGTGCTGAAGTTCTCTACAAAGCACTAGAATAAAATCCGGTGCAGATATAGTCCATGAGCAGAATAGTTTTGTTAGATTCTGGGCCTTTAGGAATTGTTACAAATCCCAAAGCCGCCTCTCCTTTATATCAAGAGGGTAAACTCTGGCTGCAATCTTTGCCGCTAAAAGGTTACATTGTAATGCTTCCTGAAATTGCTGACTATGAGGTAAGGCGTGATTCTGGTGGCTCAAGCAATATTGGAAGCAAATCAAGGAAATGAGGTGGTGATTGCTACCAGAAATGTGGGGCATTTGTCTCAGTTTATGGATGCTCGCGAATGGCGATCGATCTCGTAAAGTTGGATTCTGGGATAAAAATTCAGGAATGAGGCCGTTAGCGAAGCTTGCAGAAGCCGATCGCACTTACGCAGTGCCTGATATACTTCAACTACAGATATTTTTACAGACACCGTTAGCGAGATCAACAGCATGGTGGAAACAGCGGACACAATCGAAGCAATGGACGATGCCTCGCAAACCCGGTTTTGGGGTAAAGTTACAGTCATAGACGCGGGCGATCGTTACAAGATCAATCGCATCGAAGTCAAACCGGGGCACCACATCCGCACCCAAATGCACTATCACCGCAGCGAGCACTGGGTTGTCGTCTCCGGTACCGCTAAAGTTATCTGCGACGACAAAGAGACCATTCTCATGCAGAAACAGTCAACCTACGTGCCCATGAATACGGCTCACCGCGTCGAAAACCCCGGCGTTATTCCCCTAGTGATGATTGAAATCCAAAATGGCGAATACCTGGGTGATGATGACATTATCCGTTTCCCCCAAGATGCCGCTGACGAAGATTGATCTCAAATCAAGTTAAATAACTCTTAGGTTTGATCGTTCGGACTTCAGTCCTCTCTCATCTGAGGCTGAACAGAAAACTAAAATTACCAGCAAGAATTGGTTTAAAGCCTCTCGCTTAAAGGCGAGAAATTAAAATCAGACTATTCATTACTCCAATCCTCTTCCTTCTAGGTAGAGGTCGCCCTCATCCCTTCTCGCTTGCGAGCGCGTAAGCTGTCAACTGTCAACTGAATGAAGGCAATTAAAATTATAGGGGCAATTTCCGAAATTGCCCCTATAACATTATATTAAGGTTGTTAAACACGATAGTGTGATATAGCAATTGGCGAGCGTCCTACGGCAAAGCAGCGTTTTTCAAATCTACATTTGCCATATTAGCATCCTTTAAGTTAGCGCCCGTCAAGTCCGAACCGTTCAAATTAGCGCCCGTCAAATTAGCACCAGTCAAATTAGCATCCCGCAAGTTGACTCCCATCACATCTATTCCCGATAAACTGCCGCCCCGGAGGCTGACATTAGCTAAATTCGCTACAGACTGGCGAGCATTTCTCAGGTTCGCACCTGCCAAATTAGCACTTTCTAAATTAGCGCCGACTAAATTAGCGCTGGTGAGGTTGGTATTTTTCAAACTGGCAATTACTAAACCAGCGAGACTCAGGTTAGCGCGGCTCAAATCAGCACCTTCCAAATTTGCCCCGTGCATTTTAGCCCCAATTAAACTCGCACCCTGCAATTTAGCTTGTGTAAGATTTACTTCGTTCAGTTTGGCTTCGTTGAGGTTAGCACCGTTCAAATTTGCACCGCTCAAATTTGCACCGCTCAAGTCTGCCCCGCTGAGATTCATACCAGCAAGCTGCGCTCCTGTCAAGTCACATTTGCTGCATTTTTTAGTTTCTAATAGTTGCTTGACTTGTGATACGTTTTCTGCTTTGACGGACGAAGCAAAACCGATCGCGATTAGCAGCCCTGTTGTTGTTAAAATTCCCAATTTCATATACTCACCCTCAGCGATATCTCTCTCTACTAATAATATCCAACATTTTTTGAGAGAGTGGGGTGATCGGTCTCTTCGATAAACTGTGACAATCATCACCCTGTTGTGCACAAAACATGATATATTTATTGTCGTTTAAACCGCTTACAGTTATTGTAAACAATTATTGCTTTTTCAGGAACCAAAAAGGAAAGGATTGCGTCGGTTCTAGACGGACACCAGTAATATTATTCTGAGCAAAAGTATAGTCCTTATCCTGCCAAAGAGGGATGAAAGGTACATCTCTACCTAGTATGTCCTGGATTTCGGCAAACAAAGCTTTGCGGGTTTGAGGGTTTGCTTCTTGGCGCTGTTTGGCAATCAGTTGATTTACCCGATCGCTATAATAAAACGAACCCTGACCCTGACTAGCACCCTTTTCACAGCCCCCGGCGACGGAACCTGTCGCACAATCCAAAAACGGCTGAATATAATTGTCGGCATCGAAAAAGTCGGCGTACCAATCCACTAACACCGCAGGATAAATCCCCTTCTCTATATTCTGAAACAAAGTCGGAGATTCGACGCTGTTAATTTCCACCTGCATTATCCCGTCCATTTTGAGTTTGGCTAGCGCTGCGATGGTACTCGCCACTAACGCTCGCTTTGTGGAACCAGTAGGATGCCAAATTTGCAGAATAAACGGATTGGCGGCCGAATATCCCGCTTTGGTTAACAATTCCTTGGCTTTGGCGGTGTTGGCGTCGCCGTACAGTTCTTTAAACACCGGCTTGTTAACGTCGAAGGTTGTGGGAATCAGACTGTACAGCGGTTGTGCTTGTCCCCGCAGTACGCGATCGTTAATCAACGGGCGATCCATCGCGGCTGCGATCGCCTGTCTCACTTCTAACTTATCTAGCGGTTTAGACTTGGTATTCAGCGTCATATAACTGACTGTACTGCTTTCGGCCACGAATTCCTGCCATTTCCCCAATTTTGCCCCCTCGTCTAAGCTGCGGACTTGATCGGCATCCAGAGATAAATAAGCCACATCGATCGCACCTGTCCGAAAAGTATTAAACAAATTTGACGAACTAGAAAGCAGCAAAATGTCAATTCCTTGATTAACCGGCTTTTCCCCCCAATACTTGTCAAACACGTCAAAAGAGAGAGAATCGCTGCCGTACTTCGCCAACTTGTAACGTCCAGTTCCCACAAACGTATCCGGTTTAAATTTACCGTCTCCAATCTCGTAAGCTTTCGGAGAAACGGCACAAATACCGCCAAAAGTCAGCAGGGAAGGAAAAGCAGCAAAAGGCTTTTTGAGTTGAAAAGTTAATTCGTATTCCCCCGTCGCTTTCACCGATTCTACAGCATCGCTCAACAAGAAAGCTGGACGGCCGCCATTTTTGATAAACCGCTGCAAGGAAAACTCCATTGCTGCGGCATTAAACGGCGTGTCGTCGTGAAAAATAACGCCTTGACGCAGGGGGATTGTATAAGTTAATCCGTCTTGGCTAACTTTTGGCATTGCTGTCGCCAAGTGGGGGATTAACTCAGTAGTTCCAGACTTGTAAGTGTAGAGAGTATCGCCCAAATTTCGCAGCAATTCCCCTGATATAGTTTCGTAAGCGTCCGCAGGGTCGATCGTCCGCAATTTTAGGGTTGTGCCGATCGTAATGCGGTTATTACCATTGTTACCGACAGAATTAATCGATTGATTCGCCCGCTGGGAGCAGCTTACAATCAAGCAGCAGCAAAGACTAAAAATAGCTATAACTTTAATCAATGAAGGTTTAATCAATATTTGCAACTGTCGCTTGTAGTTTTTCACAATCATTTTCCGAAATAATCCCAACTATAATATCATGTACGTTTGTGATTCGAGGCAGAGCCTCGCGCATCTGCATTCCCAGCCATAGACTGGGAACAAGTCTAGCTTCTTCCTTCTTCCTTCTTCCTTCTTCCTTCCTTTAAATTCCCTTCAGGAGCGATCGCCAATCCCGACAGCGTTTCAGGTAAATACGAGCTACCGGATCGCTCGGATTCGTCCGCAAACACTCTTCAAACAATTTTCCCGCTTCTCGGAACTCCTTGCGATCGCACAGTAACATAGCTTCAGTATATATGGGCAAATTTGCTAGCTTTGCCAACCGAGTTTCCGCAGGATCGGCATCAAATACCTCATAGACTATGACATATTTAGATTTTCCTTTGACCTGTACTTTATCCACAATCCGTATAGCATAATCAGCCGGATTTCGCAACCGTTCCAAAGTCTGCTGAGAAATTAACAGAGGTACGCCGTAATCCTTGGTCAATCCTTCAATCCGAGATGCCAAATTAACAGCATCGCTAATCACAGTGCTGTCCATTCGGCTTTTGCCGCCGACTGTCCCCAGCATCAAAGAACCCGAATTGATACCAACGCCAATTTGAATCGGGATGTAGCCGACACTTTGACGGTGTTCGTTGTAATCAGTCAGGATATTTAGCATCGCAATACCCGCTTTCACAGCATCATCTGCACAGTCGCTAAACAAAGCCATTATTGCATCGCCGATGTATTTGTCAATAAAGCCGTTATTGCTAGTAATAGCAGGCTCCATCCGCGAGAGGTAAGCATTAATAAAATTAAAATTTTGTTGCGGTGTCATAGTTTCCGAAAGCGTCGTGAAGTCGCGGATATCCGCAAACAGCACCGACATTTCTTGTTGCACTTGGTCGCCTAAATTCACATCAATAATACTTTCATATCCCAACAAATTTAGAAATTGATGCGGCACAAATCGCCCGTAGGCATCAGTTAATTCTGATTCTGCATCCAGGGATTTTTCCAAATTTTGATTGAGTTCAAATAATTTATTAATAAATTTATGGCGCTCGGCTTCAGCTTGTTTGCGTTCCGTGACATCTTGAAAAACTGCGATCGCAAAAGCAACTTTGCCACTGTCGTCAAAAATTGGCGTTCCCCAAGTTTCAAGGGGAATTTTCTTGTCTGGTTGATGAATTTCCATATCATCAGCCGTCGCGCTTTCGCCCCTCAAAGCTCGGACGATCGGCAAATTCTCGGAAGAGTAAATAGTATCAGTTCCCGCGATATAAATTTGATAACTTTCTGACAAATCATTAACGTTATTTAACGGCAAAACCCCTTGACCGAATAACTGCTTTCCGGCGCGATTGACGTAGTAAGGTGTGCCTTGAGAGTCGAGCACGACCACGCCTATCGGAATCGCTTCCAAAAATTGAGCCAGCTTGTTTTCGCCTTCCCGCACCGCTTCCAATGCCCGATAGCGCAACTCAGTTTCAACCGTATCGGAATGTTCAGCAGTAGTTTCCAGCAAAATTTCCAGATCCGCTTTTTCCTCCTTCAAGTCTTCCACTTGCTGGCGCAATCTTTCTATCTCCAAAAGTAGCTGTTCTCTAGATGGTTGTTCTTCCAGCATAACCCGAGAATTTGCGCCTCTACTAACAGAAAATTGCTCTACAGCCCGCACCATACAAGTAACTGTGTCTATACTAATTGCAACTGCAAACCAGGCATCAGGCGCTGGAAATTCTTTAAAGATTTACCTTGCCAAGCTATGCGTTGAGACCCTTGTACCGCCATTTGCACCCGGGCTTGTTTGCGGACCTCGATAATAAATTTTGACAGCATATTGATGCCAGAACTGTTCAAAAATTCTAACTGCTGCAAATTGAGGGTAATTTTCGCCGGTTCCACAGAGGCCACCTTGCTCAGCAACTGCACTATCGGCGCGTACTCCGCAGGCCCGCTCAGCCTTAGAGAGCCAACAAAACTCACGGTTGCCGTTGATGGATCGTAGCAGATCCGGTAATCTTCTGTCTTAATTTCCATTGCAGCCCAAAAAAGTCTCTTAGATATGATTATCGATCGCCCGCGAGGTTTATACTCTCAATTGCACCATCGTTGTCACTGCAATTACTTCCGGGTCTTTTTGGACGGTCTGGAACTTCCAGCCTATTTTAGCGGTATAATCGCTGAGCATGGTCAGCAAGCCCAATCCAGAATCGGTACAGCTATCGTCAGCAGCATTTTTTTCTACCTGCTGAATGTACAGCTCGCTCGGATCGGAAGCCAGCAAGTGCTGAATGTAAGCCTGAAACTTGTCCACAGCCTGGGGAGGGATGCTGTTAGCCACTGAGAAAATCACTCGATCGCTCTCTAATTGCAGTTTAATGTCGATCGGGTACTCCGAGGTTTCATCATTAAACTTCATCGCATTCTCTAATAACTCGTTAGCAATGTAGCTAACAGCGCTTTTAATTTCAGCTTGTCTGTCAATTGTCGAGGGTTCTTCTTCGCTTCCAGGAAAAAAACTCGTCAAGTAATCAGCCAGAAAATCCGCCGACAAACCATTGTTTCGCCACCGCTGCTTCAGCGGAATGGAACTCGGTGAAAATCCAATTATTAAGTATTCTTGGCTAGTAGGCCACTCAATGAAATCGCCGAAAGTCTGAATCATATTATTTGTTAATTGTTATTTTTTATATCAATTCCGGTTGACTCTTGACTGTTTACGGTTGACTGTTGTTATTGGCGAGTTGCTACCAATTCCCCATTCCCAATTCCCAATCCCCAATTACCAATTCCCAATTCCCCATTACTTATTTTTGTTTGAGTACCAGTAATGTGATGTCATCAAAAACTTTTTGTTCGCCGATGTGCGATCGCACATCGTCAATTACAGCGTGCCTGATCTCTGTAGCCGTTCGTTGCCAATTAATCTGTATTACCTCCATTAACCGATCTAAACCGTAAAGCACTTTATCCATATTTTCAGCTTCCGTAATCCCGTCAGTGTACAGCACTACCACATCTCCTGAATGCAACTGTACAATTGTTTCAGCAACAAATTCAGCAATATCTGCATCCAGCCCGATCGGGAAACCCAGATCGATCGTATCAAACCGCTCGACAGAACCGTTACACCGCACCACAATCATTTCTTCGTGCTGGCCGCTCAACTTCAGCATACCCTCCTGATAGTCTAGCAAGGCAAGGCTGGCATTTTTATCGCATTTCATCCGCTGCACGTTATCGTAAATTGCACTGTTAATAGCGCTTAAAAATCTCACCGGATCTGGTTCGTTGTAGGCGAGCAAAGTTCGCACTGCCGTTTGAACCATAATCATTAAAACGCCGCTCTCTAATCCGTGTCCCGTAACGTCGCCAATGCCAATTTTCACTCTACCTTGGTGCTGGAGTACGTCGTAATAGTCACCACCTACTTCATCAGCAGCTTCCATAAATCCTGCAATATCTAAGCCGATAACTTCCTTCAGTTCTAGGTCTTTCGGTAGCAGCATCTGCTGAATCTTGCGAGTGACATCTAGTTCGGCACTCATCCGCATATTTTCGGCTTTTAGGCGATCGTTGAGAACAGTAATTTCTAGGTTTGCACCAACTAAGGCATCAGCAATCTTGTTGAACGAAGCCACAACTTGCCCTAGTTCATCTTTGTTATCCAAAATAATTTTGTGGTTTAGATTACCACTTGCCATCTTTTTTGAGGCTTCGTCTAGCACAAATACAGTTTGCATCACTGACCTATAAAAAGATACAAATAAATAAATAACTATTACTAAAATTATTGACACAAAAATAAAAATCATGCGTTTTTTCGCAACAAAACTATCAATCCGCTTTTGCAAGAGAAAGTCTAATTCATTGAGACTTTCGTCCCACAGTTCAAAACTCGAAGTCAGAACTCGATCGCTGCCATCGAGATAAGCATAATATTCCACTATGGCTGTGGGATAAATCAGTTTATCTGTTTGCGAAGTTAGCTGCTCTACTACCGAGTTAAAAATTTTCAAATGCTCGCTTAATTTCGGTCGCAGATTCCCCTGAGGATTATTGCTAAATCCTACCTCCATATTGATTACTAAATCTTGATTAATTTCTCTCAATTTTCCTGCCAAACTAATCAGTTTCGCTCTTTCTTCAGGTGTGGCATCCGAGCGCAAGCTATTTTTGCGAGAAATTAGGCTAATTTCTGACAAGATTTTTTGCATTTCAGGAAGCTTCAGCAAAGTAGCATCCATCAAATAATAGGTATCTAAATCTGGGTCTAATATTAGATTGGAAGTATCACCCACGTGAGCGCTCAATCTATTAATATCAGATGCTAATCTTTGATATATAACATCGTAAGTTTCTATACTCCACTGGCTGCGACGAAGTTTAAAATTTTGCCAAGTTTGATAAATGTTATTGAAATTATCGCTAGCCAATAAAATTATTCCTAACTGGCGATCTGTATTTGCCAGAGATTGAAAGTTCGCGTCTATCTTAGCTTCAAAATTTTCTGGGGAATCTGGGTTGCTAAAATTACGATTTAAATTCAGATAATTTAACAATTGAAGTTTCGGTATGTATTCCCGCAACTGGCGCAGCGGGCGCAGGTATTGATTACCGTAGATTTCTTTTTGGGCAAAATCAACCCTGCTGTTAATTTCGGAAATTAGCAGGTACATGACCAAGGTTAACGGCATCGCAAATAGATAACCGATCAAGGTAAATTTTTGAGGATAGCTCAGCCGATTCATTAAATGGATTCCTAGGGATTTTCTATTCATAATCAATACATTTCAATTAGATTGTACTAAAAAAGTAGCGGTCGCTACTAAAGTAGTTTCCGAGAACATCGCTCTTGAAAACCAGAATCCTACAATTAATCAGCGATAACTTGCTTAATTTATAATGCGTTCCCGTCCTGCGGCAACAGATTGTGCTGCATCAGTTTAATGTCGTCGGCTCAGCTCGCCTCCCACAGTCTAAAGCACCTTGAGCGGTTTTGGCACGATGAATAGTCATTTGTACTGAGATTCTCAACCAAAATCAGATTTTTTTCAGAAGATTTACTTAACCATAAATTTTTGTCAATACCAGCAAACTCAGAGTAAAAATTAAGTAATAACTGGGTAGTGCAATTTTCCTGAAACATAAGTGTCCGCAGCGAGGATAAAATACTTGTGCCGCACGACTCGGTAAGTCGGTTCTGCACAAAGGAACAAACAGTACCAACAGCAGTGTCTAAATAAATATCTGCATTTGAGTGCTCAGGAGCGATCGCGCATGATGTAAAGTGAGGCAGAAGACGTATGAGCAAACCAATCTCCGAAAATAACTCAAATAACTCTCAAAACAGTCAAAGACGAGCCCAAAAGCAGCCCAATCCTTTAATGTTGGCTTTAGTGCTGACAGGAATTCTGGTGTGGGAAATGTATCCGGCGCTAATCCACACCGCAGCGGCTAACGCAGGTGCGATCAAAAATTCCCTCGCCCAGCGGGAGAGTCAAGAGCAGCCAACCCCGCAGCAACTGCCCGCAGCCGCGGTGCCAAAAAAAATCAACTCTTCGGGATTGGCACTAAATAGTTTAAATTCCGAACCGGGCAATTTCGCCGAAGGTACGCGCCAAAATCCCCCCAACCAATTACCCGCAACCGTTGCAGCCACAGTTATCCAGGAGTTGTCGCGCCAAACTGGGATGGCTGCTGACAAGTTGAAAGTAACTGAATCGAGCCGGCAAAGTTGGCCGAATACTTGTTTGGGAATCGTAAAAGCTGATGAAATTTGCGGCCAAATGATTGTCGAAGGTTGGCGGGTTGTGATTTCTGATGGCCGCCAAACTTGGGTTTAC
Source organism: Cyanobacteriota bacterium (assembly GCA_025362325.1). Classification (GTDB taxonomy): domain Bacteria; phylum Cyanobacteriota; class Cyanobacteriia; order Cyanobacteriales; family Microcoleaceae; genus Microcoleus. Next base: position 16,384 of record JANYGO010000065.1, on the reverse strand, counting down.
CGCACCAATGCTAGGGGAAATGTGTTGCGCTTGGAAAAGAAAGCAGGTTAGGCAAATCTTAGCCTGTGAGATGAAAAATAAGTTTCCTTTTGGAACAGGCATCTTGCCTGTTCCACAAAGAGTGGATTTTATTGTGGGAGGTTTCTTGTGGGGCGGGCATCTTGCCTGCCTCTGACAGGAATAGGCAAGATGCCTGTTCCACAAAGAGTGGATTTTATTGTGGGAGGTGTGTTGTGGGGCGGGCATCTTGCCTGCCTCTTACAGGAATAGGCAAGATGCCTGTTCCACAAAGACTGGATTTTATTGTGGGAGGTGTGTTGTGGGGCGGGCATCTTGCCTGCCTCTGACAGGAATAGGCAAGATGCCTGTTCCACAAAGACTGGATTTTATTGAGATTTCTTGTGGGGCTGGCATCTTGCCTGCCCCCTTACATCAATTTGGGAGTTTGTTTCTTTCGATAATGCCGCCGCCCAACAGCACGTCTCCGTCATACCAAACAGCGGCTTGTCCGGGGGTAATACTCAATTGCGGTTCGTCAAAAATCACCTTGACTCTTGTACCGCTGGCTTTTTCGTCTGCTTGCGAGGGTTCTACAGGAATAATTGTAGCGGGGACGGGTTGCGATCGATAGCGAATCTGCACAGAAGCCCGAATCGGAGCCGCCGGTTCCGCCACAGAAACCCAATTTACCCGATCGACATTACACTCAGATTCTACTGCCAACTGGCGATCGCCCACAATCACCCGATTAGCACCAGCATCAAGTTCAATCACATACAGCGGTTCCGGTGCAGCAATCCCGAGACCCTTCCGCTGGCCGATGGTGTAGTGGTGCACGCCGTCGTGCTGTCCGAGTACCCGGCCTGCTTTGTCCACAATGTCACCCTTTTGCGGCGCAATGTACTTATCCAGAAAAGCCCGCATCGAACCGTTACTTTCCACCAAGCACAAATCCTGACTTTCCGGCTTATCAGCGGTTGTCAAGCCAAATTCCGCCGCAATTCTGCGAGTTTCAGTTTTGGTAATTTCCCCCAAAGGAAACTCCGTACCTGCGAGCAAGTTTTGTGTCAAATCATACAAGAAATAAGACTGATCTTTCCCAGGATCGATCGCCCGTAGCAACTGATAGCGACCCGTATCAGTATCATAAGTAATGCGAGCGTAGTGCCCCGTAGCAATCTTTTCAATACCCAGTTCTTCGTGAGCATACTTGAGCATCGGCCCAAACTTCACAGTTTTATTGCACTGCGAACAAGGCAAAGGCGTAACTCCAGCACTGTAACCGTCCACCAAATAATCGACAATACTTGCCTTAAAGACTTCACGGCTATCAACAATGTGGTGGGGAACGCCCAAATCTTCGCAAATTTTAGCGGCATCGACCATTCCCTCAGAGCAGCACTGACCTTTGCCTTTCATCAGCCACAGCGTTAAACCCACCACTTCATAGCCCTGATGGTGTAAAATTGCTGCTGCTGCGGAACTATCGACCCCGCCGGAGAGGCCTACGACAATCTTGTTCATGGTTGAGAGAAATTTCTATTTTAATCTTACTTTGTGCGATCGAGCTAATTAATCATACCACAAAAATACTACAATTTGCTACTGCTGCTGTTAGCTGAAATTTTAGCACTAATAAGTAAAGCCACCTAATTAAACGTAAAATACCGATCGCTCAAAGGCTGACTGTGTATCTCTTGCTTCTTCTTCTTCTTCCTTCCTTCTTCTTCCTTCTTCCTTCTTCCTTCTTCTTCCTTCTTCCTTCTTCCTTCTTCCTTCTACTTATGACTATTCAAAAATTTGTTGTTACCGCCGACCAAATGCGGCAAATAGAAACGAGAATCTTTGCTGCTGGAATGCCCGTAGCAGCTTTAATGGAAAAAGTCGCGGGACTGATTGCTAGACGCATTCAAGAACTTTTGCAGTCAGAGGGAAGTTCGGCAGCGGATTGTATAACGGATTTAACGGATTTAACACCCGGGAAAAAGATTGTTAATTCTCAATTGCCAGTTATCGGCGTATTGGTTGGGCCGGGACATAATGGCGGCGATGCTTTGGTTGTGGCACGGGAATTGCACTTTCAAGGATTCCCAGTAGTTATTTACTGCCCCTTTTCTAAACTTAAAGAACTCACCAAAAGTCATACTGATTATGCGCGTTATTTAAATATTCCATTTTTTGACAAAGTTGAACTCCTAAAAAAATGTGATTTGCTGATCGATGGTTTATTTGGCTTTGGATTAGAACGAGAAATTACTAATTCCACAGCCGCCGCAATTGATGAAATAAATAATTTAAACATACCGATTTTTAGTATAGATATTCCCTCGGGACTTCATACGGATACTGGAGCAGTTTTGGGAACGGCAATCCGCGCCAAACATACATGGTGTTTGGGTTTGTGGAAAATGGCATTTCTGCAAGACAAAGCGTTAGAATATATCGGTACGTCGGAGTTAATTGATTTTGATATTCCCGCAGCAGATATTGCAGCGATATTGGGCGATTTTCCAGCAATCCAACGCATTACCAAAGCATCGGCAATTCAGCATTTGCCATTACCCCGATCGCCAATTTCGCACAAATACACCAACGGTCACTTACTAATTATTGCAGGTTCGGGCCGTTACAGCGGAGCCGCAATTTTGTCAGCATTGGGAGCAAGGGCTAGCGGTGTGGGAATGCTGTCAATTGCTGTTCCTGAGTCGATTAAACCGATGTTGAGCAGTCATTTGCCAGAGGCTTTAGTTATCGGATGTCCTGAAACCCCAAATCGTGCAATTAGCCAGTTGCCGGTAGCAATCGATTTGAGTACCTACGACGCGATCGCAGTAGGGCCCGGTCTGACATTGGAAGCCGCCATCGCTGTAGAATCTGTACTGGAGTGCGATCAACCTTTGGTGTTAGATGCCGACGGTTTAAATATCCTCGCTCAACTCGGCACTGTCCCGATTTTGTCGGAACGCTCAGCACTGACAATTATCACGCCTCATCCGGGCGAATTCAAGCGTTTATTTCCCGAATTAGCTGACGAAATGGGCGACGATCGAATTGCCGCAACTCAAGCAGCGGCAAAGCTTTGCGGTGCAGTGGTATTGCTCAAAGGAGCCAAAGTTTGCATCAGTTGGCAGGATAAGGGCGATTCCCTAGGGGATAGCTGCGCCGCGCGTACCATCACCTATCTCAATCCCGAAAGCACCCCAGCCCTCGCCAGAGGCGGCAGCGGCGACGTTTTGACAGGTTTGTTGGGGGGACTATTGGCAAGTGCGATCGCCCGCAAATCCCCCCCCGAATTAGTTACAGCAACAGCAGTTTGGTGGCACGCTCAAGCCGGAATCATGGCTGCAAAAGAACGGACAGAATTAGGAGTAGATGCCTTTACTTTGACACAGTATTTAATTCCTACATTGCGAGAATTTTGAGTACGATCGTCCCGCTCGCTGCGATGCTTACCCGTTGGTTTGTAGTAAGGACTTCAGTCCTCTAATTTTTATGAGGACTTCAGTCCTCACTACAAACACTTTTAGCTTTTTATAATTCCCTAATTATTGTTGATGGGAATGCTGCGCGCGGGAATGCCGAGCGCAAATTCTGTTCCCATTCCCGGCGATGAAAAACATTCTAAGCTTCCCCCGTGTTTTTTTGTGATGATATCGTGGCAAATTGACAATCCCAATCCGGTTCCTTTGCCTTCAGCTTTCGTTGTAAAGAATGGCGTAAATAGTTTGTCTTTGATGTGTTTTGACATTCCAAGTCCATTGTCAGCTATCCGAATCTTCACTGTACGATTTATCAGTTTTCCGCTGCTGTTTTCCACAGAGGTCGAAATTGTAATCACATTGGGATTGCTCTCAATTTGTTTGTAGGTTTTCCCAAAATTAGATTCTTCCAGAGCATCGATCGCATTAGCTATCAAATTCATAAATACCTGATTCAATTGCCCCGGATAGCATTCTATGTTGGGCAATTCCCCGTATTCTTTGATGACTTTAATCGTCGGTCGATCGCCCGACGCTTTCAGTCGGTGCGACAAAATCATTAATGTGGTATCAATTCCTTCGTGAATATTGGCTGGTTTTTTCTCAATCCCGTCGGTACGCGAGTAATTTCGTAAAGATTGCATGATGTCACGAATGCGATCGGTTCCCAATTTCATCGAGTCAATCATCTTCGGCAAATCTTCTACTAAATATTCAAATTCAATCGCTTCTATTTCATCTAAAACTTGTTGTCCCGGCTCGGGAAAGTTGTCTTGATAAACCTGGACTAAACTTATTAAATCGCTAATATAGTCTTTGGCATGATGCAAGTTGCCAGAAATAAAGCTCACGGGATTGTTCACTTCGTGGGCAACTCCAGCCACCAGTTGTCCGAGTTGCGAGATTTTTTCAGTTTGAACTAATTGTGCTTGAGTTTGTTGGAGTTGAATCAGTATTTCTTCTAAATCTTCAGCTTTTTGTCTCAATTGAGCTTCCGATGTTTGCAAAGCTGTTTCGGCAAGTTTGCGATCGCTAATATCGCGATTAATCCCCAAACCGTGGGGTTTGCCGCCGTATTCTAAAAAGTTTCCTTTTACCTCAACATCACACAGCGTACCGTCTTTTCTCTGTATGATAGATTGACAGGTAAATTCTTCGCCTCGGCTGACAGTTTGTTGGAATTCGACGAATGAATGCACATATTGTGGAAGAATATAATCGGGCGGATTTAACTGCAAAAACTCTTGCTCAGAATAGCCAAATATTTGACAGAATGCGGGGTTAACTGCAATGACTTTACCAGTCTGCAAATCTATCAGCGAAAGTCCGTCTACTACGGCCTCAAATATGCTGCGGTACTCCTGTTCTTTTTGGATAAGTTCGACTTGGGACTGTTGCAGGCTTTCGAGAGATTCAGCCAACTGGCGGGATTTGTGTTGTTCCCTGGCGTAGATACGGGCGTTTTCAATGGCGATCGCCGCTTGTGCCGTTAACAGTTGCAACAGTTCCAGCCGATCGCGCGTAAATGCTCCTGTTGCCAGATTATTCTCTAAATACACAACGCCAATCAACTTGGTTTGATACAAAATAGGCGCGCATAAAATCGATTTTGGTTGGCAATTTTGAATGTAACTATCCGCTTGGTAAATTGTTTCTTGACTGGCATCGCTCAATACCAGTGGTTGCTGAGTTATCCCAACATACTTGACTAGAGAAATAGGAACATCTGAACTGGTTTCAACCAGCATTGACTCCTGAAATGTTGCTGAGTCATGCAGGTTAGTATCCGAGACTTCAACAAACAGTTGCCCGTCTCGTTCTAAAATAATACAGCCTTTCTGTGCGCCAGCATTTTCTAAGATGATTTGCAGCAGTTTTTTTAACAACTTTTCTAAAACAATTTCACTATAAATTGCCCCAGAGGCTTTGATTACCGTTGCTAAATCCAAGAGATTAGCATGACTAGATGTACTCGCAGTTACAGTTGCACCGATCCGCGACTCGACAGTTTCAGGAAATAAATTCCCATAGTATTGTTCGAGTTGGCGGACTTTCGCTGTTGCGCCCCACTGGATGTAGCAAACTCTGGCATTGCTGAGATAATTTTTGACGAAAATCAGCCGATTTTGGGATAAATAAAATCTGGCAGCTAATTCATTAATCAGCGCTGCATCTTGAATAAAGCCGTTTTCTATTGCGAGGGCGATCGCACTATCGTAGCATTCTGCCGCCTCATACTTTTGTCCCGACAACCGCGCCACTTCCGCCTGGATCGCTAAATATTTGTGCTGGTAATTTGCAGGGCAGTTTTTCGCAAATTCTCCAAGCTCTTCCAAGCTAATGCTGAGCTGTTCTAGGTAGATTTGGCGATTCTCGCCCTCACTGGCATTTGTACAAACAGCAGCCAGGGCTATAGCGCGGTGGAAGTGAAAAACCGGGAGCATAAAAGTCCCGACAGCACCTGCCGAAAACTTAACACCAATATTAGCATATTCTAATGCTTTATCGACCTCCCCAAACCAATTTGCCACGGTTAATCTGTAGAGATAAACCATAAAAGAAGTCATCAAATCTGCCGAGGCTTCAGCAAATTCTAAAAGCGACTGTTCATCAATGAAAATTGAGGAATTTTCAGCACAATCGAGAGGACAAGTAAGCTGGAATATTGTCTGTTTATTTAGCAAACAATATGCTAGCATATTTCGGTCTATCTTCTCCAATACTGGAAGAAATTCATCAATCATTTCGGCGGTTTTTTGCAGCGTTTCATTGCCTAAAAAGCAGATCCACACATAAGTAACCGCAGAATATCCCGACCACTGATAAGCACCTGTCTCTAAACCGCTATTAAAAGATTTGAGCAGAAAAAGCTTGCACTCATCAATATATTTAATGTGGTGCAAAGTTAAACCGCCCCAAATATGCAAAATACAAGCGCCTAACTCTTTGGCATCCCACTGTTCGTAGAGATTGAGAGACAATTCTCCTGATGCACAACCAGCCTCAATCTCGCGATATTTAACAATCAAAGTAAAGGCATACAAAATGTAGCCAAAGGCAGAAATTTTGCAATTTCCGTGCTCGATTGTCGCCTGCACAAACTTCATCGCGCACAAGAATTGAGCGTTGGGACTGGTAAAGTAAGAAATGGGGTAAAGTTCTTTCAAAATCCGGTGGGCGGCGAGTTGCAGCGGATCGGTGAGTGTAGGTAAATCGGCTAAATCTGCGATGGATTCCCCAATCATCGCCTTCGTCTTCGCCAACTCCCGCAGCAAATACGCATCATCCGGGTACGCTTCAAACTCAATTCCCAAAAATTGCAGCGTATCGATACCTAACTTATAAGCAGCAGGCAAATCATTTTTCATCCGCAGACAAGTCATTTTCAACTCATTAACCTGACACCGTTCTAATAATGTCTTAGTTTGGGGCAAAATTAAGTCAAAAATTACCAAAGCTTCGTCATTTTTTCCATTCAAATATTCCGCTTCGCCCAATTCAAAATGCAGCGCCAAAGTTAACGCATAATTATCTTCCCAACTTTGTGCTGGCAAACTATTGCAGCCCGATTGAAAAAAACTCAGCGCAGTTTCAAAGGCAGAAGCAGCTTTCGCAGTTTTGCCCGCCTGCAAGTTTAACTCTGCTAATTCATAGCGTTGACTCAAATCGCAAATCAAGCCGCTAGCAAAATTCAAATGATTGACAATATCAAAAATTCTTTCTTGGCGTTCAGCTTCGCTGCTTCCTTGCAATAACAAACGCCCGATTGTCAAATGAACTGCTTGTTTTTGTTCGTCAGGAATCATGGCATAAGCAGCTTGCTGAACGCGATCGTGCATGAATTTGTAGCACACCTGTCCGGGCATTTTTCCCAACTTCTCCAACTCTTCCGGCTCAAATACTTGTGGTATCCGATAAGCATCCCCTACAGGTAAAATTAATCCCACTTGCAGCGCTTCCCACAAATCCTGCGCTGTTTGAGTCCAAGATTGTCCGCTTGCAACAGACAGCATATCCAAAGTAAACAGATTGTCTATACAAGCCGCTATTTGTAAAATTCGTTGGGTTGCGGTTGACAAAGTTTTAATTTTTGTCACCATCAAATCAACAACGTTTTCTGAAATTTCCTGCCGTTCAATATGTTTGACATCCCACTGCCACTCAGCCGCCTGGAGATTGAATTTTAGGAAACCTTCTTGATGCAAATACTTGAGCATTTGCTTGATAAAAAATGGATTGCCGTCAGTTTTTTGAACGAGCAAATTTGCCAGCGGTGTCGCAGTTTCAGCAGCACAGCTCAAAGTTTCAGCAACCAGTTGAGTAGCGCGGCCAATTGTTAGCGGTTCTAAAGTAATAGCTGTCATCGGAACTCCCCCTGCCCGAATTGCCTGATTCGCCAGCATAAACGGATGCGTCGGGCTGACTTCGTTATCTCGATAAGCAACAATTACCAGCAAGTAAGGGATTTTTTCAAGGCAATTTTGTTCGTATAAATTAACTGTTGCAGCATCTATCCACTGACAGTCATCGAGAAACATTACTAAGGGATGTTCCGCAGTGGCAATTGCTTGGAGGAACTGCTGCATCACTCGGTTGAAGCGCTTTTGAGATTCAATGGGGCCGAGTTCGGGTACGTCTGGTTGCGGGCCTAAAATTAACTCTAATTCGGGGATGGCTTCGATCGCAACTTTAGCATTAACATCCAAAATATCCAGCAGTTTTTCCCGCCACAACTCAATCTGTGTTTGGCTTTCAGTCAAAATCTGCTGCACCAAACTCCGCATAGCTTGATTGAAACAAGTGTAGGGAACATTGCGCTTGAATTGGTCAAATTTACCCGAAATCAAGTAGCCGCGCTGCCTGGTTAAATTGCGGAGAATCTCGTGTACTAATGCTGATTTGCCAATCCCAGAATAGCCACCTACCGAGACAATTTCACCGCTGCCTTTGCTGACGCGCTCGAACACTTGCAATAACTGTTCTATTTGTGCTTCCCGCCCGTAAAGTTTTTGCGGAATTAACAACTGACTCATTGCATCCAGTTGTCCGGGTATAAAATTAGAAATTGCACCTGAATTCTCTATTTGATTCTGGCAGCGTTCTAAATCTGCCAACAATCCGGCTGCACTTTGATACCGATCTTCGGCATTTTTTGCCATCAATTTTGCCACAATTTCCGCCAATACTTGGGGAATTTGCGGATTTAATTGTTGAAGAGGAATCGGTTGTTTGGCAATGTGACAGTGGACTAATTCCAGCGGTTCGTTGCTGGTAAATGGCAATTTTCCTGTCAGCAATTCGTAAAAGGTTACACCTAGAGAGTAGAAGTCGCTGCGGTAGTCTACAGCGCGATTCATGCGCCCGGTTTGTTCCGGGGACATATAGGCTAGGGTTCCTTCTAGGCGATCGGGATTTTTTAAGTTTGGCGTTTCTTTGTTTAACCGCGAAGCAATGCTAAAATCTGCAAGTTTTACTTGCATTGTTTCGGGGTTTATGATAACATTAGCTGGTTTTATGTCTTTATGAATGATTTGATTTTGATGCAGGAATACTAAAGCTTTTGCTAATTGGATGGCGATGTTTAAGAATTGGGCGATCGGCAATTGGTAAGGCGCGGTTGCTGCTCCGACAACAGTTGTACGAATCGCAGCGCTGGGCCCGCCGTCTGCCAGCGGTTGTGTATCACGCATTGCAGAAATGTTGCAAGCATTCCCGGCTTTTGCCATCCACTGTTTGAGCGAGATGCCGCCAAAATCTTCTAAGACTAATACTAAGCAGTTTGGGTGTGTTTCTAGGCGATCGACTTTGACTGTGTGCTCGCAATCGAGATATGCGGTTATCTGATATTCGTGTTTTAAGCGAGTTATCTGTTCTAGGGTAGGATATTCTGTATTTAAAACTTTGAGGATGGCAGGCTGTCGGTTTGCGATCGATACTGCCCGATAAATAGCTGTGTTAGTTCCTTGGTGGATGAGTTCTTGTAAGTCATAACTAGCAATTCTAAAAGCTGGGAGCATAAATTTTGATTCCCGTCAATAAATTAGTTTATAACTCTACAGTGCACTATGCAGAATTAGAAGCAACAGAGTGAAATTACGGACAAACAAAAATAGTGAATACTGATGGTGAATACCCGGCGGTTGAAACCGCGGCTATACAAACACTCACGCGACGGGAGCGGGTTGAATAGCCGACGGTGAAAACCGTATGTCCAAACTAGCCTTTGATGAACTTTTCTAATTTTTGAGCCATCTTCTCTACAATTCCCTCCGAAGTATCTGATGCTTCTGCTTCAACACGCTTGACAGTATCGTCTGAAAGATTCAGCAACTGCACTAATTTTTGATAAGCTGCGGCTTCGTCAGCGTTAATTTTGGGTTCATCGGGAGTGCGAGAACTAGATGCAATCACTTCATAGCCAAGTTGCAAGACTAATTCTTTTTCCTCTTGAGTTTCTAGTTGGTGAATCAACTCGTCAAGGGGGATATTTTGCATGATGTAATCCCGCAATTCCTGTTGCATTTGTTGTCCGTCGGCATCTGGGGCAAACAAACGGCAAAAGCGATGGAGCATTAAATTTACTTCTTCTGTCGCGAGTTCGCCGTCAGCCCAGGCCATTGAAGCAACAATTCTCAGCAGGTTCATCTGGCGGGGCGTAATTGATGGAGGTGGTGGGGTTTGCATAGTTAAAATTGGTAATTGCTAATTGGGAATTGAAAATTGGTCATTGGTCAGTAGTCATTGGTCAGTAGTCATTGGTCAGTAGTCATTGGTCAGTAGTCATTGGTGATTGGTGTCAACTGAATATCTTATGTAGTACCAGTCTGCCGTTTGACGATTAGGGCCTCGATCCCCCCTAACCCCCCTTCCCAAGGGGAGGGACAAGAAAGAGCATTTTCTTGCGTCCCCCTTGGGAAGGGGGATGCGAGGGGGATCTAGACTATGCTATAAGCGAGAGATACAAGGGTTTTAGGCGATTGTTGACACGGCTTTGGGAATTGAAAATTGGGAATTGAGCGTGATTCCTTTTTGTCTTCCCCTTCCCCTTCCCCTTTATTTATGTCACAAATTCGATAGGGGAACACCCAGCCATGCCATAAAGTTTTGTTTCTGAATAGGGCTTGGTCGATCGACTGGTACGATCGAGTAACGGCCCGGGCGCGGTGTGGCGAGAGTAACAAGACAAGTCCGCAGTTCGTCTTGGTGAAACACTGTCACCTCTACTGTGTCACCAGGCTGATAATCTTTCAGCCTCTCGCCCGCTTGTTCGGCATTTACTCGAAAACCTGCGATCGCCAGCAACTCGTCCCCAGCATCAATTCCGGCTAATTGTGCCGGAGATCCTGCTTCGACAAATTTAACCGTTTGCCGCCCGTTTTCCGCCCCCAACGTCCAACCAATCCGAGGCGTTTGGTCAGTTTCATCTACCAAAATTTGCAGCCCGAAAGGTTGCAGATATTTGTCGTAAGGCAACTCTTCTGTGCCGTCTACATAGCGCGCCAAAAAGTCGCTCAAATCGATGCCTGCGACGGACTCGATCGCACTTTGCAACTCTTCTGGAGTAAAGCCTATTTCTGTCGGCAGCGAATGAGAATTTAACTTTCCATTTGATGTCAGATGCGCAGCCTTAGCCTCTGTTCCCGACTTCAGCTCAAAATCGTCATTTTCGGCAGCATGACCGTTGCCAAACTGCTGCCACATCAAACGCATCACATCGTCGAGCGATCGCGCGTTACCGTGTTTTGCCCGAATCAACAAATCCAGCAAAAACGAAACAACTTCCCCTTTCAAATAATAGGAAATCTGCGAATTGTCGCTGTTGGCATCCCGGCGATAAAGTTTAATCCAAGCATCCCAACTCGACTCGCTCGCCGGCTGCACCTTCCGTCCCGGAGTCGTCTGCAAGCGAGTGATTTCCTTAGCCAAATTTTGGAAATAACCTTTCACGCTGTAGATACCAGCTCGAAACGGCATCACCAAATCGTAATAACTGGTCGTGCCTTCAGAAAACCACAGAGAAGTAGTGTAGTTTTCGTTTTCGTAGTCAAATACTTCCAGAGCTTTCGGTCGAATGCGCTTGACATTCCACAGGTGAAAAAACTCGTGAGCCACCAATTGAATAAAGCGTTCGTACTTTTCCTTAGCCCGAAAACCAAAACGCGAATAGTTAAGAGTACAGCTATCTTTGTGTTCCAAACCGCCAAAACCAGACCCAGACAAATGCAGCAAAAACACATAGCGGTCGTAAGGCAAACCGCCGAACATTTGAGCCTCGACTTCGATCACTTTTTGGATGTCTATAATCGCCCGCTCTGGTTCAAAATTGCCTTTTCCCCAAACTACTAGCTGGTGGGGTTTTCCCATCACTTCAAAATCGTAGGAATCGTGACAGCCAATCTCAAAAGGACTATCGACAAGGGTGTCAAAATCCGCAGCAGCGAAAGTAAGATTCTGCCCCGACACAGGCGGCAAAGTAGTCACAGTGCGCCATTCCGGCTCAGGTGGCACAACTGTCACGGTGTAGCAGTTGCGCTCAAAACCTGGCAAGAAAAAGCACAGAGCCGCTGGATTGAAATAACCGTGAGTCGAGTCTAAATGATTGGTTCGCACTGTCAGTTCGTTGGCAAAAATCCGGTAGAAAACAGTGATATCTGACACTAAATTTGTATCGATTTGCCAGTGATTTTTGCTTTGCTTGCGCCAAGGTAAAGCACGCGCGCCCGCCTGGGAGCTAAAATCTTGCAGGTGGCGGGCGTACTCTCGAACCAAGTAAGAACCGGGAGTCCAGACAGGCATTTTTAAATCCAGCACCGATTTCGACCAACCTTGCACGCGCAAAGTCACTTCAAACAGGTGGGATTCAGGATTGGGCATCGCCACCGAATATTGAATTGTCGGTGCTGTTAGTTGCGCGATCGCGTTGTCGGCAGCGGACGAGGTATCCAAAGAAGTAACATCAGTCATTGACTTGCTAAATTAATCAAGTGCTTGAGGTTGATCAAATGGATAGTTTGGTGGTCTGGATCGATTTTGATCCAGCCTTTACTATCGAGTTTTTCCATAATTTTGCTGGTTTCATCTAGGGTGATATCTGTGACATCAGCTAAGTCTTCATAAGGGATATTGAAGATTTCTTTGGTATCACCAGTTTTCTGACCGTAGTTTTCTCCCAGCTCGACTAAAGTATTTGCTAGTTTAACCGCTGGCTGCCGGTTTCGGAGTTGAGAGCGGAGATTAGTTTGGCGGAGCCGCCGCACCATCAATTGCAGCATCCGGTGGTGCAATTGCGGGTCTTTAAATAGGGTTTGGATAAATCGCTGAGCCGTGACGCTGATTAGCCGCACGGGCGATAGAGCAAGTACGTCATTCGATCGCGGAGATTCGTCAAGAATCGCCATTTCGCCGAAGAAAGCACCCCGTCCTAAAATAGCCATTGATACAGCTCGATCGTTTGACAGGCGCCGGACTTTGACCCAGCCGGACACCACAAAGTAAATCGCGTTGCCCCAAGAATCCTCCATCACCACAGCTCTACCGGGGGGATACTCATGCTTGACGGCATTTGATAGCAGCCCTCCCAAGGTTTCTGGGTTAGCACCTTTAAATAGGGGGAACAGCTCACTGAAAGCTTCTGTTTTCATCAGAAAAATGGGTAGAAACCCCGTCTTTCTAAGACGGCTTTATATTGTTTTTTTTGAATATACTATCGCCTTGGGATTGGTTAGTTCGGTGTGCCTTTGTGCTGCACTTTCAACGGGACAGTTACCGTTTCCAACCTCCCAATCCTGTACGCATAGCATTTTGCTCGCGCCCTGGCGCAGCCTCCCTTGCGGGGTGATGTTAGCTTGTCGGTCAAAGTTTAGTGAGCTTTTTAGACTTGCAGCACTGTAAAGAGTGACCTTAGAACTGTTTAACTGCAAATGACAGAGCGGAAAACTAGCTACGCATTCAAGGAGTGTCGTGACTCTCAAAACGTAGTCAGTTAAGACCTAGGCCCGTCAGAATGACTTGTTAGATTTCTCTTTCAAGCCTCACGCCGTCAGGGCTGAGGTTCCTGACGCAAACTCGCAAAGCGTGGGAAATATAATTAGGCGACAGCCAACAGCTAGAGAACGATCGATGTTTGAGAAAATAAACAATCTGTTGCTGCTATACAAGATTGACATAAAACAAACGAGACGGACAGACAGGACATACAGATGAGAAACTTACTTCTAATCGCTCCTGTAATTGATGATAAGGGTACAGAGCCGCGGTTCGCGTAAAATTGGCAGATTCTTTAATCCTCAACGACTTTACACGCCTGTCACCTGCATCACAGGGGATTTAAGCCCCCACCTTTAGGTGGATTGTTTTTAGGCAGGGGATTTAAGCCCCTGCCTAAAAACTTCACTGTCAACTGTCGAGCGGTCAACTGTCAACTGTCACTGCCTGTTTAACTTTGCCCAACAGAGATTCTATGTAGTCCGGCCAGCCGATCGCGATCGACTGCGTGTGCGCCAGAGACTGCGGCTCGATCGCATCTGGAGTCCACCTCAGCGGTTGACCTTGCAAATCGCAACAAACCAATCCGGCTGCTTTGGCTAGAGCCAGAGGGCCGACGGTATCCCACACTTTAACTCTGCCGTTGAAATACAGGTACAAACCGGCTCGACCTTGTATGACTTCCATCACCTTTAAGCCAAAGCTACCCAGCGAGTAAAATTCGGCTCCGGGGATGCTTTGGGCGATCGCCCCGGCGTAGTTTTTCTGGTCTCTGTCGCCGAGAATAATTTTACAATTGAACGGTGTCGGAGCGGGGGGTTTGCAAAGTGTGATCGGCTGTGGCGATTGAGTTCCCACAGTTTGGAACAATCCCCAATCTTTGCCGCCAAAATACATTTGGTCAAAAGCCGGGGCATAAATCCAACCAGCCACCGGTTCGGCCTCCAACAGCAGCCCCACCATCGAAGCGTAGTGCAGTTTTCCCCGAATAAATTCTTCAGTCCCGTCGAGAGGATCGATGCACCAGAGGCGCTGGTAATTGGCTCGGTAAGCTGCTCTGGAGGCGCTATTTTCCTCGGTAATCGTACCGTCTTCAGGAAACAAAGCGCTAAATGCTGCTGATAATTGTTGGTCTAAGTAGCGATCGATACTCGTCACGTAGTCCTCTGGCCCTTTCTCGGAAACTTCAAAAGGTTCCGCTGCAAGCTTGTAAGCTTCTTGACCGCACTCGCGCATGGTGTGACGAATTTTCAGGTCTTGCTCTGGAGAAATATACATGAGGTTAAACATAAATGCTTCAACTAACTTTGCTCATAAAAGCTTAAGTCCTTGGAATCGATCGATCGACCCAAGTCACTGTTTTTGACTCTCAAGGATTGGCGCGCGGGTGTCCTCACGCACCCGGTTCCCAAACGCGGGACGGGCGGTGGCGATACAAGCCCCAGACAGGATTGGCTCAATTCCCAAGATTCATCGGTAACATCAAATCGAAAATCTTGAATGCGAAAATCGAGCGATCGCACGCACTAGCACTTTCAACTGTAGAGGATAGAATCTTTCTCAGGTTCGATCGTTTGTCCCAGCCCCAGCATGGTAAGGAGAATAATTTGAAATATCATTTAGCATTAGGTCGCAAAATAGACCTCGATGGCATTGACCGCGATGCCCAACTCGGCAAATGCCCCCGGCACGTTCTGCGGGCTATGAGAGACCGCTTAAATGCCACAGTTCACGCCCCGGACGGCGAAGGCATATCGCCCGGCGACAAGGTGCGATCGAAAATTTCTTCTAAACCCGAACATTGGGCCCTAGCGCGCAAATTGTCCGAGCAAGTCAGCAGCGACGACGTGATATTTTGTACCGGCGAGGACATTGGCATTCCAGTGGCGGCGGTGTGTGGGGCCCTGAAGGAGCGCCCGAAAATTGTTGTATATTTCCACAATATCGATCGGCTGCGCGGCCGCGTCGCCCTGAAACTCTTCGGTTTAGCCGACAAAATCGACGTGTTCATGGCCTGCGCCAGCACTCAAACAGACTTCCTCCGCAGCTATTTAAATATACCCGAATCCCAGATTTTAGTGCTGCTAGAACAGACAGACACCCAGTTTTTCACACCAGGCCCCGTTTCTGCCGAGAAAAAGCGCCAAACAGTGGTTAGCGTCGGATTAGAAAAGCGCGACTACCGACTTTTAGCAGCGGCAACTGCTGACTTAGATGTTGACGTAAAAATTAGCGGCTTTTCTAAAGATGCCAAAGCTTTATCGCAAGCTTTCCCCGATACCATGCCCGAAAATATGTCCCGCAAATTCTACGAATGGCCTGATTTAGTGCAGCTTTACCGCGATGCAGACGTAGTTGCAGTTTGTTTGACGGACAATAAATATGCTGCTGGAGTGCAGGGTTTGTTGGAAGCAGCCGCCTGCAAGCGGCCGGTCGCCATTACTCGCACTCAAGGTATGGTAGATTATTTAGCGGCGGATGTTGCTAAAGTAGTAGATGTCGGAGATGCAGCAGGTTTGCGCGAGGCGATCGTCCATTTGCTAAAAAATCCTCAAGAAGCTGAATCTCTAGCGCAGCGCGGCTATGAAGCGACCGTAAACCAGCACAACAGCGAACGTTATGTCGATGTTTTAGTCGAGAAATTGCGATCGCTTTAATCAAACTGTAAGGTGCTCTTCGGCGTACCCTACACAATTAGGTTAAAGTGATTTCTATTGAGTCAGTCCTGGACGCAAAAATTAATTTGACGCACTACTTATAGCGGTAAGGTGCTCTTCGGTGCACCCTACCGATATCGTTTCCGGTTGCATCGGTATTGTTCAAATTTCCAAACAGTCAACAATCAACTGTCAATCGTTTCCGGTTGCATTGGTATTGTTCAAATTTCCAAACAGTCAACTGTCAACTGTCAACTGTCAACT
>JANYGO010000058.1 GCA_025362325.1 Cyanobacteriota bacterium | reverse complement strand
TAGCCGCTGCCGAGGCACCTATAACTGAGTGGCCTTGCGCGATCGCCGATCGACCTCAACCAACACTCACCCTCAAAGACGACGATTTATTTCTGATTACCGACACCCTCGGCAACATCTCAGGCTGCTTAGAAGACGACAACGTTGCTAGCCTAGGACTGTTTTGCCACGACACGCGCTTTCTCAGCCGCCTAGAATTGCAAATAGAAGGGCGATCGCCAATTTTGCTCAGCAGCAACGCCGAAAAAGGCTTCCTGCAAACAGTTTTGTGCTCCAATCCCCGCATTGACGATCGCATCCCGGCAGAAACCATCGGAATGAGGCGAGAAATGGTACTCAACGGCGGTTTGTTTGAAGACATAGAAATCACCAACTTCACTACAAAACCAGTCAGCTTTGAAATAAGTCTCAGCTTCAACTCAGATTTCTTAGACTTATTTGAAGTCCGGGGTTACGGCCGCGAAAAACGTGGCAAACTCCTGCGCCTGATGCCCCAAAAAACCGAAGCACCATCCCCCGGCGAAGTTGCAGACAAAGAAGCCATTCCTGCCGATGCTAACGGCAATAGCGACGGTGAAAATCTGGCAGCAGCAAACCAAAATGCGGCAATTCAAGCATCAGGAAAACAACCGATCGATCCGCGAGTGAGCGACCACTATCCATCCTGCCAAGTCCCGGAAACTTTAACCCTTGCGTACCAAGGTTTAGACGGCTTGGTGATGGAATCTCACATCGAGTTTTACAACCAACCGCCAGCACTCTTTGAGGGCAACACAGCAGTGTGGCGCATCTCCCTAGAATCCCACCAAGCAATCAAATTGGGATATCGGCTCAAAATGCTGATCGACGGCAAATCAATCTCCAAAGTCAGCACTCCCGCAACTTTAATTCAAGCCAAAGCAGCAGAACTTTTAGAAGAGCGAGAATGGCTGAGCGAAATTACCCGAATCAACTCGGGGGAAAACACCTTTAACCGACTTCTCAAATGTGCCGAACAAGACATTTATTCCCTGCGGCAAACCTTTGGTAAAGGCAAAGCAATTTCAGCCGGAGTTCCCTGGTTTTCAACATTATTCGGCCGCGACTCGATCATCGCTGCTTCTCAGATCTTAATTCTCGATCCAACTTTAGCCCGAGAAACCCTGACAACTTTAGCTCACTATCAAGGCAAAAATGACGACGATTGGCGCGACGAAGAACCGGGCAAAATATTGCACGAAATCCGCATGGGAGAAATGGCTCGCTGTCAGGAAATTCCCCACACTCCCTATTATGGAACAGTGGATGCAACGCCGCTGTGGTTGATGCTTTACGCTGAATATTATGCCTGGACTTACGACAGCCAAACTTTAGATCTTTTGTGGCCAAATGCCTTGGCAGCGATGGAATGGATCGATCGCAAATGTGTCGCCACAGGCTACCTGAGCTATTACAAAAAATCCCAGCGCGGCTTAGCAAATCAAGGCTGGAAAGACTCGGGAGATTGCATCGTCAACAGAGCTGGCGTCATGGCAGAAGGAGCGATCGCCCTTTGCGAAGTCCAAGCCTACGTTTACGCTGCCAAAACCAGGCTAGCAGGAATTGCGCGCATCAAGAAACGTATCGATTTAGTCGATCGCTGGGAAGAAGAAGCCAAAGACCTAAAAACCCGATTCAACCGTGATTTCTGGGTCGAAGATTTAGGTTATTGCGCCCTAGCATTAGACGGCGAAGGCAAACCCGCAGACAGCATTTCATCTAATCCCGGACACTGTTTGCACCTCGGCATTTTGTCCGATGAAAAAGCTCAAAGCGTAGCAGAAAGATTGCAAGCCCCAGATATGTTTAGCGGGTGGGGAATTCGCACCCTGTCCTCAAAATCTCCCGCCTACAATCCCATCGGCTACCACACAGGCTCCGTCTGGCCGCACGACAACGCTTTAACAGCTATGGGATTGCGATCGCTAGGCCGCGTCGAACAAGCCCTAGAAGTAGCTCAAGGCTTATTTGACATGACATTGTTGCAACCCTACGAGCGTCCCCCCGAACTTTTTTGCGGCTACGAGCGCAACAGCGAGAGCGATCGCCCCGTGCAGTATCCTGTAGCTTGCTCGCCCCAAGCTTGGGCAACCGGCAGTATTTTTAAACTGTTGCAAATGATGTTAAATTTAGTTCCCGACGCCCCCAACAACCAACTGCGAATTATCGATCCTGTGCTGCCAGAATCAATTAATAAATTGTCGCTAAACAACTTAAGGATTGGCTCAACTTTGCTGGATCTGGAATTTGAGCGATCTGGTTCATCAACCGCTTGTCGGGTGATGAAAAAACGCGGTAATTTGCGAGTAATTATCGAAGCTTAAATTGAGGAAATTGGGAATTTCTAATTCCCAATTTTAAATTCCCAATTCCTAATTCCCTCAAAATCCGTTAAATCCGTTATACAATCCGTTGCCGAACTTCGTAAGACGAGATTGCATATTCAATGCTAATTCTACGCCGCCAGCACCGCCGCCGACAATGGCGATCCGCAGCGGTTTTTCAGGATGATTTTGCCTTTGGGAAATTAACTGATTCCAACTATCTAAAAACTCGGGTACTGGTTTAGCTGCAATTGCGTATTCTGCCGCACCCGGCACAGATAGAGTTGAGGGAGTGCTGCCGATATCCACAGACAGCACGTCAAAGTTAACTGGCGGGAAAGTTTGACAAATAACTAAATTTTTGTTAAAGTCGATCGCGATCGCCCGATCGACCAATATGTGACATCCAGCAAATTCCGCGAGCGATCGCAAATCGATGTGACATTCATCATAATCGTAAAACCCGGCAACGTGCCCCGGCAACATCCCCGAATAAGGCGCTTGCAGGACATCGCTAATCAGAGTCAAACGCACTCCCGGCAGCGGTTTCATGCCGAACATTTTTAAGACAATAGCATGACTGTGCCCGCCACCAATTAAGACTAAATCTTTCACAATTACAGATGTTCGATCGAAATGTTCTTTCCCTGATATTGTACAACACTCGCATGGATTGGCGTGCGCTGTCCGGTCACGAAGGCTGGCAGTGCGTAATTAATGATTGCTCAGCAATTTTGACAAAATGCTCTCACTTACTCTGTGGATCACAGATTATACTTGGTCGAGTTGTGATCGCACATTCAGCACAAATAGCTGTAGACTGTAGAGCGAGCAAATTTTATCACCAAATTATGCCGGGGTGTGTTTGATAGCTAACTCACCATTCAAAACTATGACATTACGGATCATTCCGCGCAGTTGGTCGCGATCGATTAAAACCCTTTTCCGGCTGCTGTTTGCCCTCTCATTCATGATAGTATTGCTGGCGAATAATGCGATCGGGGCGATCGCCCAGCAACCCCGCCAGGAAATTCGCGGAGTTTGGATGACGACAAACGACAAAGACATCTTAAGCGATCGCCACAAACTAGGAGATGCCATCAGTCAATTAAAGCGGTTAAATTTCAACACGATTTATCCCGTAGTTTGGAACTCTGGCTATGCAATGTATCCCAGCCCCGTCGCCCAGCAAAGAGACATTCAACCGTTTGTTTACAGAGGGTTAGACGGACAAGATATGATTGCCGATTTAATCGGTCAAGCTCACCGCCAAGGCTTGCTAGTAATTCCTTGGTTTGAGTTTGGTTTCATGACTCCTCCCACCTCAGAATTAGCATTAAACAATCCCGATTGGCTGACACAAAAACAAGACGGTAGCCAAACATCAAACGGCGCGGGCGGCGAAGTAGTTTGGCTCAATCCATTTCATCCAGAAGTGCAGAAATTCATTGCCGAACTTGTACTAGAAATCACCACGCAATACAACGCCGACGGGATTCAATTTGACGACCACATGAGTTTGCCGTCCGAATTTGGCTATGACAATTATACAGTTGCTTTGTACACTAAAGAAACCAAAAAAGCACCTCCAACCGACTCTCAAGATCCAGCATGGGTGCAGTGGCGAGCCAATAAAATCACCGCTTTTATGTCGCAACTAAATCAAGCCGTCAAAGCAGCAAAACCCAATGCAATTTTCTCAATTTCTCCCAATTACTACGAATTTGCTTACAAATATCACCTGCAAGATTGGCTGGCTTGGGTGCGTTTGGATATTGCCGACGAACTGATCGTGCAAGTATACCGTCCCAATTTAGAATCATTTGTGGACAAGATTAGCCGTCCAGAAATGCGAGAAGCACAGCAAAAAATTCCCACCGGAGTTGGGATTATGACAGGTTTAAGAAAGAGGCCAGTAGCGATCCAGCAAATTAAATCTCAGGTGCGAGCAGTCCAAGAATACGGCTTAGGCGCCGCTTTCTTCTACTACGAAAGCTTGTGGGAAGATGCGCCAGAGCCAATTGCCGATCGACTTTCTCAATTTGGCGATTTCTTCCCGTTGTCTGCATTCCGCACAGCGCTACAAATACCCAGACGCGCGGCAACTTTCCCTCCGCCGCCCCCACCAAAACCAGACCCAAAAAATAAGCCAGATCAACCTACAAAAAAACAGCCACCTTCGCCCTCACCAACCACATCAAAGAATTAAAAATTAGGTCTTTGCTATGGTAAAGCTTACCGTGATAAGCTGGTCTTTGTCTAATTTAAACAATCTTGTTTATTGAATCTTTTGTGGGGCGTTGCTCCTAGCGCGCCCGAAAAATTAAATTTAAATGTAGAACAACTGATCGATCATTAATCATTAATAAAAATGCCAACCAATCAAAAAATTATACTGCCAAAAATGGGCTGCGGCACTTGGGCCTGGGGCAACAGATTACTCTGGGGTTACGATGAAAGTATGGACGAGGAATTGCAAGCCGCGTTCAATCTTTGCGTTAACAATGGTGTCACTTTATTTGATACAGGTGATTCCTACGGAACCGGGAAATTAAACGGCCGCAGCGAGCAGCTTTTGGGGCAGTTTTTCCAACAATATCAAGGCGCAAATCAAGACAGTATTTGTATTGCGACAAAACTCGCTGCTTATCCTTGGAGACTGACGCGACAATCCATGATATCTGCGGGTAAAGCTTCTGCTTCCCGGCTCAGAAAAAATGTAGATTTGGTGCAAATGCACTGGTCTACAGCTAACTACGCTCCTTGGCAAGAGGGGGCTCTTTTGGATGGTTTGGCTGACCTTTACGAGCAAGGATTGGTTAAGGGAATCGGCTTGTCTAATTACGGGCCGAAACGGCTGAAATGGGTGCATCAAAGATTTAGCTCGCGCCAAATTCCAATTGTTACTTTACAAGTGCAATATTCCCTACTTTCCACCTATCCGGTAACAGAACTCGGATTGAAAGATGTTTGCGATGAATTGGGGATAAAATTGATTGCTTACAGTCCTCTAGCCTTGGGGTTGCTGACGGGGAAATATTCGGAAAACGGCGCTTTGCCTAAAGGTATTCGAGGTTTGGCGTGCCAGCAGTTATGGCCGGGAATGCAATTACTTTTGAGCTGTTTGCGAGAAATAGCGGCCTTCAGAAACAAGACGGTTTCGCAGGTAGCCATCAACTGGTGCATCTGCAAAGAAACTATTCCGATTCCGGGGGCTAAATCTGCGGCACAGGCGAGGGATAATATTGGTGCTTTGGGCTGGGAGTTGGACTCGGGGGAGGTTGCAGAATTGGATAAGGCGGCGGCGAGTGTAGAGAAGAAAATGGTGCAGAATATTTTTCAAACCAGATAACCCGGTTCGATCGTTCGGACTTCAGTCCGCATCAAGGAGAGGACTGAAGTCCGA
>JANYGO010000361.1 GCA_025362325.1 Cyanobacteriota bacterium | reverse complement strand
AATGTCAGCCAAAGTTCATGTCTAATACCTCTCGGATGTCTATGATCGGGAACTGCTTTTATTGCTTCAATTAAATTCATTGCTGATTCATTCCATAATTATAGTCTACCCGGACGGGACCGACTTGATTAGCTCTTCTATTATACATTCCCCCGCTGACAATTAATCCACCCTGCCTAGCCCCCCTTAATAAGGGGGGGACAAGAGTGCTGTCAAAGTCCCCCTACAACCTTTCTTGATGCTGCAAGGGATCTCCGGGGAATAAATAGTCTTATGTTCAACCCGCGCACCAGGCGGGTTTTGTTTGTGTAGACGCGGTTTCAACCGCCGTCTGCATCTTGAATCGAAAATCAAAAATCGGAAATGGTATAACCATATCTAAACCGACAAGCTAATGCAAGAACCCTGAGCAGTTTTGCTTACTTCAATCCTGGCTTGAAAAACTTCTTTGAGCTGCGCCATGTGGGTGACGGTGAGGATGCAGGCGAAATCAGGGGCGATCGCATTAATTGCAGCAATCAGTCGATCGCACCCTTCAGCATCCTGAGTCCCAAATCCCTCATCAATAATCAACATTTGCAAAGCCGTCCCCGCCCGCTGAGACAACAGTCTCGCCAGCGCCAGCCGAATCGCAAAATTAATCCGAAAAGCTTCGCCGCCCGAGTAAGTTTCGTAGGCGCGAGTCCCGCGAGCATCAGCAATTAAAATGTCTAAAGTGTCAATCAATTTAGTTGATTTTTTAGCAGCCGCCGCCCGCTGAGTAATAAATTGAACGTGCAACTGATTCGCGCTCAATCTCGACAATATCTGATTGGTTTCAGCTTCCAGTTGAGGCAACACATTTTCAATCATTAAAGCTTGAATGCCGTTTTTGCCAAAGGCTTGAGCCAACTCTTGATAAATTCGCTGTTGGCGTTTAACTACTTGCATTTGCTCTTTTTGAGCTACTAGCTGAACTTGCAACTGTTCCAGGTTTTTCTGCTGCTGCTGGAGGCGTCCGAGACTTCCCAAATTTTGGTCTAGCTGCTGGCGGCGGCGGCTGATTTGCTGTTCTACTACGCTGATGCGGATAGTTGGATCGGGATGTTCTTGTAACTGCTGATTCATTGCGGAAGTTTGAGCAGTGACAGCTTGCAAATCGCGATCGCGCACTGCGATAGAACTTGCGATTTCATTAACCCGCTGCTGAACTTGCGGGTGCTGCTGAGTTGCCGATCGCAATTTTTCGGCCCTAGCGATCCAAAACTGCGTCCGGCGCATTTCGCTGCGGACGTGTTCGTGCTGTTCCAAATTATAGCCAACTTCCGCAATGTATCTATCTAAAGACAGAATTTGCTGCTGTATTTCCGAGCTATTTTTTTGCTGTTCTAACTGTTGTTGTACGGCGGCTAATTGAGTTTGCAAATCCGGGCGGCGGCTGTTAATTTTATGCAGTTTCTGCTGAGCATCTTTGATTTGAGCTTGCTTAATTTCCGCCCACCGCAAGCGCCTTTCATCGCTGCGGGCGAGGGAGTGGCTGCTATCACTGTAATTGAGCTGTTGCAACTGCTGTTCGATGTGCTGGAGTTCGCCCAAATCATCGGCCCCGTACTCGCCGGTGCGTAGCAACCGATCGATTTCCTCCGCATCTTGACGCATACTTTGCAATCGAGTTTCGTCTTGGCCCAGGCCATCCAATTGAGCTTGCAAATGGCTGCGCCGTTCCCGCAATTCTTGGTAAGGCGCTAATTCCTCTTCTAGTTCGCGGTATTCGTGTCTGAGGACTTGAATTTCGCGCTCGGAGACGGCCAACTGTTCGCGGACAACCCACAGTTGGTTCCACAGTTCCTGCTGTTGGGAGTGATGTTTTGTGACTACCAAATTCCAGTAGTGTTCGTCTAAAGGTTGATCGCACAAAGGACAATTCCCAAAATTTGCATCCCGCACCATTAAAGGCGAATTCGCTGACTGAGTTTCGGCAAAATTGGCAGATTTACCTTCGCCTGGGCTGGTTTCTCCTTCATTTTTCCGCAGCAGTTGCAGTTTTTGGTCAATTTCGGTGAGTCGGGTTTGATAGTCGCGGCTTTTGGCTTGCAGGTTTTCTAGAAAGTCGTGCCTTTCTTGACCTTTTTCGCGGACTCGCTGCTGGTAAACTCGCTTGTTGTCTAACTGCAAAATTTGATTGGCGATGGCGGATATTTCCTGCTGTAATTGGGGCTGCCGCTGCTGTTGCTGAACTTGTAACTGTCGGTTGATTTCGGCTAATCGGGCGGTTAAACCAGCGCTGGCGTGATCGAGCTTTTGTTGCTTTTGCTGCTGCTGTTGGATCAGCGGCGAAACTTGCAGTTGCAGTTGTTCGAGTTGGTGGAGGCGCGATCGAACTGCTTGCAACTGTGCAAGTCCTTTCTCCACCTCCTGCTGCTGTTTGAGAACATCTAGAACATCTTTTTCATCCTGTTCTAAAACATCTAATTGAGCTTGCAACTGCTGAATTTTGCTTTGCAAAAGGCTCAGTTCTTGCCGCTGCTGTTCTTGCAAGTTTTGACGCTGATTGTGGGCTTGCTGATGAGCCTTGAATTTACCAGCTTGCATCTCTTCGGTGGCTTGCAAGCTGTTAAAATAGGCAATTCCTGCTGTAATTTCATTTTCTTGTGCCAACAGGGCTTGTAGCTCATTTTGCTGCTGCTTGGCGGCGCTGAGTTCTTGCTGCAAGCGGCGGCATTCTTGAGAAATATTGTAGTGTTGTTGCTGGTGGCCGGAGAGGAGTTTTTGCCAAGTTTGGCGGTTGTGGTGCTGGAGTTGCAGTTGCTGCAACTCGGCTGTGTCGGCTTGCTGCTGTGAAGAGAGCAAATCGGTGGTTTGCTGCAATTGAGTTTGTTCGTCGCAAATCGCCTCTTTTTGTTGCAGTTGCTCTTGTACGGTTTGCAAACTGTGTTTGAGGACTTCGACTTGAGCTTTAAAATCTCTGGACTTTTCCTTGGCTTGTTCAGCTAAAGTGTCGTATCGATCGAGTTTGAGGAGGTTGGCTAAAACTTGCTTACGCTCGATCGGCTTTTTGAGCATAAACTCATCAGCACGCCCCTGCCGCAAATACGCCGAGTTAATAAAAGTATCGTAATCTAATTTGATATGTTCGAGGATTTTCTGCTGAGTATTTCTGAGCCCCTTGTCGGTGAGGGTGCGAAAACTAAGTTGATCTTGAGTCTCGGCAGAATTCAAGCTGACTTGAAATTCCAAACTCCCCGATTGTCCGCGTCGGCGGTTACGAATCACCCGGTAGATTTGGCCGCCCGTGGAGAAAGTGAAATCAACGCGGACATCAATTTCGCCGATATGAATGATATCGTCTTCTGTATCGCTGCGACAACAGCCCCAAAGTGACCAGGCGATCGCCTCTAGCAGAGAGGATTTGCCAGCACCGTTAGGCCCGCAAATGCAAGCGGTGTGCAGGCCGCGAAAGTCTAAAGCAGCTTCGCGATAGCTGAGAAAATTTTTGAGTGTAAGTTGTATAGGAATCATTTAAGGCCATCGCGCCATACAATCTATTTATAAATAACACTATTTGTGCGCTGTTGGCTAGTTATTCAATCCAGATCCAAAACAATTATCAGTGATTCTGCAATTTCTTCCATAATTGTCTCCGAAAGGGTTCCGAGTTGTCGGACAAACCTTTGTTGGGAAACGGAACCGACTTGAAAACAATCGGCGGCTG
Source organism: Cyanobacteriota bacterium (assembly GCA_025362325.1). Taxonomy (GTDB): domain Bacteria; phylum Cyanobacteriota; class Cyanobacteriia; order Cyanobacteriales; family Microcoleaceae; genus Microcoleus. The sequence goes on along the minus strand of JANYGO010000361.1, from coordinate 5,339 downwards.
AGACTTTACTCAAGCCATTTTCTGATGTCGGTTCGAGCTGCACCATCCACTGGATCGGGGAAAAAAGATCGTTCCATGCTGTAATCGGAACAATTACTTTGAGCAATAAAATTCCCACTTCATCGTCGCTGACAATCACAACAGGTCGAGTTTTACCGATTTCTGCTCCCACTGTTGGATCGAGTCTGACGAGCCACACTTCGCCTTTACGCATTGGTTTTTACCCCTGTGCTGAGGTATTCTTCCTCTGAATCGAAATAGGGTTCGCTGTCAGGCGACCACAAATCGTGCAGCGGCCCTCCTGGTTGATACAAGGGGACTGCGGCTTCTGCTGCGGCTCTGAATTGGCGCTTTCTCTCGGCTTTGCGCTGGGCTTTTGCTTCGATGTCTTCGCGCATCATCCGCGAAGCTGTTTCGATGATTTCTAGGCGTTCTTCTGCTGTCAGAGTTTTGAGTGCTGCTAAGATTTCTGTTTTGGTCACGGTTTTTTTGGGTGTTTGGGGAGAAAGTGCGATCCAACCATCATTATATCTTTCACCTCATCCCCAAAATCAGGACACGGCAGTGCCGTTTCCCTACAATGATTAATCAGTAGGGAAACGCCATTGCCGTGTCCTCCAAATTTGTCTTCCGAATTGCCGTGTCCTCCGATGGTAGGGAAACGGCATTGCCGTGTCCTCCAAATTGCCGTCTCTTCCAAATTGCCGTGTCCTCCGATGGTAGGGAAACGGCATTGCCGTGTCCTCCAAATTGCGTGTCCTCGATTGCTTTTGATTTTCTACCATCAAAAAAGGGTTGACCGTATTCCTACAGCCAACCCGCGCCTATTTAGTTGTCGTGCGTTTGCTCAAACAGCAATACTATCTGATCAGATTCGGGAACGTGTAGCCAACACCGACTAACAATCCCACTTGAGTTCCGTCGAGAAAACCAATATTCAGTCCCGCTGTTGCTGTAAAATTTCTCGACAGCGGCACATCTACACCTCCTGTAATTAGGAAGCCAAAATGACCGTTATCGCCGGTAGAAAGTGCCACGCCAGCACCTGCATAAGGAGCAGCAGTAATCACAAAATCATCGCTGACTTCGACGGCTTCTTGAGATACAAAATCGTAAGTAACTGGAACTAGAACTGTTAAGTTGTCGCGGAACAAAACACTCGGTCTCACGGAGAAATTGTTCGTCAAACCAATTTTGCTAATAATCGCAAATGAAGTGTCGCCTAAGGCTGAATTGCCGCCAAAACCTATATTGCCGCCAATGCCGACGTAGCTGGGGCCAGAACGGGTAGCTCTGCCCGGTCTGATGGTGGTGCTACCTGGTTGAGCCAAGAGCTCAGGTTTTTCTGAGACTGTTGTCGGTTTTTGGGCCAGTTTCGGTTGGTTTGTGAGGGCTGAGGCGGAAGTGCTGACAGGATTGCTTAACACTTCTTGTGCTGTTTTGACTTCTTTTTCTTCGTTGGCTGCTGCCAGTTCGGAATTAGGAAGAGCGATCTTTTCGGCAATCTCGACCGTTGGCTGGGTTTTAACGCTATTATCAGCAATTTTAGCTGTTTGTTGCGAGTTTTGTGTCTCAGCAGCAGTGGATGTATTTGGCGCAATTTCTGTCCCAGCAATTTCTGATGTTGTTGCTGCGGATTGTTCCGGTGCTGCAACAGATGCTGGCAAGTTGGCTGCGGGTGCGGAGGCTGCTGGCTCTGCTGCTTCTGTTAGTTCGATCGAACTGATAGAATCAATTTTTGTATTAGTAGCGGTGGTTTCTGCCTCGGCTTTAACTGCTGAAGTTGCCCCGGGCGCAGAAATCTGGTCAATATTTTGAGCCGCCGTATTTGCAGCGGTACCGACTTCGGGCAAGTTGCCAGTTTCAGCTTTTGCTGGCAGGGTACTGCAACAAACCGCTAAAGCGGCAAGATTTATTAACGCAAAAGCCGACTTGGAAAATAGACTATTCATAAGACACTCCTCAATGAACGGTGTGTTAAAAGTGTAAGTGTTTGAGGGCTCCTGTCGAGAGCTTTACTAAAAAATGACACAAATATCAGTTGTGTTGTTCCTAAATTGGCATTTAACTGGTGAACAGTCAACTCTTAACCTGATTAAATCCACAAACGGATGGCGACTTTAGATGATGATTTTAATTTACCGCTCGATCGGCTAAAAATCAATCCTAGGGGGGATTTCACTCTCTGCTGTTGAATTGAGGGGTCGATCGCGCGCGCGCGCGAGCATTCTAAAATTCTGTAGTTGGGGCGACTGTGCTCGCAGCCACAGCGCAAAAATCCGGCCGAAGAGCCCGGGCGCACCCGCTGGAAACCGAAAGACAGCAAGCTTTCAAAACTGTTTTGAGCATCCGGGGGGTCTAGAGCAATGCCAGTTGCGCTAGGGCGATCGGCTGCTGCACAGTGCCTGACAAGTAATGTAGAATAGCACTGAGCCGAGAATAAGTGGTAGCTCGATCGTCGTGTCAAAATTACCGCATATTATTAGAATCCTGTTAAATTTAGTGTTCTATTAGTAAAGTTTAGCCTTGACTTTAGCTCAGGGTCTGACCATCTCACAACAGCATCTAACTAAACAAGTAAAAAAATAAAAGTTATAGCAACCGCCACATCGGTGAGGACATAAATAACTTCATGAATAGAGCCGATACCCGTACCGAATCAATGATTTGATTCCCGTTATGCAACTGTCAACTGTCCACTGTCAACTGTCCACTGCTATATCTCATCTCAACCTGATTTTATGAGCAAAGTTCTAGTCATATTAGGCGAATTGAGCGATCGCGACATCGATTGGATGCTCGCCAACGGCACCCGCACCCAAGTCCCCCCCGGCACCACCCTGATCGTCGAAGGTAAACCCTTAGACGCCTTGTACATAGTTCTGGACGGAACTTTGAGCGTTTCTGTATCATCTTTGGGGAACAAAGAAATTGGCAAAATTATTTCCGGGGAAGTGTTGGGCGAAATGTCTTTTGTAGACGGCAGGCTTCCTTCTGCTAGCGTGATGGCAATTGATGAGTGCCTCATCCTGTCAATTCCGAGGCGGCTGCTAACAGAAAAACTCGAGCAAGACGTGCTTTTTTCCCTGCGGTTTTATCGGGCGATTACCAAATTTCTGTCGTCGAGACTGCGGGGTACAGTCCAACGCTTCGGCGAAGATACTGATTATTTAATATATCAAGATCCTGACGACGAACGCGCGATCGCCCAAAATGTCGAAAATCCTGATTTGGCTCAATCGAGATTTCAATGGCTGTTGCAGCGTTTGAAGGGAAGTTGAAGTCATTAGTCATTAGTCATTGGTCATTAGTCATTAGTCATTAGTCATTAGTCATTAGTCAGTAGGCAGTGGGCAGTAGGCAGTAGGCAGTAGGCAAAAAGAAGAGGGGGAAAATAAGATGATCCGCTTTGCCTTTTTCTTGTTTTTCTACCAATTCCCCATTGCCAATGGTTGGCAATTACCAATTCCCGATTCCCAATTACCGAATTAAAAAACATATTTTTCGGCGACGCGCCAGTAGCGGGAAAAACGCTTTAAATCAATGTAACCATCGTAGCGAACAAAGGGTTCTGGTGGCAAAACTTCTACAGGTTGCGATCGCCTAATTTCCCGGCAAATCTCCTCAAACCGAGGACTAGGACTTTCCGCTGTAACTACTTGATTCGCGCCGGATTCTTTAGCAAAAGCGATAACTTCCGCAGCCACATCGCCGCGCCGAATAACTACTGGCAACTCCAACAAACATTCGTAAATAAACACCATTCGTTTGAGACTCAACTGCCATTCATGTATAAGTGCATCATCCCAAACCCAGATTGCTGGTGCCTCTGGGTGTGCTTGAAAAGCTGGACCTTCGGGACTCAAACAGTCGCCGTGCAGCCAAATAATCGGATTGTTCATAACTTGGTAATTGGTAATTTGGTTTGTAGTGAGGACTTCAGTCCTCTGAATTTGATGCGGACTGAAGTCCTCACTACAAACCTTTATCAAACATCATGTAGAGTATGTTGGCGAACTTGCTTAATTTTTCCTTCCCTTTTGAGGGCGTTGCCAACTTTTAGAGCCGCCCGTACGATCGACCTTTTCGCCATCAGGAAACAACTTGCTCTCCAAATATTCGTAAGTTCCCTCAAAATCGCATTGCCCGTACAGAGGACAATCGCGACAATAAACCGACTTAGTGTAACGTTCCAAATTTTCCCGATTGAAAAAATAAGGCTTGTGACTAAAAGTGCTCACTACCCACTGCCAAGAAAGATTATTGCTTGCCGGATCTCCATCTAGTAAATGTTCCAAAAACCAGCGAGCTCCAGCTTGCCAGCGCACGCGCCGCCAGTGTACGAGATAAGCAGCCATCCACATCCGCTGATGATTGTGCAAGTAACCAGTTTCTCGCAACTCGCGGCTAAAACTGTCGATGCACACTAAACCAGTCGTGCCTTCGATGACATCCTGCGGCATGGTTTCGCTGTAATCTTTAGCAGTGTAACCAGTTTTGTAGAGTTCCTGGTCTTGCCAAATCCCTTTGCCCAATTCGGCGTACAGTCGCTGCCAATAATCCCGCCAACCCAACTCGTTGACAAGTTTTGTTGCATCTTCTGGATGCTGCACCTTCTCCAACACGACATCCCGCACTTCGGCAAGACTCAAAACGCCGTAGCGCAAATAGGGCGATAGGCGCGTTACTGCGCCGTTGAGAAAGTTGCGGGTTGAGGCGTATTGGCTGGGGTCAACTTTTTGCAGCACTTTTTCAGCAGCCTTTCGCCCGCCTAGGGTTGGGGGTACGTTGCTATCCCGGGCGGCGGCTTGGGGGAACTGTTGGCGCACGTAGGCTATTAATTCGTCGCGGCTGGCAAATTCCCGCTTCATATCTTGACTCATTTTTTTCTCAAGCGGCTGCTATTGTTTCTTTATGTTAAAGGTATTTGTTCGATCGCGCCTGGTCGATCGCCCCCAAAGCTCGGGATCGCGTACAGATACAATCGATCGTCTGCGGGCGGGCCAAAATTAGCATCAAACTCACTAAACTTAGGGATAGATATCATACCAAAATCTCATGGAAACTTTTGAGGCGGACGCTAAACCGATCGCCAGCTTAGCTAATCGACAGCAGCAAGATCCAAAACAACTGGACAACAGCGAAATTCAAGAGTTCGATCGAGCCATGATGCGCCGCTGCATAGAATTGGCCCGCCGTGCTCTCGGCAAAACCGCACCCAACCCCCTCGTCGGTTCTGTAATTGTCCGAGACGGCAAGATTGTCGGCGAAGGGTTTCATCCCGGTGCGGGCCAACCTCACGCCGAAGTTTTTGCGCTCCGGGAAGCGGGGGAACTCGC
>JANYGO010000354.1 GCA_025362325.1 Cyanobacteriota bacterium | reverse complement strand
AGGGCGATCGCGCATTCCACCCGATCAACTATATTTTCCAGACGACTCAGCAGCCGCCGCGAGTCTGTCCATCACCGCTCTACCAACCACGGCTAACTCACTAATCGGCATACATTGAATTTTCTTAAGCAACTCGTTGGTATTGACAGGTTCCTGCACCGGCCTACCTTCAAGATGAGCCATTAGCTCTTCCATCGTAAAGCCTGCTCTGGTGGCAATCTGAGTCAAATTTTTCGTATCCGGGAGTACCTGACCTTTCTCCCAATACTGAACAGCAGACCCAGAGACTCCCAATAGCCTACCAAAAGCGCTAAAACTCAGGTCGCCACGGGCTAGCTTCACAACCTCAACCAGTTTTTTCCTAGCTTCTGCGTCCACAGTATTAGTCACCAGATAAACACAACTCCTAGTTTACTTATCTACCAACAAAATTGTCTTTCTTGCTTGACAGCAAAAATTTTACCTGTTAATTTGTAAATAGATTTGTGATTATAATTCTATTTTTAGAAAGTCAGGGGAAGCAAAAATGACCAAAAGACGCAGCCAAAACACCCACAACTCACGTCGCAACCGTCAAAGCCTCACCGCCTCCGGTTGGCTCAAACCCCAGTGCTGGCAAATTTCCAAAACGGAAGCCGCCGAAGCCCTGAAAATCTTCGTCAACCGCATCGTCAAAGTTTACCCCAAACAACACCAAGTAATAGTCGTTTACCTGAACAAGAAAGGGCAAAAATGCAGTTCCTTTTTCAGCTACCGACTGTTTGCCAGATGGGAAAAAGAGACGATCGCAGCGATCGCCAGTTGTAGAAACCAGCAAACCCTCGCGCCCCTAGAAATCATTGTACAATACGACCTCGAACATTTCAAATATCCAGTCCAGAGCGCCGACGCAATTTGGGAAGCCCTACTCAACCAAATCTCCCGCGTAACAAGGGAACTGAGGCTGAGCAAACAATGCGCCTAGCCCCCCATCACTCCATCAATTAATAGAAGCAGCCAACTCAGCCAAACGTTCCTGCTGATCCTGAGAAATGCAAGTCTGAATAATCCCCTCAATATCCCCTTCCAAAACACTATTGAGCGAGAAATTCTCCCCCAAACGGTGGTCAGTAGCCCGATTATCCTTATAGTTGTAAGTGCGAATCTTCTCCGATCGCGAACCAGTACCAACCTGAGCCAAACGCCGCGACTTCACCTCATCCTGCTGCTCACGCAACTTAATGTCATAGAGCTTCGCGCGCAAAATCTGCATCGCCCGCTCCTTATTCTGCAACTGACTGCGCTCCTCAGTACAGAAAATCCGAATACCCGTCGGCTTGTGAAACAAATCCGCAGCAGTTTCCACCTTGTTCACGTTTTGACCACCAGCGCCGCCCGATCGAGCCGTGCTCATTTCAATATCCTTCGGATCAATGTGAATCTCCACATCATCAACTTCCGGCATCACCGCCACCGTCGCCGTCGAAGTATGAATCCGCCCGCCCGCCTCAGTTACCGGCACTCGCTGCACCCGGTGCACCCCAGCCTCAAACTTCAGCTTGCTATAAACGCTATCGCCCGTAATTTCCAGAATCACCTCTTTAAAGCCGCCCATGTCCGCCAGTGACTCGCTCACCAACTTCACCTGCCAGCCTTCAGTTTGAGCGTAGCGCGAATACAGCCGCAGCAAATCACCCGCCCAAATACTAGCCTCATCTCCGCCAGTACCCGCACGAATTTCCAGCATAATATTCTTGTCATCGTTCGGATCGCGCGGTAGCAGCAACACCTTCAAACGACTTTCCAAATTCTCCAGCTTCGACTCAAGTTCCTCAACTTCCATCCCAGCCATAAGCTGCATTTCTCGATCGCTCGCAGCTTCCTTCAGAACTTGCCGCGCGCCCCCTAAATCTTCCTGAGTGGCTTTCCACAGATCAAAAGTATCGACCACTGCTTCTAAGGACGATCGAGCTTTTGCCACCCGTTGAAACTCTTGATTGTCCCTAGCGACATCCGGGTCAGCCATGCGACGAGTCAACTCATGAAAAGTTTGCTCCACCGACTTCAATTTATCCAGCAAATAAGATTCAGCCATGTCAAATGTCCTCCGTCAGTTGTCGATCGATTTTAGATTTTAAATTTTAGATTTTAGACTTTAGATTTGAATAGCAGTTGAGGAAAAATCGCGATTTTTCCTCAACTGCCAGCCGTAGCAATCTCAAATCTCAAATCCAAAATCCGAGAGCAGTCAGTTACCAGTAGAAAAAACTACTCCCAACCGACTGCGGACAAATGACAATCCGGCTACTTCTTCTTTTTGCCTTTAGCAGCAGCCTTAGCAGCATCTGCTTTCGGCTCTTCCATTTTCAGCGGCCCAGACAAAGCATCTACCTGGGGCATTTCTACATCCGTCATGCCATATTTGCGCATAAAGCGTTCCACACGACCTTCAGTATCAATAATCTTCTGAGTGCCAGTATAAAAAGGATGATTTCCCGACCAGACATCAACTTGAAGCTTTGGTCTAGTTGAACCAACAGTCATCACAAGTTCGCCGTTGCAATAGACCTGAGATTCGGGATACCACTCAGGGTGAATGCCATCTTTCGCCATTTTCTTTACTCTCTAATTTTTTGACTTTACAACCATTTTAGCTGCCGTAGGACTTCTACATCGACAACAGCAATTTTGCCTTAATATCTGTTGGAACCAGGAAGCAGAAATCGGAAATAAACTTCAAAAAAAGGCATATAAAATCTGGATAGATAATTTTTGCCTTTTCCTTCTTCCTTCTTCCTTCTGCCCTCTTCCTTCTGCCCTCGATTACCGCTTCGAGTATTGAGGAGCTTTGCGAGCTTTCCGCAAACCGTACTTTTTCCGTTCTTTAGCCCGCGGGTCGCGAGTCAAATAGCCCTCAGTCTTCAGAGGCTTGCGGTTGTCTGGGTCTAATTGACAAAGTGCTCTAGCGACACCCAAGCGAATCGAGTCAGCCTGACCTGTCAAGCCACCGCCTTCGACTTTTACCAAAATGTCATACTCATTTTCCAGACCCAAAGTTTCCAGAGGAGCCTTAGCGAGCGCCAAATAAGTAGGGTTGAATTGCAGGTACAAATCCCCTTCTTTACCGTTGACAGTCAGTATGCCAGTGCCGGGAACCAAACGTACCCGTGCTACGGAACACTTGCGGCGACCGGTACCCCAGTACACGGCGCGGCCGGATGTATCTGTTGCTTGCATTAGTCATTTCCTCCCGGAATCGTGTGAATAATTAACTCTTCTGGTTGTTGAGCTTGGTGCGGGTGGTTAGGGCCAGCGTACACCTTCAGCTTAGTAAACAGTTGTCGGCCCAGAGAAGTGTGGGGCAGCATTCCTCGGATAGCTTCTTCGACAATTCTTTCCGGCAGACGTACTTGCAGTTTGGCAAAAGTTTCTGTTTTCATGCCGCCGGGTCTGCCAGAGTGGCGGCGGTAGATTTTCTGGGTGCGTTTTTTGCCAGTAACAACGATTTTTTCAGCGTTGATGACAATTACGAAGTCGCCGGTATCCATAGAAGGAGTGTAAGTGGGTTTGTGTTTCCCCCGGAGGTGCGTGGCAACTTCAGTTGCCAAACGGCCCAGCCGCTGATCGGCGGCATCGACCACGTACCACTTGTGCTCTAGGGAGTCTTTAGTAGGGACGTAAGTTTTGTTCATTGTTAGTTGTTAGTTGTCAGTTGTTAGTTGGCAGTTGGCAGTTGGCAGTGGTCAGTTGGCAATTTTTGAGTTGTTATCAATTGTCAGTTATTTAGTTGTCAGTAATTAGTTTTTTATTCATAGTTACCCACTGACCACTGACCACTGACCACTGACCACTGACTAATGACTAATGACTAATTTTGGCTGAGTGTCGTACCAAACATCTGGGGGAAAGGGAAATTCTGAATAGCCAACCCGCAGCAGGCATAAACCTTGAGGGGGAGCGGCGTACTTTACCATTTCTCGGCGTTCGTTGACCCAGATATCTGTGAAATTGTCGATCGCTCTTTCCCTGCGACCCACCTGCACCAGCAACCCCACCAGCAGCCGCATCATCCCGTACAGAAACCCGCTCGCCTGAACTTCAATATAGATAAGAGGCCCAGAACGGTGACACTCTGCCGCCTGTACGTCCACCCAGGAATGGGGGCGGGCAGAGCCTGCGCGGTGGAAAGCAGCCAAGTGATGCCGCCCGATTAGCGGTGTCAAAGCTGCCTGAATCAAAGATTCATCCACAGGCGCCCGGTAGCAATGCCAAGCAAAAGGACGCACAAACAAATTAGGAATCGGGTCTGTATAAAGGGTGTAGCGATAGCGCCGCCAACTGGCTGAGAACCGAGCGTGCCAGGTAGGTTCCACCTTTGCCGAAGCTCGAATTAAAATATCTTTTGCCAGTCGAGAGTTGAGAACGCTTGCCCAGCGGTGAGCCGGAATTGGGCCGTCAGCATCAAAATGGGCTACTTGAGCAGCCGCGTGAACTCCCGCATCAGTTCTCCCGGCCGCGTACAGCGTTACCGGACGTTGGAGCACATTCGATATTGTTGTTTCAATTTCTTCTTGTACTGTACGCTGGTTCGGCTGTCGCTGCCAACCGTGAAAGTTAGTGCCGAGGTATTGGATCACCAGAGCAACACGCTGTATCGATTGGGGATTTTCGATTGGGGATTTTGGATTGTTAGTCATAAATCAAAAATCTCCAACCCAAAATTGAATTAAACCAGTTCAACGATCGCCATTTCGGAATTGTCTCCTTGACGAGGGACAGTTCGCACTACGCGGGTATAGCCCCCGTTGCGCGAGCCGTACCGTTCTTGGGCAGCCTCAAACAAGGCGTGTACTAACTGTTTGTCGTAGATATAGCCCATAGCTTGCCGACGAGCGGACAAGGAGCCATCTTTGGCCAGGGTAATCATCCTGTCCGCCTCTGAACGCAGCGCTTTGGCGCGGGCGAGAGTGGTGGTGATTTTACCGTGGCGGATTAATTCGGTGGTCAGCGAGCGCAGTAGGGCGCGGCGCTGGTCAGCCGGTTTGCTGAGTTGAGGAACGCGACAGCGGTGGCGCATAGCAGTTGGTAATTGGTAATTGGTAATTGGGCGCGGGGATAGATAGTCTGCGAATTCAGGGGGTTAATTCTTGGTTCTTAAGAACTCACGCACTTAAAATTCCCAACTTTTTTACCCGTTACCCGTTGATTAACTTTTAGCTGATTTTTCCTGCGGCAAGGTAATGCCCAAGCGCTTTTGTAAAGCTTCAATCACTTCTTCTGCCGACTTCTGCCCGAAGTTTTTAATCTCAAGCAAGTCTTCTTGGGTATAATCCAATAAATCTGCAACTGAGTTAATCTGAGCCCGCTTGAGACAGTTGTAAGCCCGGACTGACAACTGCAATTCTTCGATCGGGATTTGGCTTGTAGGATCTGCCTCACCTGGATACTCTGGTTTGAGAGAATCTTGGGTGATGTCTTTGAGAGGGGCAAATAAATCTACCAGGATGTGAGCAGATTGACTCAGAGCTTCTTGAGGAGTCACACTGCCATCAGTCCAGATTTCCATCACTAGCCGATCTTTTTCGACAGTGCCGCCCAGCCGAGCATCTTCAACGCTGTAGTTGACTCTGCGAATCGGCATAAAGATAGCGTCGATTTGGAGAAAATCCAAAGCCGATCCATCATCGCGAGTGCGGTCTACTGCTCGGTATCCGATGCCTTTTTCAATTCTGAATTCCATTTCCAGAACAGAACCCGGGGAGAGAGTCGCAATGTACTGCGATTTATCGATCAATTCCACCTCAGAGGGCAAATCGAATCGATCGGCAGTAACTGTGACAGGCCCCTCAATCCGCAACCTGCCGATTTGTGGCTGCTGAGAATGAGTTTTGAGGACGACCTCTTTCATGTTCAGCAGGATTTCGAGAACATCCTCCCGTACCCCTTCGATCGTGGCAAACTCGTGATTGACACCCGCGATGCGGACTGAAGTTACTGCCGTTCCTTCCAAATTTGACATCAGGACTCGCCTAAGCGCGTTCCCAACAGTTGTTCCCTGACCGCGATCGAGCGGTTCGAGGACAAATTTTCCGTACTGACTCCGGTCTTTGTCAGTGTTAGACTCTATACATTCAATTTGAAACTGCGCCACGGAGTGACCTCCCTTTTCCACTTTGGATTTTTGATTTTGGATTTTAGATTGCAGAGCATACCCCTGAACGGATTTCGGATTTTGGATGGACGGGGCAACAGTTAGAACCATGATTTTTTTGACTTTAAGCAGTTAGCCATTATCCAAAATCTAAAATCTAAAATCTCAAATCGTTTTAGACTCTACGCCGCTTGGGAGGGCGACAGCCGTTGTGAGGAATTGGGGTAACATCTCTAATCAGGGTAATTTCTAGTCCCGCCCCTTGCAGTGCCCGAATTGCAGTTTCTCGACCTGCTCCGGGCCCGCTCACCATTACTTCTATTTGGCGCATTCCCTGGTCATTTGCTCTGCGAGCTGCACTTTCTGCTGCTGTTTGAGCTGCAAAGGGAGTGCCCTTCTTAGCTCCTTTAAAACCGCTGGAACCTGCTGATGCCCAAGATATTACTTCGCCGTTAAGGTCGGTAATAGTTACAATCGTGTTGTTAAAGGTAGACTGGATGTAGCCTACCCCATTGGGTACATTTCGTTTCTGCTTTTTTGCACCAGATTTCTTGCCTGTTTGTTGTCGCGCCATATTAGTCTCTTTAACGTTTCTCTCAACTAATGTCCCGAAGCGCTAGGAGCCAGCAGCCCCCAGCGTATTTTTCCCAAAAAGCAGTTACTTCTTGGAAGGTGCCTTTTTCTTGCCCGCAACTGTGCGGCGGACGCCGCGACGGGTTCTGGCGTTGGTACGGGTTCGTTGTCCCCGCACTGGCAGACCCAAACGGTGACGCCGACCGCGATAAGTTCCGATGTCCATCAGGCGCTTGATGTTCATTGACTCCCAGCGCCGGAGGTCTCCTTCGATTTGGTAGGTGCTTTCTACATGAGCCCGCAGAGTAGTCACGTCGGCCTCTGTTAAATCCTTGACTCGAATGTCAGGATTTACGCCTGTTGCAGCGATAATTTCTTGGGCCCGCGACAGGCCTATTCCGTAAATGTATGTCAGACCTATTTCGACGCGCTTATCGCGTGGAAGGTCTACCCCGGCAATCCGTGCCACACTTTTGTCTCCCTAGTTTTCCTGTTTGGCTACAATGTTGAATTAGGCGGCACCTGCGTGCGTTGCCCAATCTTCCTGTTTTCTAACCTTGGCGCTGTTTGTGTTTCGGGTTAGTGCATATCACCATCACTCGACCGCGACGGCGGATGACGCGACATTTCTCACAAATTTTTTTGACAGATGCTCGAACTTTCATCTTTCTTCCTGCCTGGAGAACCCCGCTCTACCGGAGAGCAGGCACGCTGGCCCGTAGAGCGGTGGGAGGAGAGGCTGGGCAAGGTGTAGGCCTCTCCTCGATTAAATTGTATAAAGTGCGGGTTGTTTTATGAAGGAGCCCGCTTGCACCCACTCCCATTGCTGGGTCAAAGTTCGCCTGTGCCAGAATCTTGGCGAGCGATCGTTTTACGGCGTAGCAATGACTTAACCCGGTACGCCGGTGGGTTGTTGACGCCCTTCTCGGCAACACTACAAACGTAGCATTATAGCATAAATTTGAAGCTTTTTACCAAATTCTCTCTAATTAAACTTAGAATTAGTTTTTAGAAAGTTTTATCTAAGCCTATTTTTTCCGAAGGCGATAAGTAATCCGGCCTTTGGTCAAGTCGTAGGGAGTTAATTCTACTTTGACGCGATCGCCAGGCAGAATTTTGATGTAGTTGCGGCGGATCTTACCAGAAATGTGAGCTAGCACGTTAAACCCATTATCTAGGTCAACGCGAAACATCGCATTCGGCAGTGATTCCGTCACTGTCCCTTCCATTTCAATTAAATCTTGCTTAGACAATTTGGTATTTACCTCAACTCTACATTTGATTAACTAGGAGTGTCCGGCGTTTGCTTCAAAACCTATTTACTGGTAGGAGTCGAAGGGGAACGGCGGTAAGAATTCGGGCGACTCGATCGACTCAAACACTCAACCAACCGCTCGCTGAAGCTTTACTTGAGTAAAGTTGGGGGCAATTAGTATCGAGTTCAATCCTGTTTCTGGCAACCCTTACAAAACCTGATAGCACAAAAAGCTCCTAGTTAACACATCTTAGCAAAAGCTGGTGAATAACCAGCTCGATTGAGAGGGTTCAAGAGTCGCCAGAGAGCGCTTGTTGCAGTTCTGCGGTGACTAATTCCATGTCGCGATCGCCATCAACCGCAACTAACTGTTGGCGGGCGCTGTAAAAATCAATCAAAGGCTCAGTTTGTTCGCGATAAACTTGCAACCGGCGGCGGATCGTCTCCTCATTGTCATCCTGGCGGCCCCGCGACAGCAGGCGAGCCACCAAAACATTGTCAGGTACATCCAAATTGACAGCTCTCAGAACGCAATCCTTACCAGACGTACTTCCCCCAGTACCAACATCACAGATTAGTTTGTCAAAAAACATTGCCTGTGTCACAGTGCGGGGAAAGCCGTCTAGAATCCAGCCTGCATTAGCATCTGGTTCATTCATGCGTTCTTGTACGATATCCATCAATAACTGGTCGGGAACCAAATCACCAGCATCCATGTAGGCTTGGGCTTTTAAACCCAAGGGAGTTTTCGCTACCACGCAGGCGCGGAGGATATCACCCGTAGAAATGTGGGGTATTTTCCAGAGAGAGGCTAAGAGCTGAGCCTGAGTTCCCTTTCCTGCCCCTGGAGGCCCCATAAAAATCAGTTGCATTGCGATTACTTCACCATTCCTTCATATCGCTGGGAGATGACGTAAGTTTGAATTTGCTTAGCAGTTTCGATCGCCACACCTACTAAAATCAGTAAGGAAGTTGCACCAAAGCCTCTAAAAGTTTGGACGCCGATCGCACTTTCTACAGCAGTTGGTACAATAGCTACCAGACCGAGAAATATCGCTCCCAAGAAAGTCAAACGGTTCAAAACCTTCTCTATATAATCGCTGGTTTTCTGACCGGGACGAATCCCAGGAATGCTGGCGCCCATTTTCTTCAAGTTCTGAGACATATCTACGGGGTTGACAATCAACGAAGCATAGAAATAGCTGAAGAACAGAATCAAAGTCAGATAAAACAGCGCGTAAGCCCAAGGCGCAGGGCCGTTCGGACTCAAAACATTAGCAACTTGAACCAAAAACGGCTGATTTAGAGACTGAGCAAGGAAAGAAGGCACAATCAACACCGAAGATGCAAAAATAATCGGCATCACTCCGCCTTGATTCAAGCGCAGGGGTAGATAGCTGCGACTCTCCCGATAAACTTTGCGGCCGACTTGGCGGCGGGCCGAAATAATCGGAATGCGGCGAGTACCTTCCTGAACAAAAACAATCCCGACAATTGTCACCAAAAAGACCAGCAGCAGAACGACTACACGGCCGACAACTTGCGTGTCCCCACTTTGAGCCAATTCAAAAGTTTGTCCCAAAGAACGTGGCAAAACCGACACAATGTTGATAAAGATCAGCAGCGACGCTCCGTTCCCGATACCTCGTTCCGTCACCACTTCCGATATCCACATGACAAACATCGACCCGGCCGTCAGGGCCAAAGCAGTTTGTGCTATGAATAAAGGCGCCGGAGCTTGAGCAAAAGGGCTGACCCAAATCGCAATGCCAACGCTTTGCAGAATTGCCCAACCCAAAGAAACGTAGCGAGTAATTTGAGAAATCTTGCGCCGCCCTGCTTCCCCTTCATTTTTCTGCAAGTCTTCTAAACTTGGCAGAGCCGCAGTTAGAAGTTGCACAATAATTGAAGCATTAATGTAGGGCAAAATCCCCAGCGCGAAAATCCCCAAAGCTGAGAGACCGCCTCCTGAAAATAAGTCTAAAAAGCCAATTAAAGGGCTATTTTGGACGTTTTGGGCAAAGGCGACTCGATCGATACCGGGGACTGGCAAGTGGACACCCAGGCGCACTAAAATCAATAAGCCAATGGTTACGAGGATACGGCCTCGCAAACCAGCAGCTTGAGCCATCTGCATGAACGTCTCTTGTGCAGTTGGCGCTTTCTCTCTACTAACGTCCATAGTTACGATTTTGGATTTTAGATTTGGGATTTTCGACTAAATCATTTTCTGATAGCAAGAAGAGAGGATTTGAGATTTGGACATCTTCTCAAACCTCAAATCTTTAGGCAATTAATTCGCAACTTCCGCCGGCGGCTTCAATTTTGGTGCGAGCACCTGCGGTAAAAGCCTTGGCGCGCACTTGCAAAGCCACATTCAATTCACCATCTCCTAAGATTTTCAGCGGCCCATCGTCTGTCGTGACAATTTTTGCTTGAATCAAAGAGGTCAGAGTAACTTCTGTGTTTGCTGGCAGCGATGCTAATTTACTTACATTAATGATAGTGTACTCTTTGCGGTTCACTAAAGGGAAGCTTTTTAGCTTGGGCAAGCGGCGGTAAAGAGGATTTTGACCACCTTCAAAACCGGGTCTAGTGCCGCTGCCGGATCTAGCTTTTTGACCGCGCATCCCTTTGCCGGAGCTCGCGCCTTGACCGGCAGAAATACCTCGGCCTAAGCGTCGAGGGCGCTTTTGGGAGCCTGCTTTGGGTCGGGCGTCTTGCAATCTCATAGTTTTAGTAATTGGTAGTTGGTAATTGGTATGCAAGAGAGCGGGTGCGCAGTAGTTTTGAGTGCGTGAGTTTTGAGTTGCGGATTTTTGATTCTCAACACAAGCACTTAACACTCAAAACTGACGGTTTCCCATTCTCTATGTCCTAACCGTAGAGGTTTTCTACTGGAATTCCGCGTTCTTGAGCAACTTCGGACAAGGTGCGGAGGGTGGAGAGGGCATTGACTGCTGCTCTGGCGTTGTTTAAGGGATTTCCGGAACCTAGCTGTTTGGCTAAGATGTTGCGGACTCCTGCTAGTTCGAGAACAGTTCGGACTGCTCCCCCTGCGATTACGCCTGTTCCGGGTGCTGCCGGACGCATCATTACTTTGGCTCCGCCGCCTGCACCGTTGATGGGGTGAGGGATGGAGTTAGATTTAGTCAATGGGACTTCAATTAGGTGCTTTTTGCCGTCAGCGACGCCTTTTTTAACGGCACCGATTACGTCGCTAGCTTTGCCGACTCCCACTCCAACTTGACCGCGTTCGTTGCCGATGATGACTATGGCGCGGAAGCTGAGTTTTTTACCACCTTTGACTACTTTGGTAACGCGACGAATCTGAACAACCCGTTCTTGCCATTCGGATTCTTTTTCGCGCCCTTTGTTGTTGCTGCTGCTTTTTTTCTTGTTGCGCTGTTCTTTTTGTTCTGCCATAGTTTTGTCTTGTGGGAATTGAGGATTAGTAACTGGTAGTCGGCAATGAGGAATTAACGATTAGGAATTAAGAATTTTATTGCTTCTTTCTTCCTTCTTCCTTATTCCTTCTTCCTTCTTCCTTCTTCCTAAAAGTCTAACCCGGCTTCGCGAGCTGCTTCTGCAAGGGCTTTAACACGACCGTGGTAGAGGTTGCCTCCGCGATCGAATACAACTTTGACTATGCCAGCGCTGGAGCAGCGTTTGGCAATCAACTGACCGACTTTGGTGCTGGCGGTGCAATTGCCTCCAGAACCGAGTTCGGCTTTCAATTCTGGATCGAGGGTTGACGCAGCAGCCAAAGTGTGCTGTGTCGTATCGTCGATTACTTGGACGTAGATATGATTTTCCGATCGAAATACCGCTAGTCTGGGACGTTCGGAGGTGCCGAATACCTTGCGCCGCACGCGGCGGTGTCTGCGGTGGACTGATTCTTTGCGAGTAAGCTTCATTGTTACTTCTTACCTGTTTTGCCTGTTTTACCAGCTTTGCGCCGGACGACTTCGCCGCTGTAGCGAATACCTTTGCCTTTGTAGACTTCGGGGGGACGCACCGCGCGGATGCGGGCTGCTGTGTTGCCTACGAGTTCTTTGTCTATGCCGGAGACAATGACGTTTGTGTTGCCTTCAACTGCCACTGTGATGCCTTCTGGAGGGGGCATTTCAACTGGCTTGCTGTAACCGACGTTTAAAATCAGGTTCCGTCCTTGAACCTGTGCCCGATAACCTGTACCGATAATTTCTAGACGACGCTGAAAACCTGCGGATACACCTTCGACCATGTTGGCGACTAGGGTGCGGCACAAGCCGTGCAGTTGTCTGGCGACGCGAGATTCGTCTCGGCGGGTAACGAGTAAAGTTTCGCCTTCGAGTCCCATGAGGATTTCGGCTGGGATTACTCGGGAAAGTTCACCTTTAGGGCCTTTGACGGCTACTTTTTGACCGTCTAGGGTGATGGTGACTTTGGTCGGGATGCTAATCGGACGCTTGCCAATTCGCGACATATTTTTTTGTCCTTTGTTTTTAGTTATTAGTCCTTGATTATTAGTCTTGAGTTATTAGTCCTTAGTGATTGATTTTGGAGTAGGTTGCCAACGACCAGTGACTAATGACTAATGACTAATGACTACCAAACATAACAAAGCACTTCACCGCCCAAACCTTGGCGTCTGGCTTCTCGATCCGTCATAATGCCACTGGAGGTGGAGATAATGGCGATGCCAATTCCACCTAATACTCTGGGCAATTCTTTCCGGTTCGAGTAAACGCGAAGTCCTGGTTTGCTGACTCTCTTAAGTGCGGTGATAATGGGCTTGCGAGTTTTACCTTTGTACTTTAAAGAAAGCACTATAGTTCGCTTGATCCCTTCTGGTTCTGCTTCTTCAAATTCGCTGATAAAGCCTTCGTTTTTGAGAACTTGGGCGATGCTACGGGTCATTTTTGTAGCTGGAATTTGTGTGGTTTGGTGGCGCGCCATGCAAGAATTGCGAATGCGCGTCAACATATCTGCTATGGTATCGTTAGCTGCCATCTTTTGCTTCTTACTCTAGTGCTTAGTTGTCCCGGAACGGCATTCCCATTTCTTTAAGCAAGGCACGTCCTTCTTCGTCGGTATTTGCTGTGGTGATGATTGAAATGTCCATGCCTCGAATTTGATCGATGCTGTCATATTCTATTTCTGGAAAGATGAGCTGCTCTCTCAGACCCAAGCTGTAGTTACCACGACCGTCGAAGCTTTTGGGGCTGATGCCGCGGAAGTCGCGGATGCGGGGGAGTGCGAGGTTGATCAGTCGATCGAGAAAATCATACATCCGATCGGCACGCAGCGTCACCATGACACCGACGGGTACTCCTTTACGGATTTTGAAGCCTGCGATCGCCTTTTTCGCCCGCGTCACGACCGGCTTTTGTCCGGTAATGATGCCAATTTCATTGATGGACGAATCGAGTGCCTTAGCATTTTGAGATGCTTCTCCCAAACCCCGGTTCAGGGTGACTTTGACGAGTTTGGGAACCTGATGGATATTAGTATATTGAAACTGATCCATCAGTTTCGGAACGATTTTCCCTTGATAAAGAACTTTGAGTTTGTCCGGCATAGTTTTTGTGTTTCGTTAACTGTCCCTGGGCTTGGTCAGGGAATTTGTCGCTTTTCAGTGGTTAGTTGTCAGTTGTCAGTTGTCAGCTAATGACTGATGACTCATGACTGATGACTGATACTAATGACTAATTATCGAGGATCTCTCCGGTTTTTTTGAGTTGTCGCAGTTTACGGCCATCTTCACTAAATGTATAGCAAACGCGGCTGGCGATTTTCTCTTTTTCGGAATAGTGCATGACATTTGAGCTGTGAATAGGAGCCTCAAATGTGACGATTTTCCCGGATTCTCCCTCTTGCTGAGGCTTGACGTGCTTGGTTCTGATGTTTACGCCTTTAACAATTACTTTGCTGACTTTAGGATATGTCTTTAAGATTTCTCCGACTTTTCCTTTCTCTTTGCCAGTAATTATTTGCACGGTGTCGCCTGCTTTGACGTGCATTCTATAGCGCTGCGGTTCGCTAGTTGGTTTACCCTTTTTTCCGTACATTTTAAAGTACCTCCGGGGCTAAGGAAACGATTTTAGTAAAGTTTTTGTCGCGCAGTTCGCGGGCAACGGGGCCGAAGACGCGAGTGCCTTTGGGGTTGCCGTCTACGTTGATGATGACGGCGGCGTTGTCGTCAAAACGAATGCTCATGCCGCTGTCGCGACGTTGGCCTTTGCGGGTCCTGACAATGACGGCCCGGACGACATCGGATTTTTTGACTGCCATATTGGGGATGGCGTCTTTGACGACGGCGATGATCACATCGCCGACTCCGCCGTAGCGGCGGTTGCCGCCTCCCAATACGCGGATGCACATCAGTTTGCGGGCTCCGCTATTGTCGGCGACATTGAGGTATGTCTGGGGTTGAATCATGGTGATTGTTGAGTGTTAACTGTTGAGTGTTAACTGTTGACTGTTGACTGTTGACTGCTAGTTGATGGTTAATTGTCGATGGGGCGATCGCGATATCGCAATTAACTGTTAGCCGTTTTTTGTCCCGAAAATCTCAGCAACCGCCCAGCGTTTGGTTTTGCTCAAGGGGCGAGTTTCAGTGATGCGGACGCGATCGCCCGATTTGCACTTATTTTCTTCGTCGTGAGCTTTGTACCGCTTGGTGCGGACTACGATTTTGCCGTACTTGGTGTGGGAGGAGCGGTTTTCGATCGCTACCACGACGGTTTTGTCCATTTTGTCGCTGACTACTACGCCAACTCGTTCTTTAATTGCCATACCTACCTATTTTTGTTATGCAATTGAGTTTTTTTGAACTACTCTGCGATCGTCGGCTCGGCTGCTTCTGACTCCGGGCTGACTGCTGCGGTTGCAGCCTGCTGTTCGGCTGCTGCTGTAGCTGCGGCTAATTTTTCAGCAGTAGCTTGTGCCTCAGCAACGACTTGACGCTCGCGTTCAACTGTCATCAATTGAGCAACGCGGTGTTTGGCGTGCTTGAACAGGTGAGGCTTTTCCATGCGGCCAGTAGCTTGCTGAAGCCGCAATTCCATTAGTTGGCGCTTGACGGCTAAAATTTGCTCTGCTAGTGCTGCATCGCTTAATTCTCTAGCTTCTTTAATCTTGGGCAAAGACATAATTGTGTGCTTTATCGTGAGCGATCGGTCTAGTGAAGACTGAATTATCTAGGTTGAAGCCCGAAGGAAAAAACAGTTATGAATCCCAGATTTTAAATGGCTATTGCTCTAGCCGTTTAAAATTCTGACGAATGCAGACCTACTTCTACCTTCGATCATCACTATGATTGATCTTCGCGGGTGATGAACTTGGTTTTAATTGGTAGTTTGAAATCTGCCAAACGCATTGCTTCGCGAGCAGTTTCTTCCGTTACACCACCAATTTCAAACATTATCCGGCCGGGTTTGACAACGGCAACCCAAAACTCAGGTGCACCTTTACCAGAACCCATCCGGGTTTCTGCTGCGCGCTGGGTGACTGGTTTGTCGGGAAAAATCCGAATCCAGATTTTGCCGCCCCGGCGGATATAGCGGGTCATGGCGCGCCGTCCGGCTTCTATTTGGCGAGAAGTGATCCAAGCTGGTTCGATCGCTTGGAGTGCGAAGTCGCCAAAGCTAACTGTATTGCCGCGGGTGGCAATACCGCTCATTCGCCCGCGCTGTTGTTTGCGGAATTTTGTTCTTTTAGGGCTTAACATGACTGGGGAATTCAGTAATTGGTAATCGGTATAGCGGAAAGCACGAACTTACTCGCCCTTCGCACTCATCTGTCAACTGTCAACTGTCAATTGACTGTTAGCCTTCGTTCGATCGATCTTCAAAATTCTGACGGCGGCGCTTGTTTTTCGTGCGGGGCACGGCTGCATTTGGTGCGGCTTCTTGTTCCTGTCCGGGAATAATTTCGCCTTTGAAGACCCAAACTTTAATCCCGAGAATACCGTAGATGGTTTGAGCGGTGCAGTAGGAGTAGTCGATGTCTGCCCGCAGTGTGTGCAAGGGGACTCTGCCTTCGCGCGTCCATTCGGTACGGGCGATTTCTGCGCCGTTAAGCCGTCCGCTGACTTGAATTTTGATGCCTTGGACGCCTACTTTTTGGGCGCGGGTGATTGCTTGGCGGACGACTCGACGGAAAGATACGCGTCGTTCTAGTTGCTGAGCAATGTATTCGGCGATCAGTGTGGCATCGGCGTCTACTTTCTGGACTTCGACGACGTTGATGCGGATTTGGCGGTTGCTGCCGAGTTGCTGCTGCAAACCAACGCGCAAAGTTTCGATGCCTGCTCCGCCGCGGCCTACGACCACGCCAGGTCTGGCGGTGAATACTTCTAGGTCGATTTGATCGGCTTTGCGCTCAATTCTGACCGAAGAAATGCCAGCATTGCTGAGGGTTTTGCGGACGTACTTGCGAATCTTAAAGTCTTCTTGCAAGAGTTCTGGATAGTTTTTCGGGTCAGCAAACCAGCGAGAGCGGTGCTCTTGGGTAATGCCGAGGCGAAAACCAATTGGATGTATTTTTTGGCCCATAATATTTGATGAGTTAATTGGTAATAGGGATGTTGAAGGAAGAAGGAAGAAGGAAGAAGGAAGAAGTAAAAAACAACTATCTGCTGCCTCTTGATTTCCGTGCCTTGAAGAAAAGTAATTGGTGATTACCTATTTTTTTCTACTTTAAGCTGTTTGTTACCTATTACCTTTTTCCCTGGTTTAGTCTTCTACGATCGGAGCAACTATTACCGTAATGTGACAAGTTGGCTTGCGGATTTGGTAGGCGCGACCTTGAGCGCGGGGTCTAAAGCGCTTGAGGACTGGGCCTTGGTCTGCGTAAGCTTGAGAAACCACTAGCTTGGATTTATCCAATCCTGCGTTGTGTTCGGCGTTGGCTACTGCCGATCGCAAAACTTTGACAATTGGTTCGCAGGCGCGGTAGGGCATGAATTCGAGTAAAATCAGCGCTTCTTGGTAGCTTTTGCCGCGAATTTGGTCGAGGACTCGGCGTACTTTGAAGGGGGATGACCGGATGTAACGGGCGATCGCCTTAATTTCAGATGTGGTATCTATAGCCATTTCGATTTGGGTAATTGGTAAATGGTAATTGGGGAAAAGGTAATTGGTAATTGGGAAAAAGTTTTTCCGATTACCTGTTACCTGTCACCTAATTAGGCTATCTTTTGGCCTTTTTATCACCACTTTTCGCGTGACCTCTAAAGGTGCGAGTGGGGGAGAATTCTCCGAGTTTGTGACCGACCATTTGGTCTGTCAGGTAGACTGGGACGTGCTGTCTGCCGTTGTGAACGGCGATCGTGTGGCCTACCATTTGGGGCAGGATTGTGGAAGCTCGCGACCAAGTTTTAATTACTTGTTTTTGGCCTGCGGCGTTGAGTTTTTCGATCTTTGTCATCAGGTGGTCTGCGACAAATGGGCCTTTTTTTAACGATCGAGACATGGTTTTGCTAATTGGGAATTGGGCCGAAGAGCATTGGGCATTGGGCATTGGGCATTGGTAATTTGTTATTTCCAATTACCCATTACCCATTACCCATTAAACTAACTTTGTCTGCCGCCCTTGCCACGCTTGGAAGACTTGCGACGGCGCCGAACGATTAAAGAGTCGCTGCGCTTGTTTTTGGTTCGAGTCTTGGCACCCAATGCTGGTTTGCCCCAAGGACTGACGGGGCCTGGACGCCCGATGGGCGCTCTGCCCTCGCCACCACCGTGCGGGTGATCTACCGGGTTCATGGCGCTACCACGAACTGTTGGTCTGCGGCCTTTCCAGCGGGTGCGACCGGCTTTGCCGAGGCTGATGTTTCTGGCGTCTGTGTTGCCAACTTGACCGATCGTAGCGTAGCAGTCGGCGCGGACTTTGCGTTGTTCGCCGGATGGCAGCTTGAGGGTGACGTAGGTACCTTCTTTTGCCATTAGCTGAGCGCTGGAGCCTGCGGAACGGACGATTTGTCCACCTTTACCTGGTACTAGCTCGACGTTGTGGATGCTGGTACCGAGGGGAATGTTTTTCAGGGGTAGGGCGTTGCCGATTTCGATCGGCGCGTCTGGGCCTGAGACAATTACTGTACCAACGGCTAAGTTGAGCGGGTGCAGGATGTACCGTTTTTCGCCGTCTTTGTAGAACAGGAGGGCGATGCGGGCGTTGCGGTTGGGGTCATATTCGATCGCGCTGACGGTAGCAGGGATGCTGTGTTTGTCGCGGCGGAAGTCAATCGTTCTATAAAGCCGTTTGTGACCGCCTCCCCGGTGGCGACAGGTGATGACGCCTCGGTTGTTGCGGCCTTGTTTGGTGTGCTTGTTGCTGGTTAGAGACTTTTCTGGTTCTGATCTCGTAATTTCAGCAAAGTCCGAGACGGTCTTTTCTCGGGTGCTGGAGGTATAAGGTCGGTAAGAACGAATGCCCATAATCGATTTTAGATTTTAGATTTTAGACTTGGGATTTTGGACTTTGCGGTTTTAGATTTTAGACTTGGGATTAGTCAGTTAACTTGCCAGTTTCCTAGATGAGGAATTTGCACCAGCTAACTGCAATTCTTTAATCTAAAATCTAAAATCCAAAATTGGCTAAACTTCTGGGAATAGGAGTTTGCGGATCGAGTCTCCGTCTAGCAAAGTGACGGTTGCTCGCTTGTAACAAGGTTTAAAACCGACGAATTTACCAACTCTACGCTTTTTGCGCGGCGGGTTTTGGGTGTTGACAGCGGTGACTTTAACCTTAAATAGCTCTTCGATTGCAGCTTTGATTTGAGGTTTGGTCGCTTTTGGGGCTACGTCGAATGTGAATTGATTTAATTCCATCATTCGGGTAGCTTTCTCGGTGAGAATTGGACGCTGGATCAAATCTGCGTAGTCGCGGGGGTCGATTTTACTCACCGTAAATCTCCTGAATTTTTGCTATGGCTGTGGATGTGACGATAATTTTGTCAGCCGCCAGAACGTCGTAAACATTCAGGGAAGTTGCCAAGATGACGTTCATCAATTCGATGTTGCGTCCAGACAAGTAGACGTTTGGTTGCGGTTCTGGCAAGATTAACAGAACTTTTTTAGTTGGTTCGATTCCCCAACGGGCGATCGCACTCAGCAGTTCTTTGCTTTTCGGTCTCGGAAATTGCTCTGCAAATTCTTCAACCACAATGATGTCTTCGGTACGGCTGAAGAATGCTGTCCGCAGAGCGAGACGGCGTTCTTTTTTGTTCATCTTGACTTCAAAGTCTCTCGGCTTGGGCCCGAAGATGACACCGCCGCCCCGCCACAGCGGAGAACGGATAGAACCTGCTCTGGCTCGGCCGGTGCCTTTTTGACGCCAGGGTTTGCGGCCGCCGCCTCTAACTTCCGATCGAGTTTTGGTGCAAGCATTACCTTGACGGGCGTTGTTCAATTGCCGCGTCAATGCTCTGTGAACGATGTGAGACGCATTTTCTTCTTTGGCTACGCGCAGCTCTAAAGTTGTTTCTCCAACTTCTTCGCCTTGCCAATTTCGCACTACACAGTTAACCATATCTTTTGTCCTTTGTATGTTGTTGTTAGTTGTTAGTTGTCTGTTGTCTGTGGTTATTTGTCTGTTGTCTGTTGTTATTGGCGTTCTGCTGCTAATAACTAATGACTCATGACTAATGACTGCTGACTAATGACTACCAGCCAACTTTTTTCTCAGGCACAACATTGACTAAGGCGCCAGCTTTGCCGGGTACGGCTCCCTTAATGAGCAACAGATTCTGCTCTGCATCCACCCGAACAATTGTTAGCTTGCGGACGGTTACTTGAACGTTGCCCATACGTCCTGCCATTTTTTTCCCGGGGTAAACGCGACCGGGAGTAGTTCCAGGTCCGATCGATCCAGGCTCGCGGTGATTTTTGGAACCGTGAGACATGGGGCCTCGTTTAAAGTTGTGGCGCTTTTGAAAGCCTGCAAAACCTTTACCGATGCTTGTACCGATGACATCTACTATCTGTCCCGGTGTAAAGGCATCAGCGTTTAGCTGTTGGCCTAATTCAAAGGAACTGGTATCTTCCAAGCGGTATTCGTGCAAGTGGCGCAATGGATTCGCCCCCGACTTGGCAAGATGTCCCAATTCTGGCTTGTTGAGAGCCTTTGGTTTGACTTCGTTGTATCCAACTTGAACGGCACCGTAGCCGTCAGTTTGTTTTGTTTTGATTTGAGTTACTGTACAAGGCCCTGCTTTGATGACCGTGACGGGGATTGCTCTCCCTTCAGCGTCAAAAACTTGAGTCATGCCTAGTTTAGTGCCAAGAATGCCTACAGACACGAATTTTCTTCCTTTTATTTACGCAAGAGGTTTCGGATTGCGAAGTTTACGTCAATCCGCTTGCTCTTGTGCAGAAACATTTATTTCAGTGTTTCCGCAATTAACTGTTATCAACCAACAGCTTTCCTCTGTGTTTAAAATTTGAGTTTTAAATTTGGGAGCGAGCTTGTGGAAGTCTTGCAAGGGTTGAGATTCGAGGCTTTTTACCTGTTCGATCTCCGAGTTTGATCTCGGTCTTGCTTATTTGTGCCAAGACTTGAGCGGCAAGCTACTCAGTATCTTTTACGGCAACAACTCACAATAGTACATGAAGTGTTTGCCGTTTGTCAAGGCCGCTCTTGATAACTTTTTGCCTCAGCTTTAGGATTTATAATACTTTAAGCTCGCAACGAGCGATCGACCAAATTTAAAACCACAGGCAAGACAAATTTATGGGACTGATTACAACGGGCTCGGATATGATTCGGGATTTGGAAAAGTCGGGGTCGCTGGCCCTGTACGTTCCTTTAGAGGGAGGATTTGAGGGGCGCTACCTGCGGCGGCTGCGGGCTGCGGGCTACGGTGCGTACACGATTACGGCGCGCGGTTTGGGCGATTTGGCGATGTATTTGACGGGGGTTCACGGGGTGCGGCCGCCGCATTTGGGCAAGAAAACTATTGGCAACGAAGGGGCTGTGGGTTATACGTACTACCTGCCGCCGATGCTGCAAACTCAATTAGACAATTTGCCGCCGAAAGCAAAAGGATTGGTGCTCTGGATTATTGAGGGGCAGATTTTGTCGAGTCAGGAGATTGAGTATTTGACTGTTTTGCCGACGTTAGAGCCGCGAGTTAAAATAGCAGTGGAGATGGGGGGCGATCGAGCTTTTACTTGGAAGCCGCTTAAAGATGCTTTAGTTGCAGCTTAAATTCCGGTATTTGCGATCGCAAATCAACTAAAAAAACGCAGCGAGCAACTCAAGCTCCACAGCTAATGCTCGCTGGTTTTCGATCTTTTTGGTAAAAACTTAATTAACAGGAAAAATCCTATGCTTCAGAACCGGGATTATACAATCATCATTGACAAAAGCGGCAGTATGTACACCAAAGACCAGATGGGCGGTAAAAGTCGGTGGGCGCTGATGCAAGAATCGACGATCGCACTGGCGAATAAATGCGAAGAACTCGACCCTGATGGCATCACAGTTTATTTGTTTTCCGGTCGCTTCAAACGGTACGAAAATGTAACGGCAGCTAAAGTGGTGCAAATATTCCTAGAAAACGAACCTTCTGGGACTACGAATTTGGCTGCGGTACTGCAAGACGCTCTCAACAGTTATTTTCAGCGCAAAGCATCCGCTAAGACAAAGCAAAATGGGGAAACAATATTAGTGGTGACGGACGGAGAACCGGACGATCGCAAACAAGTGATGAAAACGATTATAGAGGCTTCGCGCCAGCTCGATCGAGATGAAGAGCTGGCGATTTCTTTCATTCAAGTAGGGAATGCCCCGGAAGCTACTAAGTTTCTCAAGATATTGGATGACGAACTCCAAAGCGCCGGAGCTAAATTCGATATTGTTGATACTGTGACGATGGATGATATGGAAGAAATGACCCTGACGGAAGTATTGCTGAATGCAATAACTGATTGAGGATGTGGGCAAATTTCGCGCGATTATATTTGTGCCCGGTTGCTGGGAAGCATTATTTAAGGGGTTTTAAGTTATGGAATCGATCGATCGCCTGTTAGCTGAACTTAAGGCAGAATATCAAGCATCTCAAAAACAAGCTGAGTTGAAAAGTCAGCCGCCGGTGCAAACACAACCGCCTTTGCAACCAACAGCAGTGCGGTCAAATCCAACATTTAAAACAGCAGATATAAATTTGTATGCTGGTGCTTTAGACAAGGATTTAGCTGAAATTAAGGCTGAATGTGCAGCACAAAATAAACCTGCGGAAGTGATTTCACAGGAACCGCTGTCTGCTGAATGTGCAGCACAAAATAAAGCTCAGGAAGTTAGTGCACAGGAAGCGCTACCTGCACAAAAGATTGTGCAGTCGGAGTTGGACGTACAAACGCACAGGCAAAAAGTAAGGCAAGCTCAGGTTTGGCTGAAAAAGTTGGATAAGAATTCGGATGAGAGATATTGGTTCGATCAGTTTGCTTTTAAGTATGGTTCGAGGATCGATGCGGCGATCGACTATTTGCAAGCTGTGAGTCAGTTTGATTGAGCTGGTTTGTAGTGAGGACTTTAGTCCTGATTTTTGCGGACTAAAGTCCTCACTACGAACCCAAGAGAGAATGTTTGTAGTGAGGACTTTAGTCCTGATTTTTGCGGACTAAAGTCCTCACTACGAACCCAAGAGAGAATGTTTATAGTGAGGACTTTAGTCCTGATTTTTGCGGACTAAAGTCCTCACTACGAACCCAAGAGAGAATGTTTGTAGTGAGGACTTTAGTCCTGATTTCTGAGGACTAAAGTCCTCACTACGAACCGAATGGTCGATCGTCTTTAGGCACAGATGTAGGATTCAGCAGAAATAAAGCCGCTCTGTTTGCTGTACTTTCAGATAGCTTAATTTGTTTGAACTCGACAATACCTTCAGCGATAAAAGAATCTCTCAAAGCAGCTTTTTCTCCGCTGTTAAAAACAGTTTCATAAAATACTTCGCGAATGCCAGCGGAAATGAGTAATTTCAAACAATAAATGCACGGTTCTAATGTTACGTAAATGCTAGATCCAGCGGTAGATATGCCGTGTTTTGCAGCGGTGGCGATCGCATTTGCTTCAGCGTGAACGGCCCGCGACGGCAAAATTTTGCTAGCGTCGCAACTGCTCAAACCAGGATAGCAGAAGCCTTGAGCCGTGCAGTGTACCGAACCTGACGGCGAACCGTTATAACCCGTGGCTAAAACTTGCCTGTTTTTGGTGATTACCGCGCCGACCGGAAAAGCCAGACAAGTCGATCGAGTAGCGGCTAATTTTGCCAGCATTAAAAAGTATTCGTCCCAAGTCGGTCTCTCTTCTTCTAAGTTCATCTTCTATCCTGAATGTATTGGTTGCTGGTTTTCAAGCACTCGGCCGCCTTCTGCAATTCTATTCCCAAATAACCAATATGATCCGGTTGGATGGCCGGAGAAGCCGCACAAATTTCTCGCACTAACTTGAGAGGGTTTTTTCCCGAATAACAGGTGACAGCTTCGCCGCTGCCGGGGGTGGTTTGCGTGACAACTATCCGATCGTCCGCTACTTCAACTAAAAAATTGCCCGCTGCATCGAAAAAGTCTCGCTCTTGGCAGATTTTAGCATATTGGGTTTGAATTAGTCGATCGGCATTTTCAAAGGTATCATCATACAAGTGAGCCGATTGCGACAGCGTGATCAGCGGGCCCATTGTCAAATTGTAATCGGAACGCCTCGCAATTTCGTCGCGAATGTGTTGCTGCAAAGCCCGCAAACCCATGGCATTTGCCGGCCAAGCCGCAAACATATCATTGCTGCGGAGAGTTGCAGTTAGCGATAGTTCTGCGTCCACCACTCGCACCCAAATATGATTTAAACAAGGACTGCCGCTGTGTTGGTGGTCGGAGGAACCATCGGGTCTTCTGTTAATATTTCCGCCAGCATCCCACAAACTAATTACAGCACTTGCCGCGTCAATTTCTTTAATTAGTTTGGCGATAACTTCTTCGATTTGATCGCGTCCAAACCACGACCGCATTCGTTGTGCATAGGTATATTTAATCCCTTCATTGTAGGGGGAATCTTCCAGCATTTGCGGTTTGTACTGTTCGAGGAAAGAACGGTCTATTGGTAAGTAATTCGGTTCGGGAAAATAGAACTCCGGTGGTTCATCGGTAATCACTGCCATCAAATCGATTAATTCTTGCCACTGTCCATCGTAACCAGTCGGCCGCAGTGTTCCGGTGGTTTTAATTCGGTGGATGATTTTGACCCAAGTTTCGGCGATCGTTTTGCCTTCGATTCTGTGTCCGTATTTCTGGCCGGGGAGTACAGTTGGCACGATTTCGACGATCGGAAAAGTTACGAGTTCTCCCCAAGGTTCAGCAGATTCTTTTTCCGAAAAATCCTTGACAAAAGTCAGTGTTTCTGAAATTGATTTAGCTTCTTGCCATTGGATGGAATGACGCAATAGTTCTAAGGCTTCGGCGGTTATTTCAATATCGATATAGCCAAATATTGCAGATTTAATCAGCCAGCAATCTCTGCCTGTATCGCTTTTGCCAGCTTCAAAGCCGTTGCGAAAAAAGTCGATCAAGCACTCTGCTGCGCCGGAGTTGCGGTCTTCTTTGGTAGCGTTGAGAATTACTAAAAAGCGGACGTGGGGATTGCACAGCAAGTTTCTAATTAAGAAGTTGATGCCGCGAGTAGGGGAGTACAGTTGTCCGATGACAGCAAATTCGTTGGGTTGTAAGTTTTTGCCCACCGCACTTTTGACCGTCCAGCCGCTGACAATCGCTGTTTGCCCGGTGCCACAAATTAATTGATTCGGTTTGTATAGGGGTTTGTACTCAAATTTATTTTCGAGAGTTATTGCTGTCATGGTTTACCGTTACTTGCACCGGATACTACTATATCAAGACTGCGGACAGTTTGAATGGGCGATCGCCCGCAGCAGCAGAGAAAATTTGGGTTGAGGGCGATCGGGAGTATAGGGGTTGACGCGCTAAAGCTGTATAATCAAGTTGAGTTCAAAATCTTATACGCATCTCTCATGCAAGACCCCAAACAGCTAATAAATGCTAGGTCTTCTCTAGACTTGGAACAGCGAAAAACTTGGTATTCTCCTGTTGCTGATATTTACTACAATGCCAGACCAGGCTACTCTCAAGAACTGATTAATCGTGCTGTAGCTTTGGCTGAACTTTCCTCAGAGCCCAGGATTCTTGAGGTGGGCTGCGGCCCGGGAAATGCAACTGTGGCTTTTGCTGAATTTGACTTTTCAATAACTTGTATTGAACCCAACCAAGATTTCTGTCGTCTGGCACAGCGTAACTGTGCACCATATCCAAAAGTTGAGATTTGCAATACCTCATTTGAAGAATGGGCAATGTCAGCAAATCACTTCAACGCCGTTTTATCCGCCAATGCCTTTCACTGGATATCACCAGAGATTCGGTATTCCAAGGCAGCAGAGGCATTACAAGACAACGGTTTTCTGATTCTGTTGTGGAACCTGACTCCGGAACCTCCCTATGAAGTGTACCGCGCGATCGAGCAAGTCTATCAAGCCCATGCTCCCTCGCTTGTCCGGTATGAAGGTGCCGAAATTCAAGCGGAGATTTTAAAGGGGTTTGCACAAGATGTTTTAGACTCTGGTTGTTTTCGGGAGTTGGTAACAGAGCAAATCGCGTGTGAAGTCACCTATAGCATTGATAACTACCTGAATCTTGTAAGCACCTCTGGAAGGCTTGAACCGCAGGCGAAGCAGTTGCTATTTGCAGAATTGCGGGAAAAGTTGGAGACATTTGGAGACCGCGTAAAACTCTCGTTTCTTTCTGCTGTTCACGTTGCCCGAAAAGACGGATAAAATGCCCTTTAAATTCCTCAAGCCAACAATTCGCTGACTGCGATGCTTAAACCCGCAAGAATAGTTTGGGTGTTAACAACTTCATTCGCATTAAACAAACGCCAGCCTTGACCTGCATTCACAAATACTAATCTCGCTTCTGGAAATAGCAGCCAGATTTCCTGACAGCCAGACTCCAAATATTCTTGAGCTTTCGCAAATAACTCTTCGCCGCTGTCTTCCGGCGAAGCAACTTCCGCAATTAGGGGGAAACTTTGGGAAAATGATGTAAAATTGCCTGAGTGTGGCAGCAGTTCGGGAGTAATGTAGGCGACATCGGGACGGCGGCCCTGTTTGGCAGTTCGGCAAAGTGTTTCGCTAATAACTTCTCCTCCTTGTCCGCTGGAGTCTTTGTAAATTCTCCAGTAAGTGGATAGCTTAGATTGAGCCAAACCGTGTTTAAATGTCATGCCTGTTTTCTCCACTAAGTTACCGTCAACCCATTCCATTCTCTCCGGCGGTTTGACCAGAAATTCTTCTAAAGATATAACATTTTCTGGTTGTATTTTTGCAGATGTTTCTGGTATTTTTGCAGGTGTTTCTGGTAAGATTAAAGTAGCTGTCATTGTTATTACCTCGCTTTACTCAGATATTCAAATCAATACTTTTACTCAATAAACGCTCAATTACAATCGAAACTTATAGATTAGGCTAAAGAAACCGGGTTTTTTACCGAATCTGTGGGCTTGAACTAAGTATTTTCGTCCATCAAACCCGGTTTCTGACCACTCAGGCGATCGCGAACTAACAATGATACTCTCAAACCGTTTTGCTGAAGCCCTCACCTATGCCACTGAATTGCACGCAACTCAAATCCGTAAGGGTTCAGGCGTTCCGTATATCGCTCATTTGTTGGGTACTGCTAGTATAGCTTTGGAATACGGGGCAAATGAAGATGAGGCGATCGCAGCTTTGCTTCATGATGCGATCGAAGATCAAGGCGGCGCGCCCACCCGCGAAGCCATCCGCCGCCGTTTTGGCGATACTGTAACAGCGATTGTAGACGGCTGTACCGACAGCGATGCTACGCCGAAACCCCCTTGGCGCGATCGCAAACAAGCTTATATTGATCGCATTCTCACAGCTTCGGGTTCGGTCAGATTGGTCTCGGCGGCTGATAAACTTTATAACGTGCGATCAATCCTGAAAGATTCCCGTCAAGTGGGCGACTCGGTTTGGGAACGCTTCAAAGGTGGCAAAGACGGTTCTCTCTGGTACTATCGTTCTTTGGTAGAAGCATTCCGCCAAGCTGAATCAACGCCTCTGATTGAAGAATTAGAACGCACATTTTTAGAATTAGAACAGTTTTCTGAAGGTTGAAGACTGAAGGTAAAAAGCACTAACTATCAATTACCAATTACAGTCAAAAAATGGCAAATGTTCGATTAGAAGATATTACCCGACGCTACCAAAACGTCACCGCGATCGAAAACATTAGTTTCAAAATTCCGGATGGGGAATTTTGGGTATTAGTCGGGCCTTCGGGCTGCGGGAAATCCACAATTATGCGGACAATTGCAGGTTTGGAAACCGCAACTTCCGGCAATCTTTATATTGGAGAGAATTTAGTTAACAACATTCCCGCTAGACAGCGGGATGTGGCAATGGTGTTTCAAAATTACGCCCTTTACCCGCACATGACTGTCGCAGAAAACCTGGCATTTGGATTGCGGATGCGGAATGTTGACCAGACTAAAATTCAAGAACGAGTCGAAATAGTAGCCCGATCGCTCTCGATCGACCACCTCCTCAAACGTAAGCCCAAACAGCTATCAGGCGGACAGCAGCAGCGGGTAGCACTGGGAAGGGCGATCGCCCGCGAACCGAAAGTATTCCTCCTAGACGAACCGCTTTCCAACCTCGACGCCCAACTGCGAGACGACACTAGGGCCGAACTAAAACAACTGCATCAACGACTAGGAATCACCACAGTTTACGTTACCCACGACCAAGTGGAAGCGATGACTTTAGCTGATAAGATTGTGGTCTTAGATGGGGGAAAAATTCAGCAAATTGGAGACCCGCAAAGCATTTACGCGAAACCAGCCAACCGGATGGTTGCCACATTTTTAGGCGATCCGGCGATGAACATTTTGCCCGCAATTTATGCTAACGAATCCTTTCAAGTAGGAAGTCAATCTTTAGCTTGTCCGCCCTCGATTCAGAAAAGATTGCAGGCGAGAGAAGGACAAGGATTTGATTTGGGAATTCGCCCAGAAAATATCGAAATGTTTACGCCGAAAACACCAGAATCCGATGATTTAAACAGGGATGTTTGGGCTTTAGAAAAAGTTCCTCTCGATGTAGAGGTAAAAGTAGTGGAACCTCTGGGGCGAGAAACTTTAATTCGGGCGAGTTTGCCTTTGTTGAGTGCTGAAACTACTGTACAGTTGCAAATACCTGCGAGTGTCCGCTTGCGATCGGGCGATCGGCTGACGGTACAACTTGACTTCGATCGGCTATTCGTATTTGACCCATCCACCGGTGAGGCGCTGTATCCTTGACAGTTGACCGCTCGACAGTTGACCGCTTGAGGGCGACCTCTACCTGGAAGTCGGAGGATTCGATTCATTCAGTTGACCGCTCGACAGTTGACTGCTTGAGGGCGACCTCTACCTGGAAGTCCGAGGATTGGAGTAATGAATCGTCTGATTTTAATTTCTCCCTACAAGGGTGGAGGCTTTAAACAAATTCTTTCTGGTAATGAATAGTCTTGTTTTAATTTCTCCCTACAAGGGTGGAGGCTTTAAACCACTTCTTTCTGGTAAATTGGATTCTATCTCAAATTTTGAATATAGAGTATTGGACGCGCTTGCGACCTTATAACCCCGGTTTCTGACTAGATTTCTGGTTTCCAGACCCAATTTTTGCCGAGAAACGGGGTTTCTCGCCCCCCATCCGTCCAGGACTGATGACTGACTTGTTGAGTGGGGATGTTTCGATCGCTCGTTACAAAACTTTACACTTGACATTTCTCAATTCGCGAAGTAATGATACAATAAGCATTGCTCGAAAAAAAAGCATCCCCCCAAACGCTGATTTTTCTGGAAGCGGGGCGATCGCGATCGACAACTTCGCATCTTCACGCCAAGAAGTGGCAAGCCCGCCACCTCTTGGCAACTCGCGAACCAAAAACTCCGAAAAACGTTCTAGCGGCATTTTTTAGATGAATCCCGACAACCTGCCTCAAATGCTGCAAACAGGATTTCACCTAACTTTAGGTGCAACTTCCTTTTTAATTGAGACATTGCAAGATGCCCAGAAGCGAGAAGAAAATCTGGACAAACTTCGACAGCCAAATTTGAGTCTACTCGCGGATGAGTTGCTGGAAAAAGGAGAAATGACCGATCGAGAAGCGCGGAATTTTGTCGATACAATTTTCTCTCAACCGGGCGATCGGGAGAATGCACGCAGCGACGAATCCGTCTCGCATCAGCAATCGGATACAGCAACTGACACTCCTCCCGAGTCGGTTGTACAACCAGACGTAAAAGAGATTCAAGAATTAACTGCACACATGGCAGCGCTGAGGGCCGAATTGGAAAATTTGCGCGCTGAAAATTCCCAG
Source organism: Cyanobacteriota bacterium (assembly GCA_025362325.1). Taxonomy (GTDB): domain Bacteria; phylum Cyanobacteriota; class Cyanobacteriia; order Cyanobacteriales; family Microcoleaceae; genus Microcoleus. The sequence continues at coordinate 4,388 of JANYGO010000354.1, read as the reverse complement.
GATTAAAGAATAAAGAATCCCTTAACACGGCCGGAGTTTACTTGCAAACTTATTGAAAAGAACCAAACTTTAGTCATTGTCCCAGTTTTCAGTACCGATCAGGTCGGCGATGCGATCGCGCAGCAAGAAGTCGCATTTTTCGAGTTCTCCCTCGACGCAAGACCATTCTCGGGGCGGGATGAACTGACAAAGCGTGTAGATAGGCTGTTGCCGGCTCAGTATGCCCTCGTGCACGAGGTGGCGCGCTTCATCCTGGATAACATCTAAAGAGTAGTGGAGTTGGTGAATAGTTGACTGAATCATAATGCGCCCTCAAGGTTTTACTTAAAAAAATTTATGGCCCTGCTAATAATATAGTCCAAACTTCCGAATATGTAAGTTAATTTTTTTCTGTATACACAGATACTATTCACTCGTAAATTAAAAAAAAGTTATAGGAATGATTACTCAGTGATTGATCTGTCTTTAGATTTTGAGACGTGGCACATTTTGCCGGCTAACAGACCCAGCTTCTGCAAAGCTTTCACCACTTAGACACCCACCCCCGATTCCCGGTTTCTGGATGGATGCTTTGCTACAATCGGCAAAAGTTCTGGCGAGAAACCGGGTCGATCAATTTAAGTCCTGACGCAGCAAAGGAAAGATTCAGGAGTACAACAACTCAAGCATTGCCCGTTTTGTCAATGCCGAACAGCAATTCTAAAGCCAGAGATTGCGCTGTCGCCATCTGCCCGAAACAAAATACATAAGGAATACTCGGAGGCAAGTGCGGCAAGAATTGCTCTAAAACGTAGGGACTGCCGTAAATTAACACAGCTTGCAGTTCGAGCGTCCTTAATAATTTCTTAAACCAATCTTGGGCTGCTTCGGTCAAACCAGCACTGCCTCGGAAGCAATTACCGCGAATGAAAATTTGCAGCAGTGTCGGAGAAAAATGCTCTGCACCTGCATTATCAACGATCGCGCCTGTGCGATCGTCAATTAGTTGTAATTCGTAACCAAACTGTTGGGGAAGGGCGATCGCCGGAGTGTGTTTGCCCAAAAACTCGCAACCCAAAACATCATCTACAACAATCAAATTCCGCAAAACCTGGTTTTCTGAGGGCTTTTTCGCGACTAAAGGCAGATTTCCACCAAATTTCAAAGAATCTCGCAAAATATCGACAGCCGTTGCCCTTGCTTCTGGATTTGCTAGCAAACTTAAGTTGATCGACTCGATCGATGTTGAATCTGCTGCTTTTTCCTTTTCCTTTACTAACAAACCGACTTTAGCTTTAGCTTTCCAAATTCGCTTGACAGATTCCTTAATTTGTGAAGAAGAAATCCGCCCTTGAGTGACAGCTTCGCAGACAGCCAAAATCGCCCCTTCCGGGTCAAGCGGCATCAGCAAAACATCAGCCCCAGCCTGGGCCGCCAAAACAGCAGCGCCCTTAGCACCGTACTTATTGGCGATCGCACCCATCACCAAAGCATCCGTCACGATCAAACCATCAAATCCCAACTCTTGGCGCAGCTTCCCAATCAAAATTTTGCGAGAAAGAGTAGCAGGAAACTCGTCATCCCAAGCTGGAATCAGCAAGTGGGCGCTCATCACAGCATCGACCCCAGCGGCGATCGCCTCAACAAAAGGCGGTAACTCAACAGCAGCCAATCTCGCTGGCGAATGCGGCAAAACCGGCAATTCCAAGTGAGAATCAACCGCCGTATCTCCATGACCGGGGAAATGCTTAGCTGTAGTCAAAACCGGGTGCTTGAGAGCGCCGCGAATAAAAGCACTTGCCAATTTGCCGACAATTTCCGATGTCTCGCCAAAAGCGCGGACGTTAATCACCGGATTGTCAGGATTGTTGTTAACATCAACCACCGGTGCGAGAATCCAATTGAGACCGATCGCCCTAGCTTCGATCGCAGTCACAGATCCCATTTGTTCCGCATAGCGATCGGCTTTACCTGGATCATGTGTCGCAATTTCAGCAATAGCCATCGGTGGCCCGAACCAAGTCGCCCCGGCGAACCGCTGGCCGACACCTTCCTCAATATCAGCCGCCAGCAGTAGCGGAAATTTGGCCCAAGACTGCAATTGGTGCGATCGCACCGCCAATTCCGCAGCACTTCCCCCCACCAAAATCACCCCACCGACGCCCAACTTTTCCAGATAATAGCGGAGTTTGTCGGCCGTGGGTTCCCATTCAAGATAGCGAATTTGGTGGTCGAACAAGCAGCCAGAAGCGCGCACCACGAACATCTGGGCCACCAGTTCGGGTAAGGAAAGATTGTCAATCATGGGTAATTTGGAATTGTTGACTGTTGACTGTTGACTGTTGACTGTTGACTGTTGACTGTTGATTGCCTTCAGATGCTAATTAATCCTCGTCTGCTTCTAAATCATCATCATCATCATCATTGGTCAATTTTTCGCCATCATCCGTCAATTCTTCGTCGTCAAACATACCTGGTTTGCGATCGGCAGAAAGCTGATTCAGCAGTATCACCATTTTATCACCCCGTTCCAGGGAACCATCTTCTAGAAATGCCACTCCTGGTGTCCGGCGTAGTTGCAACCGCTGCCCCAACTGGTTACGAACATAGCTAGTTGCCGATTTCAAACCTTCCATAGTCTCGGCTTTCGCCTCATCAGTACCGTAAATACTGACAAAAACCTTTGTATGCTGAAGGTCTCCCGAAACAACTACTTCGGTAACGCTAACCATACCTGCACCGACGCGATCGTCCTTGATTCCATTCAGCAACATCAGGCTGACTTCCCGTTTAATCATTGAAGCTACACGCTCAATGCGACGACTTGTAGCCATATCAACTATCCCCTACTTTCATATCAGCCATTTTCTATCAATTCTTAGTTTGACACAAAGCTGTCAGAGGAAGTTCTGCCAAAAGTGCGCCACAATGAATTCTGACTACCCTAGCCGTGTCATGATCGCCAATCAACAGCATAAAACCTATGGAAAAAGAATTTACGATCGGTCAAAAAGTCCGAGTTGTGGCGATGCCGCCATACGTCAAAACTGCCGAACCGATGCCGATGCTGCGGGCTGCGAATGTAATTGCGATCGGCGCTGAGGGTATTGTACTCGATCGGCGTCCCGGCAATTATTGGGGCATTCGCTTTGAAAAAGGTGCTTTTCTCTTAGACACTCAGTACATTGAAGCTGCTATCAGTTGACAGTTGACTGTTGGCAGTTGACTGTTGGCAGTTGACTGTTGGCAGTTGACTGTTGGCAGTTGACTGTTGGCAGTTGACTGTTGGCAGTTGTTAGTTGGCAGTTGTTAGTTGTTAGTTGGCACTTGACAGTTGGGAATTGGGAAATTCTCCCTCTTCCTTCTTCCTTCTTCCCTCTTCCTTCTCTCAACTGTCAACTGTCAACTGTCAACTCTTCCTCTTCCTTCTCTCAACTGTCAACTGTCAACTGTCAACTGTCAACTCTTCAAGAAGCCAGCTTGGCCTCAAAAGCCAAAGAATCAACCGAAAATTCTCCCAAAACTTCCTCTAAACTTGGATAGCCGAAATTACAAGGTTGAGGCTTTCCCAAATAATAACCTTGGGCATAATCTACCCCAAGTTCCTTGAGTTTATCAATAACTGCTTGACTTTCCACATACTCGGCAATAGTTTTAATTCCCATGACGTGAGCAATTTTGGTAATAGCTTCTACCATTGCGAAATCAATAGGATTGTCGGCAAGATGCTTAATAAAATTGCCGTCTATTTTAAGATAATCTACTGGCAAGCTTTTCAGGTAAGCAAAAGAAGACATCCCGCTGCCGAAGTCGTCCAAGGCAAACTGACAGCCGAGTTCCTTGAGTTTCCAAATTAAGCTGGCTGCCTTGCTGAGATTAGCAATCGCCACGGTTTCTGTAATTTCAAAACAAATTATTTCCGGCTGTATTTGATAGATGGAAAACTGCTCCTGAATAAAGTCGATAAACTTTTCTTCGTTAAGGCTGTCCCCAGAAAGGTTGATTGCATAAAGGCTGGGATGTTTGTCAAATGAGGATTGTGAATTAGACAAGGGGCAGCAAGCAGGCAAGGTAACTATTTTATCGCTGTCTGCCCCGGGGTTTTGGACTAATAAATTAGCCGTGAAGTTTTTAGATAAATTACTAAATAAAGTGCGAATTACCCAGCGATCGATCGCGTGCATCAAGTTGTAGCGTTCGGCGGCCGGAATAAACGCCATCGGCGATACCAACTGACCGGTTGCAAGCTGGAGGCGAAGCAGGATTTCGCAGTGGGCTCCGGTGGTGGGAGAGTTGAGCAAAGGTACGATCGGCTGAGAGTACAAGCGAAAGCGATTCTCTTCTAAAGCTTGATTGATTTGCACTACCCACTGGGTTTCGCCGTGCTGTTTGATTAATTCCCGATCGCC
>JANYGO010000300.1 GCA_025362325.1 Cyanobacteriota bacterium | reverse complement strand
CCGCAGGTTTTTTACAGTCAACGAACTGATTTCGGTAAAAGTTGAAGAGATTAAAGTTTTCCACAAAAACCACGCTCTGATATTCGACATGGTGGACGAGGAAAAGTTTACCGGATTGAGAATCGACCACATCGACGGACTGTACGACCCCACAGAATATTTAAAACGGCTCCGCGAGAGAACAGGAGACACTTACATTACTGTTGAAAAGATTCTGGAACACGAAGAAGATTTGCCGTCATATTGGCCGATTGAGGGAACGAGCGGTTACGACTTTCTGAACTACGTAAATGGCGTTTTTTGTCGGTGCGATCGCGAACAGCAATTTAGCGAAATATATCAGAGATTTACTCGCTTGAACGTTCCCTACGAGCAGTTATTTTTAGATAAAAAAGGGCTGATTGTTGAGAAAAATTTGGCGGGAGATGTAGACAATCTGGCTCAACTTTTGAAGAATATCTCCGGTCAATCCAGACAGGGAAACGACTTTACTCGTCCCGGTTTGGAAAAAGCACTGGCGGCTGTTTTAACAATTTTTCCAGTCTACCGAACTTACATCAACCAAGAGGGTTTGAGAGAGTCCGATCGCACTTACGTAAAATATGCGATCGCCCACGCCAAAGAAGTAGTACCGCGACTCCTCAAAGAACTTAAATTTATCGAAACGCTGCTGTTGCTGGAAGAAGAAGAAACCCTCACCGCCGAACAAAAAGAGCAGCGCCGGCACTTTGTCATGAAACTCCAGCAGTTGACAGGCCCGTTGATGGCTAAAGGTGTTGAAGACACGCTGTTATACGTCTACTACCGGCTTTTATCCCTCAACGAAGTCGGAGGAAATCCCAGTCAGTTCGGCGTTTCGCTGGCGGATTTTCACGAGTTCAACAAACAGCAGCAAGCAGCTTGGCCGCACAAAATGAATGCTACAGCTACCCACGATACCAAACGCGGCGAAGATGTGCGAGCCAGAATTAACGTTTTATCAGAAATTCCCGATGAATGGGAACAGCAAGTCAGGTCTTGGAGAGAGCTAAACTCATCTAAGAAAGTCAACTTTGTGAATCGCATGGTTCCCGATACTAACGACGAATACTTCTTGTACCAAACTCTGATCGGCAGTTTTCCGTTTGAGGGAATTGAAAATACTGATTATGTCGATCGCCTAAAAGACTATGCAATCAAAGCTGTCCGCGAAGCCAAAGTGTATACAGCTTGGCTGAGACCTGACAACGACTATGAAACAGGTTTTATGACCTTTATTGATAGCGTTCTCGAACCTTCGGAACACAATCAATTCCTCAAGAAATTTCTACCTTTCTGGAAAAAAGTAGCACATTACGGCATTTTCAATTCTCTATCTCAAACGCTGCTAAAAATTACGGCGCCTGGGGTTCCCGACATTTATCAAGGGACGGAATTCTGGGATTTAAGCCACGTCGATCCAGACAACCGCCGTCCCGTTGATTTTGACCGCAGAATCGAGGTTTTGCGGGAAATTAAAGAGCAAGCTCAGACGGATATTTTGCCACTGATTGAAGATTTGATAGCAACGCGGGAAGATGCTAGAATTAAGCTGTTTTTGACGGCAAGATTGCTAGAAGCCCGAAAAAAATACTTGGAGGTCTTTAAATCAGGCGACTATCGACCTTTGGAAGTAGTTGGCACGTTTAAAGATAATGTTGTTGCCTTTGCGCGAAGCTTTGGAGATACTACAATTATTGTCATTGCTCCCCGATTTTTGACGGGAGTTGTCAAACCGGAAGAAATGCCGATCGGCAAACAAGTCTGGAAAGACACTAATCTGGAATTGTCCGAGCAAATGCCGTCGGTTTGGAAGGATGCGATTACCGATCAGGCGGTTGAAAGTAACGGTACGCTAGCAATTGGTGATGCTCTCAGTTACTTTCCCGCAGCTCTGCTGATTAGTCAGTTGACAGTTGATAGTTGACATTAGTCAGTTGACAGTTGACAGTTGACAGTTGACATTAGTGATTAGTCATTAGGCGAACTGTTTTTTATAGCGGCAGGTTGAAACCTGCCGCTGTGCTTTTTTGGCTAAAATAATAGTAGTCAAGCAATTTTAGCAGTGGGAGGAATAGCAAAATGCGATCGCTCGTCAAAACCAAAACCAGTACCGAAACCCGACTCTATTGGTGGGCTTACCTGTTTGTCCAGGGCGAATTCATTGGCGAAGCAGATGCTACGCTCAACGGCCCAGCAGCTTATAATAATACACCTCCAGCACTGTCCGATCGCGATCGAGCCTTTTTACTGTCAGTCATGGAAAACCCACCAGCACCGTCTGAAAGACTGCTCGCATTATTTGCAGATTATTAAATAAAACAATCATTAAGATACTAATTTTTAACTGTTTATTCTGATGAGTACAATTAAACAAGCAGCAAATAGGTAGTTGTCTAACTCATGACTCTAATTGATAAATTTTACTTTTATTTTGCAGCCACAAGTACGCGCGGCGCAGCTATCCGGTAAGGAATCGCCCGCACCAGCCTTTCCCAAATTTATACACACAAGACGGCAAATACAACACAACGTATACGGTTTGCCACAATACCAGAAGCGATCGCACGCCGTACATTAGGAAGAGTAAACAAAAGCAGTCGAAAGCTGTAGCGGTGCAAGCCCCACGGATGCAACCGTCCCTAACAGGTTCGGTAAACACGCCTTCATCGCAAGGTCTAACCGCCCGCAGTATAGAGATAAGCACCCTATCGAAGACTGTATTAAAGCAGGACTCACTACCCGTAAACCGCGAGGTAAAATCGCAGTCCTGAATAACCAGACTATCGCACAGATAGAAAACCAAAATTTTGTAGAGATTGGAGCCGGAACACCCCTATGGGAAAAGTAGTTGGAATTGACTTAGGTACGACAAACTCCTGCGTCGCAGTTATGGAAGGCGGCAAACCCACCGTCATAGCCAACGCCGAAGGGGGTCGCACAACACCTTCCGTAGTAGCATACGCTAAAAATGGCGATCAACTTGTCGGACAAATCGCCAAGCGTCAAGCCGTGATGAACGCCGAAAACACCTTTTACTCAGTAAAACGGTTTATCGGGCGTCGGGTTGACGAAGTAGCCCACGAAACCACTGAAGTTTCCTACAAAGTCCTCAAAGTTGGAAACAGCCTCAAACTAGACTGTCCCGCCCGCGGCAAACAATTTGCTCCGGAAGAAATCTCCGCGCAAGTGTTGCGGAAACTCGTAGAAGACGCCAGCAAATACCTCGGCGAAACAGTCACCCAAGCGGTAATCACTGTTCCCGCCTACTTCAACGACTCCCAGCGCCAAGCTACTAAAGACGCTGGAAAAATTGCCGGTATTGAAGTTCTGCGGATTATAAACGAACCTACAGCAGCGGCTTTAGCGTACGGATTAGATAAAAAGAGCAACGAAACCATCCTCGTATTTGACTTGGGCGGCGGTACTTTCGACGTATCGATTCTCGAAGTCGGCGACGGCGTATTTGAAGTGCTCGCAACTTCTGGAGACACTCACCTCGGCGGTGACGACTTCGACAAAAAAATCGTCGATTTCATCGCTAACGACTTCCAAAGAGCCGAAGGAATTGACCTCCGCAAAGACAAGCAAGCACTGCAACGCCTGACGGAAGCGGCCGAAAAAGCCAAGATTGAACTTTCGAGTGTTACTCAAGCAGAAATCAACTTGCCGTTTATTACCGCGACTCAAGACGGGCCAAAACACTTGGACACCACCTTGACTCGGGGCAAGTTTGAAGAGCTCTGTTCCGATTTGATCGATCGCTCTCGCATCCCCGTAGAAAACGCCATCCGCGACGCCAAACTCGACAAATCTGCAATTAATGAAGTTGTCTTAGTTGGTGGTTCCACGCGCATTCCAGCGGTGCAAGAACTCGTCAAAAAAATCCTCGGCAAAGATCCCAACCAAACGGTAAACCCCGATGAAGTGGTCGCAGTCGGTGCAGCAATTCAAGCCGGCGTGCTCGCAGGGGAAGTCAAAGACATCTTGTTGCTCGACGTTACCCCGCTGTCTCTCGGCGTCGAAACCTTGGGCGGCGTGATGACCAAAATTATTCCCCGCAACACCACAATTCCTACCAAGAAGTCGGAAACATTCTCGACTGCTGTAGACGGCCAAACCAACGTGGAAATTCACGTTTTGCAAGGCGAACGGGAAATGTCGGTTGATAACAAAGGTTTGGGAACTTTCCGCTTAGATGGAGTACCCCCAGCCCCCCGCGGCGTACCGCAAATTGAAGTTACTTTCGATATCGATGCTAACGGTATTTTGAATGTAGCTGCTAAGGATAAAGGTACTGGTAAAGAACAATCGATCAGCATTACCGGTGCTTCTACTTTGCCCAGCAATGAAGTCGAGCGCATGGTTCGGGAAGCCGAATCGAATGCGACTGCTGACAAGGAACGCCGCGAACGGATCGATCGCAAAAACCAAGCTGACTCTTTAGCTTATCAAATTGAGAAGCAGATGGCAGAACTTGGTGACAAGATTCCTGAAGCTGACAAAACCAAGCTAGAAGGCACGCTAAAAGACTTGCGGGAGGCGATCGACAAAGAAGACGACGCTGCCATCAAGACGCTGACAACCGAGTTGCAACAAGCGTTCTACGCAGTCAGCAGCAACCTGTACCAGCAAGCAGACGGCTCGACTGGTGGCGCAGGCCCGACTGGCGGCCCGACTGGCGGCCCGACTGACGGTGGCGACGATGTGATTGATGCCGACTTCACTGAAGGCAAATAGATCTGGCTTTCCCGGTTAAACTGACTACAGGCAGCTAAAAACAAGAAACCCGGTTTTGAAGAAAAACCGGGTTTCTGTGTATGAAAAATCGTGCAATATTATTTGTAGGGTACGTCGCCATAAAAAATCCCTAAATTTAATCGACAATCTCATAGCGACGCACCAAGCGACAATAGTTGAGAAAACAAGCCCCAAAAAAGTTTTGTAGTAAGATTTGTCATAAATAGTATTAACAAAAATATTGCTTAAGGCATAGTAAAAAGCTATAATAGGCTCCAACAAACATCATAAAATAGCAGTAATATCGCAATCGAGAGTAATTAAATGTCACGTTCTCCCACACAAACTTCCGCCACAAATACACTCAACAAATCCCAGATTGCATCCTTGCGGCGCCTCCGCCAAATCAGCCACTTACTCGACAACGCGATTCCCATTCCCGGCACACCTTACCGCATCGGACTCGATCCAATATTGGGACTTATACCGGGCGGCGGCGATTTAATCGGAGGAATTTTTTCAGGTTACGTAGTCTTCAAAGCCGCGCAACTCGGAGTACCGCAAGAAACCCTAATCAAAATGGCTGCTAACATCGTATTTGATACAGTTGCAGGCACTGTACCAGTTGCTGGAGACTTACTTGATGTTGCTTGGAAAGCCAATGTCAAGAATATAGAATTGCTAGACGCTCATTTAGGTAGCCCCGAACCAGCGAAAAAAGCCGACTGGCTGTTTGTCACCGCTTTACTATTAGGTTTGATAATGATTTTCGGAGGCGTAATTTTCTTGAGCGTGATGTTTTTCGGGTGGGTATTTCGAGCTTTGACAGGCGGTTAATTTTTGGGTTTTAGGGTAACAATAAGAGAGTGCCAATCGCGGGAAAGAATTTACTGCACGCTTCCACGGTGAAGTTTGCGCCTCGGATGTCTGCACCGATGAATTTTGCACCCGTGAGATTTTGACCCTGGAAGTTGTGGCTGCGGAGATTTTTACCGGAGAAGTCTTGGGGCATAATTTCACCCACGGAGATAGTAGTTATTTTTTGATGGCAATCCTAGTTATGGCGATGCCTCTGACCAAAATTTTAATAAATCTTGCTGATTACAGCTTACCTGATTTGTGTTCAGCTTCCAAGCCTTGATATTCAGCCAATTCTGCTGCTAAATCCGCCTCTATTTCAGCTTTGTTAGCGTGATAATATGATAATGCTGCATAGACTTTTGCTAAAGTCAAATAAGGAATTTCATCAAGAATTTCTTCTACACTCAGTCCTTCTTTATACCAAACGGCAATCTGAGCAATAGAAATTCTCGTACCCGCAATCCGTGGCCGCCCTCCACAGATTTCTGGAGTTTCGACTATTAATGTCCCGATATCGGTGAGAGTTGCCATATTTACCTATTAATTTTAAAGGTTTTGTTAGTGGCTGCGATCGCCTAACTCATTTTAACCCAACGCTCGATTTGTCAATATCAGCATCAGCGTTAAAACCCCTCGCGCCACATCTCCCCCACCACAGCACAAAGTCCCAAACTCGATCGATTGCCGTCTCCAAGTGGGGTCAATCCCGGATAATATCTTCTGTACAGGTATCGATCACCCGCTAACGCAGCCGATCGCCCTTCGTCGTGCAATAATGATATAACTTGCACAAAAACTCTATCTGTAGTGTCAGCCTTGCCCACCTTACTACTACAGATAGCGTCTCAAATCTCAACTTGTGCAAATTCCCAATTAAACCGGCTGTCGCTCTACACAATTTTCTCCTAATGGCTGAAGTCCCCCAATCTCCCGCAGAACTTGCCGAAGCCCTCAAAGGCTTGACCGATATCAACTTCCAATTACCAGACCCTGAAGACGAACAAATACCAGACTTCGATTTTGACAATCAGGTTGACAATGCCTGGAAAGTGTGCGATCGTTTCGACTTACAAACCGACATCTGGCGCGGACGCATTCTGCGAACAGTCCGAGACAGAGAAAAAAAAGGCGGCGACGGACGCGGTACCGGATTCTTGAACTGGCTAAAAGAACGAGAAATTAGCAAAAGTCAAGCCTACTCTTTGATAGAATTAGCTAAGAGTGCCGAAACTCTGATCGAGCAAGGAGATTTAGACCCAGATTCCATTAGAAACTTCAGCAAAAGAGCCTTTGTAGAAACTGCCAAAGCATCTCCAGAAGTACAGCAAATGGTAACAGATGCCGCATCAAAGGGCGATCGCATCACCCGCCGCGAAGTCAAACAACTATCCGACGAATGGATGGCAATGAACTCAGAATTATTGCCAGAAGAAGTCAAAGAAAAAGCATCTAGCGGTTCTCTTCCTTCCCGCTATCTCGCTCCTTTGGTCAAAGAAATGGAGAAACTCTCCCCATCTCACCAAATCGAAATTCAAAAAGAAGTAGCAGAAAATCCCGACGTAGATACTGTCAAACAGCTAACTTCCGACGCCAAGAATTTATCAAAATATCTCGACGCCGCCGCCCAAGTGCAAGCTCTCAATCAGTCTCACTTAGACATGGAAATGGCTTTAGAAGAATCTTTGCGAGTCGGCTGTTTGGGAACCACCGCCGACGTTGTAAAACAAGCCGCACTGCTAGAACAAACAGTAGTCAAACTCTACACGGTTTGGAAGCGTTTAGGCAGTTTGGCGGATAGATTGTACGTGGATACAGGAGCGAGCACGCCCAATTTGCGCTTACTTTTGGGATGTTTGGACAGTCTTTCGGGAGAAAAGATTGAGGTGGATTTTGGAGACGGAGAGCGCTCTATTCGCTTGCAAATTTTCAGCGAATAGCTCAACCTTGACCTTGGTTCGATCGTTCGGACTTTAGTCCTTCTTGATGCCGACTAAAGTCCGAAGGATCGAACCACATCTGCGTCGAGTCATGTTTATCTGCGGTTGAAATTTCTAATTTTGTTCCAAAGATAGCGGGGATTCAAATAACGCCGATATTTGGTAACTACTTCTTTCCCCAAAATCACCACGCTCAGCCAAAAGCACACTTCGGCCCCAACAGCTAGAACGACATCTATTGTAGTTTTTTCGGCGATGCTCAGCGGCAGGAACGGCACCACAAACAAGATTGCTACCCAGGGCAGAAAAGATCCAATAAATAAAAACAAGCCCAGCTTTTGCATAGATTCACATTGTTCGCAATGACATACAGCGGATTCCAGGTTTATGCAGTACAGTAGCAGCAGTTTGTAAACCAGTTTTTAAAGTGCTTAATATTAACTAAATCAAGCGCAGTAGCTAGTAAAACGTCAACCATCTTGGTAGTAGTGGGCGAAAACTTACG
>JANYGO010000262.1 GCA_025362325.1 Cyanobacteriota bacterium | reverse complement strand
GGGCTACTTTCCTGATTGATGTATCACCTTGTTCATAGGTTTTAACTATTTTTTCACGAAACTCGATCGAATAAGCTTTCATTTTTTATGCTGATATACTGAATTTAGTGTACCACACATACATGGAATCTGCTGTAAGTGATCGCTCACCACGTATTCTAAATCTGATTGCAACTCAACCATGCGCGATCGAACCTCCAGCGATAACAAATAACATCTGAGCTAAAGTGAAGCAATGGCATCGCTAACTTTCACCATCATAGTCATAGGATCGATCGGGGAAATAATAAAATGAGAGGATATAGATTTAGAGGTCATATTATGTCGCCGATTAAACAACGCCTTCTCGAAGCGATCGAACGGACTCCTGAACCGCTTTTAGAGCAAACCCTGGCATTCTTAGAATTTTTGACCAGTCGGACACAATTTGCGATCGCCCCAGACTTCGACTCAGATTTTGACTCAGACAACGATTCCAACGACCAAATCCTCGCGGATTTGAAAGCCTCCCTCCACCAAGCCTCATCGGGACAAACCTTCCCCATATCAGAACTCTGGGACGACATCAATGTCTGATATGTCAATCCAACTCAAATTTACGCCACTATTCAAACGTCGCCTCAAAGGACTGGCTAAAAAGTATCGCCAAATTCAAACCGATATTCAGCCTGTCCTCGATCAGATTATCCAAGGTAACTTCATTGGTAACCAGATTACAGGGACTCAATACATTGTTTACAAAGTCCGGGCGAAAAACATTGATGCCGAAGTTGGTAAGAGCGGTGGTTATCGTTTGATTTATCAAGTTGAATCACCGAATCAAGTTGTTTTACACCTGATTTACGCAAAATCCGAACAAGCAAACGTCTCGGCCGAAGAAATCCAAACTGCGATCGTACAATACCAAGCAGATCCAGACGATTGACTGTATTTAACCAAAATTTGGGAAATATGTGCTAACTCTTGACTACATACTGACAACAGTGAAAAATATGCAAAAACACCAGCAAGCAACCAACCTATGAACTTTTCCCAGAAATCAGGCAAAAGTGCCACACCCTCAAAAACCCACACAACCCAGAATCCGGGCGCCGCAGGATTGCGGAAAATACTTGTAGCCGCCGGCATAGCTTCTCTGTGCGCTAGCTGTCAAAATCCTCAAACACCCACTGCCACAACTCCCGGAAGCAGTCCCGGAGCCACTCCAGCAGCCTCTCCCGTCGCAGTCAGCACCCCCGGAGACCCAAATACTGTCAAAATTGTCTCCATGCTCCCCATGACAGGCAGCGCCTTGGGTCAATCTCAAACAATGGTCAACGGCATCAAACAAGCACTCGCCGAAACCGACTCCAAAGCTTGCGACGGCAAAATCAAAATCGAATACGAAGTTCTCGATGACGCCACCGCCGCCGCCGGCAAATGGGACCCCGCACAGGTAACGTCCAACTCCAACAAAGCCGTCGCTGACGGTTCGGTAGTTGCCGCCATCGGTCACTATAACTCCGGTGCCGCCAAACTTTCGATTCCCGTGCTCAACCAAGCTAACATCGTGATGATCAGTCCGGCCAACACTTATCCGGGACTGACGAAACCAGGAAAAGGCGAACCCAAAGAACCCAACGTTTATTATCCTGCTGGCACTCGCAATTTCACCCGCGTTGTGCCTGCTGACGACCTTCAAGGCTCTGTCGCTGGCAACTGGGCGAAATCTTTGGGAGTGCAAAAAGTCTTCATTCTCGACGATCAAGAACTCTACGGCAAAGGTGTGGCTGACGTTTTTGAAGCAACTGCTAAAAAGTTGGGAATTCAAGTCTTGGGCCGGGAGGGAATTGATATCAAAGCTAGCGACTACAAGGCGTTAATGAATAAGATAAAAGCTTTAAATCCAGACATGATTTACTTCGGTGGCACTACTCAGAGCAACACGGGACAAATAATTAAAGACATGAGAAATGTCGGGATGGCGGCTGATGCAGTTAAGTTCATGGGGCCCGACGGTATCAAAGATCAAGCTTTAATTGACGCAGCAGGCAAAGATGGCGAAGGTGTTTACGCTACTTTTGGCGGCTTGCCTGCTAAAGAATTGACTGGTGAAGGGGCCAAGTGGTACGCAAGTTACAAGGCAAAATTTAATGCTGAACCGGAAGCTTATACAGCTTACGCTTATGAATCTGCTAAAGTGGCGATCGCCGCAATTAATAAAGTCTGCAAAAATGACCGCGCTGCGATCCGCGATGCTGTCTTGGCAACTAAGGATTTTAACGGGGTACTCGGCACTTGGAGTTTTGACGCCAACGGCGACACGAGCTTGACTACAATGTCAGGAAATGTTGTTAAAGGTGGCAAGTGGGAGTTTGTCAGCGCGCTGAAGGCGGAATAATGGATAATTGGGAATTGGTCATTAGTCATCGGTCATTAGTCATCGGTGATTGGTAATAACTGAGAAATCATCGCTAAAAAATAATAGCTGTCGGAACACGAAAAATGCCCAATTCCCAATTCCCAACTCCCAATTTTCAATTCCCAATCCCCAATCCCTAATTTCCAATCCCTAATTCCCAATTCTCAATTTCCCAAAAATATGAAAAAATGGCAGAGTATTCTTGTATATCTAGGTGTAGCTTATATAGTTTTGTTGTTAGGGCCGATCGCCGGATTTGACTTGCCCAAAATTATTGGAGAAATAGCCAGCAACCCTGAAGTTTTGATTCAACAATTATTAGTGGGCCTGGTTAACGGCGCGCTGATTGCCATTATTGCTTTAGGTTATACGATGGTTTACGGCATTATTGAATTAATCAATTTTGCTCACGGCGATTTGTATATGTTGGGAGCTTTTGCTTCCCTAACTGTATTCGGGGCTTTTGGTATTCAAGACGGCGCACCTTTAGCTGTTGCTGTACCGGTGATGTTAGTTGCTTTAATTGTATGTTCGGCTTTTTGTGCAGGCCTGAATATTGTTGTGGAAAAGTACGCTTATCGACCTTTACGTAATGCTCCGCGTTTGGCTCCTCTCATTTCGGCGATCGGAGTTTCTTTCATTTTCCAAAATATGGGGCTATTTTGGGGAGGATTGAAAGCTTTTATTCCGGTGATGGGTTCCAATTCGGCTGCTCCAAAAAGCTTTCCCGATTTGTTGCCCCGAGTTGATATTCTCAAAGCTTTGGGAATTCAAACCAGTATTGTATTTACCACGAAGGATTTAATTGTGTTGGTGGTGGCGGTTGTATTGATGGTTTTGCTTCATGTGTTTGTGCAGTACACTCGTCTGGGAAAGGCGATGCGGGCTACTGCTCAAAGCCGCGATGCTGCTAAGATTATGGGGATTAATGTCGATCAGATTATTGCTCTGACTTTTTTAATTGGGGGAGCTTTGGCTGGTTCGGCTGGGATTCTGGTTGGTTTGTACAACAATACTATTGTTTTTACGATGGGTTTTACGGCGGGGTTGAGAGCTTTTACAGCCGCGGTTTTGGGAGGGATTGGTAATATTGTTGGGGCGATGTTGGGAGGGGTTTTGATTGGGGTGCTTTCGTCTTTGAGCGATCAGTATTTGTCGAGTCGCTGGACTAATGCTTGGGTGTTTGGGGTTTTGGTGGTGATTTTGGCTTTTCGCCCTGGGGGTTTGTTGGGCGAGAATGTTCAGGAGAAGGTGTAATTTGGGGAATTAGCAATTACTCATTGTGATGTCACAATCTGCTGGGATAAGAGAGTCCGGGAGACAAAATAAGAGTAAAAAAAATATCCTGAGATTGCTTCGTTCCTCGGAATGACAAGAAAAGCGTTAACCCAACTGTATTGAATTATGTCAAACAAGATAATCCAAGCAATTAAATCGAGCGGTATTTTAGGGGCGATCGCCTTTTTGACTGTTGTGCTATTCGGCGGTTGGAGTGGCACTGTGATCGGGTGGCTGATGGGCACGGCTGCGGGCTTCATGAGCTGTCAGGATCAGAAGGTTGATACCCCAAAAATGGGTGCGACAGTGGGCAGTTTCGCGGGTTTGGGTTTGGGAGTTTGGCTGTTGGTTGCTAGCGTACTGGAAGGGGTTTTAGTTAGACCTTTTTCTGGTCAATCTGCTGTGGCTTTGCCGACTACTCTGCTGTACGGGATTTGCAGTTTGACGATCGCAACTTTGACAGCTACATTAATGGGTGCTTTGCAGGGTTTACCGGGAGAACGCCAGCGGCAGGCTACTCTGGTAACATTAGCTTTTATCTTAATTCTGTTTCCGTTTATCGACCTTCAGGCTAAGACAGGCTGGATTGCTACGGTAGTACAGATTCAAATCTTTATTATGCTGGCGCTGGGTTTGAATATTACTGTGGGTTTTGCGGGTTTGTTGGATTTGGGATATGCGGCGTTTTTTGCGATCGGCGCTTACACTACGGCTTTGCTATCTTCCGGGCAGTTAAATATTGCTTGGAATTTTTGGGTGGTATTGCCGATCGCCGCCGGTGTAGCTGGAATTGCGGGCGTAATCCTGGGTATTCCGACACTGCGGCTCAAGGGCGATTATTTGGCGATCGTTACCCTCGGTTTTGGCGAAATTATCCCGGTGGTGTTTCGGAATTTAACCGCGATTCGCATCGATGAACCAATCTCGAAGATTGTTGCTTCCATTTTGGGCAAGCCCGAGTTGGTGCTTTGTCTCGTTGGGTGCGATCGACCTTTTAACCTGACCGGCGGCGAAGCGGGCATCAACCCGATCGGGCGTCCATCTCTGCCGATCGTCGGCACATTCAGCACCGGTAACTACTTTCCCTGGTACTACCTAATTTTACTGCTCGTTGTCTTCGCCTACTTCATGATTTCGCGGCTGCGAGATTCCCGCTTGGGACGGGCCTGGAATGCCATGCGCGAAGATGAATTAGCGGCGAGTGCGATGGGTATTAACCTGGTCAAAACCAAACTTTCGGCTTTTGCGATGGGAGCGACGTTTTCAGGCTTTGCAGGCGCGTTTTACGCCGCCTATATCAGCGCGATTTTCCCCAGCGTCTTCGATTTCTCCGTCTCGGTAATCATCCTGTGTATGGTGATTTTAGGCGGTTTGGGCAACATGACCGGGGTGATTTTGGGCGCTATTATTATCATGTCTGCCGATCGGCTATATCTACCCCAACTCGCCCAAGTCCTCAAGGGTTTTCTGAATACTTTTGTACTTCCCAGGATTGCAATTCCCCAGTTAGCCGACTTTCTCGCCACCAGTTTAGATCCGATTCAAATGCGTTTATTTTTATTCGGTTTAACTCTAGTTGTGATGATGATCGTGCGGCCGGAGGGGCTGATTCCCGATCGCATTCACCAAGCAGAACTGCATTCGGATGGTGAAGCGAGCAATGAGTCTTTAGCCGATTCCAGAAGTCAATAGCAAAGGTGAAAGATGAGCCATGAACAATGTAACTGGTACTGCTTTTATTGTTGCCGAATTTAGAGCCGAAGAGAATGAAGAAACTCATCCACTTTACACCGATAATGTAGTCAAATTTTGGCTGAACGAGGAAACCAAAACAATTGCCTCCGCAATAGCTCAAAACTCTCCCGCAGCAAAAGAACTGGTCAAGCTGCGGACTAAATACTTTGATGATGTTTTATCAAATCAAGTTTTAGGAGGTTGCAAACAAATAGTTATCTTAGGTTCAGGCTTAGATACTCGCGCCGCTAGAATCAATGGAGAAAAAGTCACTTATTTTGAAATAGACGATCTCGCAACTCTCCAATTAAAAGAACAAACTCTCACAGCCAACAAAGTTAGTGCAAATGTTCGCTACCTTCCCGGCGACTACGTAAAAGACGGTTTAATCTCCTTGCTGAAACAGAACGAATTTGATTTCGAGCTACCGACATATTTTTTGTGGGAAGGCAACACTACCTTGCTGGCCAAAAAAGATGTAATATTTGTATTAGAACAAATTCGCGACAATGTTAATACTTTCCGATTGTCTTTTGATTATATGTCGGAGCAGGTGATTTGTAGGACGACGGGCTACCAAGATATCAATGATTACATAGATAAATACGAAAGTATGTATGCACCGTGGATTACTGGATTTGAAAAAATTGCAAGTTTAGCTGAGGAACTCAATCTGAAAGTTATTGAAAACTTCTCTACCGCAGATTTACACGCACAATATCGCCCTCTCCGTTCCCGAGAATCTAATCTGTTTAAGTTTTATTTTGTTTGTACGTTAGAAAATATGTCAGACAATAGACTTGAATTGCAAAAATAGCGAGGACGTTGCTCTGAGCATCGTCCGAAAACTTGATAAAAAGGACTTTTGCAATCTTGTATAATCTCCCAAGTTGATTTGCGAGAGTGAAAGTAAAAGCTCGCACTGCAATATAAAATATCAGGAAACACAACCAAAATGTCACTATTAGAAGCACAACAACTTACAATGAGATTCGGTGGTTTGACTGCGGTCAACCAAGTTAGTTTAACCTTGGAAAAAGGCTCGATCGCCAGTTTGATCGGCCCTAACGGAGCGGGCAAAACCACGTTTTTTAATATGCTCACTGGTATCTACAAACCGAGTGCAGGTCAGTTGCTGCTAGAAAACAAGAATATCACCGGTTTGCCTCCCGATCGCCTGACAAGTTTCGGCATTGCTAGAACTTTTCAAAATATCCGCTTGTTTAACAATATGACTGTGCTGGACAATATTTTGGTAGGCAGACACAGCAGAATGAAAACAGGTTTGCTGGGTGCAATTCTCCGCCCACCGAGTGCGATGGTCGAGGAACGGGAAGCTAAAATTAAAGCGCTGACTATGCTAGATTTTGTCGGTTTAGGCGTGAAGAAGGCGCCGGAGTTGGCAAAAAACCTTTCCTACGGCGACCAGCGCAGATTGGAAATTGCCAGGGCTTTGGCTTCCGATCCGAAAGTGCTGCTTTTGGACGAACCGACGGCGGGGATGAACCCGAATGAAACGGCTGATTTAACTCGCTTTATTTACCGGATTCGCGATGAGTTGGAGTTGAGTATTTTGCTGATAGAACACGATATGAAAGTGGTGATGGGAATTAGCGATCGCGTGAGTGTGATGGAGTACGGTACTAAAATTGCTGAGGGAACTCCGGCAGAAGTTCGCGCAAATCCTCGCGTGATTGAGGCATATTTGGGAAAAGAAGAAGATGCCAACGGGTAATGCAATTTTAGATTTGGGATTTTAGAGTTGAAATTGGGGATGACTGATAAATATTAGGGTTTGTAGCTTGTCTACATGGGCATTCTGTGTTTAAAATTAATGGTATTGTGCACCCATAGATAAGTGAGATGCGTCCATAAATCCCCTAGGAATTGATGTTCGGCGGTTTTTCCTAAACTTTAAAAGTTGATAATTAGTAGGGATAATATAACAAAGGACAAAGTAGAAACAGTAACTATGCTAGAAATCAAAGACATTCATACCTACTACGGAAATATCCACGCTCTCAAAGGAGTATCGCTAACAGTCTCGCAGGGAGAAGTTGTGACATTAATCGGCAGCAACGGGGCGGGGAAAACGACAACTCTCCGCACGATTCAAGGGCTGCTGCGGCCAAGCCAGGGGACTGTACTGTTTGAGGGAAAGCCTTTGGAATCGCTGTCTACAGAGGCGATCGTCCGTTTGGGCATTTCTCAAAGTCCGGAAGGGCGGCTGATTTTTGGGCGCATGACGGTGCAAGAAAACCTGGAAATGGGCGCTTATCTCCGCAACGATACTCTGGGTATCAAGTCGGATCTGGAAAAAGCTTTAAATTTATTTCCCCGCTTGCGAGAAAGAATTAGTCAAAAAGGGGGCACTCTCAGCGGGGGCGAACAGCAAATGCTGGCGATCGCCCGCGCTTTGATGTCGCGCCCCCGCTTGCTATTGTTGGATGAGCCGAGTATGGGCTTGGCTCCTATGTTGGTGAGTCAAATTTTTGCGATCGTCCGCGATATTAATGCTCAAGGAACAACTATTTTACTGGTGGAGCAAAACGCCCGCATGGCTTTAAGTGTAGCCCACCGCGGCTATGTTATCCAAACTGGTGAGGTTGTAGTCGCTGGTACTGCTAGCGATTTACAGTCAAATGAAACTGTTCGCAAAGCGTATTTAGGTGAAAGTTAAATATGGGGATTGGGAATTGGGCATGGGGCATTGGGCATTGGCCAAACAGGTCATGGGGCATGGGGCATCGCTGCACTGGGCATTGGCCCGCGCAGGTCATGGGGCATTGGGAATTGAAACTGACAAATAACCAATAACCCTTCGACGGAGTTTATCCTGAGCGTAGCCGAAGGGCTCAGGGCACCGCAAATAACAAATAACAAATTAGCCAATTTGCGATCGCAACTTCCCCGTTTTTAATTCGGTCTCAAAAGCCGCTCGCACCTTTTCCCACTCCGTTTCGGCTTCCAACAGCCGATCGCGTGCAGTACGCGCATCAAACACCTGTTCCCCTCCAGACTCAACCGCCACGCGGCCCATCAACTCCAACTCCTTGCAAACTTCCGAAAAAGACACGGCTCCTAAATTAGCGCTGCTCGACTTCAACGTGTGAGAAGCCAGCTTCAAACTATCAGCATCCCCTAGGAAAATCGCCTCTTTAATTGTTTCTAAATGCTGCGGTGCGTCTGACAAATATATCTTAATTAACTCCCCCAAAAAATCAGGATCTTCCTCATCGTCTAGCTGGCGGAGATTTTGCAAAACCTGAAAATCGATCGGCGAATTTGCTCTCGGTTGAAGGCTGGAATATGCAGCAGCCTGACTGTCAACTCGATCGGAAATGTGTTGATTTTTTTGCTCAGTAACGGCATCCGATTCATCCCGATGCAGAGGTTGGCACTTGCTGAGGGCGATCGCCAACTCTTCCCGGCGCACAGGCTTAGTAATATAATCGTCCATACCTGCTTCCAGACACTTTTCGCGATCGCCCTGCATCGCATTAGCCGTCATCGCAATAATTTTCGGTTTCTGGTGAGCGGGCCATTCCCGACAAATGCGGCGCGTCGCTTCCAACCCGTCCATCTCCGGCATTTGCACGTCCATCAGCACAACATCGTAAGATTGCCGCTTCAATGCCTCTAAAACCTCCAAGCCATTAGCCACAATATCAGCCCGATATCCTATCCTGTCGAGCAAATGCGTAGCAACTTTTTGATTTACCACATTGTCCTCGGCCAGCAAAATCCGAATCTGACTAGAATTAGCTGCATCCTGTCCGGCAGAATTGCTCGCAACCTGCCTCAAAACCGCAGGCGTCCGCTGTACGCGGTGCTGTTCTTGAGAATTTTCAAAATACTTCAATCCCGAAGTCAAAGTCGCGACATTTGAAAGTTCTCCCTTGCCGCTTCTGCCGGCAACATATCCAAAGACTTGCAGCAATACATTATAAAACTGCGACTGTTTTAGAGGCTTAGTTAAAAAAGCCGAAAAATGTACTTCTGTAGTTTCAAGTTTTTTCCAAACTTCCGCCTTGCTCAAATAAGTAAAGAGCACCAAAGGTAGCGTAACTTTGCGAGGGCTTTTAACTTTGATGACATTCGGATTTAGCTCGTCGCTGCTAGACAAATTGCTCAGCTCCCATGAACGAATCTCCACAGCCAAAGCCACACCGTCCATATCTGGTAGATTCATCGCCAAAATAGCCAAATCGAGCGCCGAGTTTTCTTTGATAATTTCCAAAGCCTCAGCACCCGAAGTTACAGCCACCGGTATCATTCCCCAAGCCTCAGCTTGCCGAATCAAAACTTGTCGGTTAATGGCATGATTCTCCACAATTAACAAACGTTTACCTGTAGCAAATTCCGGCAGTTTTTCCTCAGCGCGGTTCTGAGTCGCTTCAGCAGTCACCGTGAAATAAAAAATCGAACCAGAACCCGATATCGACGGTTCAGAAAATCCCGCAGGTGGCGTTCCTGCCGTACTTTGTGCGATCGCAGAAACTGCTGGTTTCGACTTAGAACTTCCCGGAGCCACCTGACTCACAACCCACATTTTACCCCCCATCATATCGCTCAAGCGCTGGCTGATAGCCAGTCCCAAACCCGTTCCCCCGTAATGTCGCGTTGTCGAAGCATCCACCTGCGAAAAAGCTTTAAACAGGCGATCCATCCGGTCACGCGGAATACCAATTCCGGTATCTTGAACAGCAAATTGAATCTCGTATTGTCTGCTATCTGCCAACTCTTCCTGGTTAATTGCTCGCGATTTCTGCTCTATAATATTGATTGTTCTTAGCGGACTATTGGCAGCTACACGCTCGATTTTCTTAGCCGTACAACAGACCACAATTTCTCCAGTTTCTGTAAATTTAACTGCATTTCCCAGCAAATTTACCAAGATTTGGCGTAGTCTTGTGACATCTCCTAAAATGTTTTTCGGAACCGAATCATCGATAAAATAAGCCAATTCTAAACCTTTTTCCGATGCTCTCGGAGCCAGCAGTTCCAGAGATTCTTCTATACAGTTTTGCAGCTCGAAGGGGGTGCGTTCCAAATCCATTTTTCCAGATTCAATCTTGGAAAAGTCTAGGATATCGTTAATAATAGTCAGCAAAGCATCGCCGCTGGTGCGAATTGTCTCCACAAAATCCCGCTGTTCTGGAGTTAGTTCCATATCCAATAGCAAACCCGTCATCCCGATTACCGCATTCATCGGAGTGCGGATTTCGTGACTCATCGTCGCTAAAAATTCGCTCTTAGCTCTGTTAGCAACTTCCGCCGCTTGTCGAGCTTGTTCCAAAGCTTCATTTTGCTCTGCTAACTGTTGCTGTCGCTGAACTTCGGTTTCTAAGAGTCGTGCTTGAGCTAAGGTAATTCCGACTTGAGTGGCAACATCTTCTAACAGTTCAATTTCGTCTGGAGTCCACTGTCGAGTTGCATCGCACTGGTGCAAAGTAATAATGCCATTCGGCTCTCCTTGATAGGAAGTGCGAACGGCTAACATAGATTTTAATCCGATGCGGCGGCACATGGGCACGGAAGATTCCAGCAAAGGATCGGCAAACACATCGGGAGATGCCAGGGCTATATCTTCAGCGAGCAGTTTTTCTGTGTAGGGGTTGTAAGTGACAGAAAGCTCTAAATCTAAAGCCGATTCGTGGCCTGGTTCTAAGTATTCCGCGACGCAAGGAAGGTGCGGATAAGGTTGGGAAAGATAAGTGTGAATTGTACAGCGATTGACACCAAAGACGCGACCGATTTGGGTGGCGGTCGTCTGAAAAATTTCTTGAGTATCTAAGGTCGATCGCACTTTTTGAGTGATTTGTTTGAGCAGTAACACGCGCTGGTACTGACGCTGCAAAGTTCGCTCTCGCTCTTCGCGGGCAATTTCCGCGCCGATGTAATTCCCCATCAACTTTAAAATTTCAAAATTCAGCGGTTTTAAAGCAGGTTTAGCGGTGCGGGAAGTAAAGCTCAAAGTACCAAAAATTCGCCCTTGCACGATGACCCGCGTGCCGACAAAAGCCTCTAACCTGCGCACTGCGTAAGCCGGGTGATTGCGCCACTCAGTAGTGCCGGCTGATTCGATCGAAATAGGTTCGATCGATCGCAAAACCTCTCGCTCGAAGGTTCTGCTCAAAGCAAAACCGTCTCCTTTAGCAAATCCGAAGGGAAAATCGGACGGTACGATCGCTGCGAGCACCTCGTAGCGATCGCCCAAAACCCTGCCCAACAGCCCGATATCCATCCCAAACTGACTGCAACCCATTGCCAGAAACCGGGCAGTTCGCTCGTCAAAAGAGCCGGACGAGCCCACCATTACCTCGTAGAGCGATCGAATTGCCCGCTCGCTTTCCCGCAGTTCCTCAACTCCAGCGACGCGGTTGCAGACATCATGCAAAGTCCCTAAAATTCCCGTTATTTTACCTTGCAAATTCAGCCGAACTTGGGCAAATATTTCAACTGAAATAAAGCCAGAATCCGGGTGAATTCCCAATTCGTTTTTCCCCGATTCCGAATTGTACTTCAATCGCAGTTCTCGCCGACAAAATTCCGACTTTCCCGACAGCAAAGACTCCAATAAATCCCCACACTGCGCGCGCTCATCTGGATGCACCCAATCTAAAAAATTAGTTTGCAAACTTTCGGCAACCAAAAAACCAGTAATTTCAGTCCAAGCGCGGTTTAGAAATGTCCAAACCCCCGCCGCATCCATCTGAAAAATTACTGTTGCTTTCAAAGAGTCAAATACTTGGAATTGCTCCCCATCGTTCTCGTGGTTTTTGAGTTCTAACCGCTTGTTTGGAGTAATATCTGTATGAGTTCCGACTAGCCGCAGCGGTTTACCCGCAGCGCTGCGCAAAACTTGACCCCGGTTGAGCACCCAGACAGTGCTGCCGTCTTTGCAGTACATCCGATATTCTGCTGCAAAATCCGCAGTTTTTTGTGCGAAGTGATCTTCTAAAGCTGCTTTTACTCCGTCAATGTCATCTCGGTGGATGCGACTCCACCATTCCGAGCGGCGATTCGAGATTTCCCCTTCTTGGTAGCCCAGCATTTGTTGCCAGCGCGCCGAATAAAAAAACTCATCATTTTCGAGATTCCAATCCCAAATCCCCTGATTGTTGACGGTAGCGAGGAGATTTGGGGGCCCCGCGAAACTGTTTTCAGAAATTTCAGCAGCGAGCTGGCGATCGGCTGCCGTTCGCTGTATCTCTGCCGAGAGTCTTTTGTATTGCGCGTTGCTAGATTCTAGCTGGCGCTGCAAAGCGATCAAACCGGAATGCAGAGATTTTGAATCCAGGGCTTGTAAAAGGATGGTTTTAGGATTGACAATCCCGATCGGGTGATTGCTTTCGTTGATGACTAATAAAGGTAACTGGCAGTAGTATTTTTGCAGCAAGGCGATGGCTGCTTCCAGGGTAGAGTGCGATCGCACCAGCGGCGGCGAACTGCTGCAAATCGCTCCTGCTTTAATTTTGTTCGAGTCTCTTCCCAGTGCCTGCAACTGCACGATGTCCCGAGAACTTACCACCCCAACCAGTTTGTGGAGGTTGGGATTTGTAAATTTGGAATTTTGAGCAGCACCATGCGAGTTTTGTTCGGGGGTTTCAGTGATTAATACATAGCTAACATTGTGTCTGAACATCAACTGCGCCAAATAGCGCACCGAAGCAGTAGCAGGAGCGTGAATAATTCGCGAGGCTGCGATTTGAGGGATTTGATAAAGTTTAATTAAACTCGCGGGCAGCTCTAGTTTCGCCTGCGAAATTGGCAGCGGCGGAGGGAACGCGAACACTGCCGCAGATAGCGAAGCGCTGCTTGCTTTGCGTGCAGGTTCCCCAATTATCTGCAACAGTTCTACCAAGCTTTGAGAGCTAATTAAACCGACAAGTTCTTCAGCGTCGCTGACGACGGGCAAATGGCCGATCTGATTTTTTTCCAGCAGATTTGCTAAGGCAAAAAAGTCGGGAATTTCTGATTCTCGGGCTACAGTTACGGTTCTGATCATGATTTGCTCGATCGCAAATCCCCTCAAAGCAGCGCCGATCGAACTTAGCTGGACGACATCTCGCGCTGTAAAAATCCCGAGCACTGTCTGCCCACCAGGATAGTCAGCTTTCGATCCGTTAACACTGATGCCGTGGGCGGATGCCTGTACCGCACGCGGTGCGCCGTTAGAGAAACCCGAGTGTTCGCGCGACTGTGGGGAAGTCCCGTTGCTGGGATTTCCGAGTTGAAAATTCCCGCGCGGTTCTACCACGAGGACGTAACTGGCTCCTGTGCTGCTCATCAGCTCGATCGCCTTTTCTATGGGCGTCCCAGGGGTGACGGTGAGGGGATTGCGGTTAATGACCTGACTGAGGGAGGGAATAAACATCAGGGGGCATAAAAATGATATTTGTTGGAAAAACCCGCACGCGGGCAGCAGGTTGATTGAGAGGCTTTGCCCGCGAGGTTTCCTGTGCCCGCTCAAAGTTTCTGTACGATTACACTCACCCCTAGTTCTAGCATCTTGGCATTTAAAATTAATTCCGTGCCCAATCCTGACCATTGACAGGTAATGACAACTCAGAACCAATGCGATCTGCCAGAAGACCCACATCAAGGCCCGTCGGCTGTTCCTCGGCTGGCCTAAATGCAGCAGGTGACGCGAGCAAGAATTTCTGCGATTGTCTGGACGGCACCCTAATTTCTCGCCCTCAACCAAACTCTCGCTCGGATTCTGTTGGAGGCAAGATACCTACACGCTACCAATTTACCAGGGGCAGGACGGGTATCACAACATGACCATTTAGGTATTTCAACTGTCGAATTAGGGAGAGCGGGCGAAACAGGCAGAAAATAATTGCGATCGTAACTAATTCTATGTTATCCCAATTGTGACTCCGAAGATTTTAGATTCAATTCTGGCGATCGAACTCGATCAGAATAGCGCTGTTCCCCGCCACCGCAAAAGTCGCATTCCCGCCCTTCAGTGTCAAGCTACCAACAACCTCATCCATTGACCTCAGACTGAACTCCCGCACGGTACCATTACCGACTTTAATTAGAGCCGAAATATCGGCACTAATAGTGTAAGATTTGGCTTGGTCATTGACAGCCAGCAAATAAACATTGTTGCTAGCATCGCGAGTGGCAACTGCCATTAAACCAGAAATGTTAGTGATAGGAAAAAAGGTAGGTCTCCCGCCCTGCAAAGCCCGAATGCCCATCCGCAAGGCATAGTAGCCCGCGCGCCGCTTGCCGCCTGGGCCCAGCAAACCTTCTGACAGTCCCGGCTTTCCCCAGTCATACAAACTGAATATGTGACTACCGTAAATATAATTATCCCCCGGTTGGGAACCTCGAATCAAATTTTTAATCAAACTTAAAGCTAAAGAGAAATCGTTATAGCTAATCTTGTAACTTCCCCATTCTCCCACCCAAAGCTGGGAGTTAGCGCGGACAGTACCGTTCATCCAGCCGCGCACTTTGCGGGTGTAGTTAGAAATATCTGCATCGTAATTGTGGAAGTTGACTGTATCGAAATAATTGGGAATTTCTCGCAAAGCATAAACCGGCCAGTTGCTGCCGCCTACGGTTTTCGGGCCGTGGATGCGGTATGTGCGCGTAGGCAAATAAGTTTTGTAAACAAAGTCGATCGCATCTTTTGCCACTTTAACCAACTCAAAATAATCCGCCCTAGTCCCTCCCCAACCCTGTTCCCGATTGTCCGGTTCGTTGTGAATTTCCCAATCATCAACCCCGTAATCGTTACGCACGTTCAACCAATAAACAGTAGCAAAAACGTGTTCCCACCACTCGTTCCAATCATCTTTGGTGCGAGGCGGATTCAGTTGCAGCGCCCAAGACGGATTCCAGCTACTGTCCACATTGCGAATGCTGACAACCGGGCGAATATTTGCTTGTTTGAGAGTATTGAAAATAGTCCTGGCATTGCCTTGCCAAACTGTGCCCGGTTCTCCAGACCACCAATAATCGCTACCCTGGGGCGGAGCAGTCATCATCTGATCCCAATGCGCCCAATTAATTATATTGGGATTTGCCTTAATTCTGGAGATTTCCGGCCAGCCGTATTTACCATCATCGTCTTCCGGTTCCCAGCGGGACATCCCGCCGTAAACACGGTAGGTATTAATTCCCAAATCTTGCAAATCTTTGAGGTCAAAGTTGATGTTGCCCTCGACGGCGCCGATGTAGCGAGTGCTGACACCCGCAGCAGTGCCGGAGAATTTAATTGCGACGGCATTTTGAGCAAAAATTGCCCTCGGGCTATACAACTCAAGCAGCAGGGCGATTAAAATGCCGATCGTCAAATTCCGAATTATAGTTTTTGATAACACTGGGTTGATAATTTAGGTCAAAGAATAAAACTCTGGGCTTCGGATATGTCTGAGGTCATCAAAACTGAGTGCAAAACTTTTATTTGAGCGAGCGCATTTTTTTAGGTAGGGAATGTCAAAAATTATAACGGAACTCATCCCAGATGCCTTAGCCGCCTTAGTAAAAATTGTCAAATACATAAAATCTCAGCTCGGATTTATTTTTTCGCAGGCTGATTGACGGGAATAGCTATCAAATCTATAATCTCAAATCGGCTGACTGTGGACTATTCCCATGCAGCCGGATTAGATGTTTTTTCTGTCAGACGCAAACAGAGCCATCGCTAATCTAACTCGACTGGCGATCTAGTTGGTAAGATGTTGTAATAAACAACCATTAACCATACCAATTCCAACAATTAATACATCAAGTAAAATAGCACGGCTAGCGGTCAAAAGAGAAGGTTCACCTCGACGAACTACAATCAAAAAACAGATCGCCAAAGCTAACGCCCGTCGGGCGATCGACATTCCTCACTCCAATGACACGCCACAGAGTTGAGTAGAGAGTTAACAGCGACTCGCTTTGAGTCAAGAGTCTGCACAGACTTATCGATCGTACTTTTCTGTAATCGATACTCAAACGCCAAGCACGCGCGGCGAAGCTATCCCGTAGGGAATCGCCCGCAACACCAATTAAATGAACTTACTTGCCAAAAAATCGCGCATATAGCGATTCACTAACTGCGGCTGTTCCTGCTGCACCCAGTGGCTGCAATTGGGAATGTATTGAATCTGAAAATCCCGCACGTAATCGGCGGTTCCGTAGGTTAACTCTTTGCCGAGGGCGCTATCATTTTCGCCCCAAATCATCAGCGTCGGAACTTCCAGCACACTCCTATTTGGGCGATCGACAAATCCGCGAGCAATATTCCGGTAATAATTGATAGTAGCAGTCAGAGCGCCCGGTTTGGCAGCCGCATCTTTGTAAGCTTGGATATCTGAGGGGGTAAAAGTATTTTTGTCAACTGCCATGCCTTGCAAAGCGCGATCGATCGCCCGATAGTCGCCCAACATAATTAAAAATTCCGGCAAAAATGGCAACTGGAACAAAAAGATGTACCAACTTTTCAGCAATTGTTGGGGAGTGCGCAATCCTTCAGCAAACTTCGCCGGATGCGGTAGATTCATCACAATTAATTTATCCACCATTTCGGGATAAGCATAAGCAAAATTCCAGGCGATCGCGCCTCCCCAGTCGTGACCGACTAAAACGCAGCTTTGGTATCCCAAACCCTTAATAATTCCCTTGACATCTTGGACAAACTCTGCCATCACGTAAGCAGATTTATCCTTGGGTTTATCGCTGTCGTTGTAACCTCTGAGATCCACAGCGACTACTTTATAATCTGATGCAAATTCCCGGATTTGATGACGCCAAGAATACCAAAATTCAGGAAATCCGTGCAGCATTAGCATCAGCGGCCCAGAGCCTTGAGTGACATAATGAAGCTTGATGTTATTTGTAGCGATAAATTCGTGTTTCCAAGCAGCTTCTAGTACAGACATATTTGATGTTTCCTCTAGCTATCGAGACATCCTAGCAATTATACGCTTTACAAATTGCAAATGACCGATCGGGAGCGTGCTTTCGTTCTTGATTGTAGAACAAGCGGGACGCCTATTATTCCCGAAATGATTGCTATTTCAGTTAAAATATTAGTATAATCTGATTGAAAGACAACGCTCAAACAAAAAATCACTCTGGTGCGAGCGGGCGAGAATCCTCACCCCCCTGAATTTGAGGATTTGTGAGGGTGCAAGCTGGTTGACTGACAAAAGTCAGTCAAGATCGGGATAAAAGCTGACCCAGACTGGATTAAAGAGAAAAAGAGGGATCAACTGTTTTTAACAAAAAAACCAGTATGAATCGAAATGATCGATCGCCCCTCTCAT